>NZ_CP141823.1:642387-963581 GCF_035621455.1 Vibrio natriegens NBRC 15636 = ATCC 14048 = DSM 759
GCTACGCGGTATTTGACTCTCGCAAGTTATCTTTACTGTTCCACACCAACTCTGGCTCTGGCGTTGCGGTAAATAAAGAGACAGAAAAACGCACTTACATGAACATGTTCGGAATGGGCTTGGCACTCGGCGCTGGCGGCAAGTTTTATCAACAAGTGGTGCTGTTTGAAAACCAAAAAGATTTCGACACTTTCGTTAATGAAGGCTGGGAAGCGTCCAGCGAAGCAACGGCTCTTGCAGGCGATGAAGGTGAGGAACTCAGCACACACTTTAACAGTGGTGTCGCGGTGTACCAGTTGAACTCAAAAGGTCTGTTAGTCGATGTCAATGTGTCTGGTTCTAAATACTGGGTCAACGAGGAGCTAACCAACTCTCAGTAAGTGAAAGACTCAAGAACAAATAGAAGCCAAGGGGAGAACCGCCGAAGCAAAAGGTGACGCTCCCCTTTCTCGTTGAGTCGGTTTTGGTTATGCTTACATGAAACCACTTCAATTCAACTTCGCATGTCTGACACTCACTTTAATACGCTCCTCGCAGAGGCCATCTCTGCCTTAAATACGCCTAATTTCACGCCGAAATTGATGCGGGTGATCAGCGCTTTATTCGATTTTGATTGCGCGGTGATACTGGGATATCGTGAAAACAAACACCCTATTTATCTTTATGATTCGATTCAAAATGAGCGTGATTTGCTCTTTCAACGCTATCTCACCAATTCGTTTCAAAATGATCCCTTTTTCCAGCAGTTAAACGACAGCAAACAACAAGGGGTTTTTACGCTAAAAGATGTGGTTCGTAAGGGCGTAGATTACCAAGACTATTGCGACCAATTTTATCGCCAGACTGGCTGGAAAGATGAACTCAGTATGCTGATCCAAGTCGAAGCTCATTCCTGGGTAATGTTCTATTTCGGCTACCTGGAAGAAGGTAAACGCTTCTCAAAGCAGCAAATAAACCGATTACAACCTTACTTTTCGATACTTCAATCGCTGTGTCAGCAACACTGGAAACAAGCTGAGTTTTCAATGTCTGAGCCCGTTTTTAATCCCGAGACATATTCTGGCAATCTGAGAGAAGTAATAGAACACGCCCTGACAACATTTGGCACCGATACGTTAACCCGACGAGAGCAAGAAGTCGCCCAACTGCTAGTACAAGGGTTTGATACCAAAGAAATTTCGACTCGACTGGAACTGGTGCAAGGCACGGTCAAAAATCATCGCAAACGGATATACTCACAGTTGAAAGTCTCTTCACTTGGCGAGCTATTTCAGCTGTTTTTAAATCATCTGATTACCCGCGTGAGATAACAAACTGTCCCTTTAGGGATATGTCGATCAGCACTGTCGCGCTTTAGTCTGAATGAAACAATAACTCAGGCAGATAAGACAATGACATTGATTGAAGATTTACAAGCGAGAGGACTCATCGCGCAAGCCAGTGATTTAGAGCTGATTCAAACGCTTTTATCAGAGCCACAAACCGTCTACTGCGGTTTCGATCCCACCGCTGGCAGCCTGCATATCGGACACCTCGTGCCTTTAATTATGCTTAAGCGCTTTCAGGATGCAGGTCATCAAGCCATCGCTCTGATTGGCGGAGCAACAGGTATGATTGGCGACCCAAGTTTTAAAGCTACCGAGCGCAACCTTAACTCGCAAGAAACGGTGACTGGTTGGGTGAATGATCTGTCCAAACAAATCCAGCAACTGATGAACCCTCAACTGGCGACCCCAATGCAGCTGGTTAACAATGCCGACTGGATGCAGAAAATCAATGTGATCGATTTTTTCCGCGATGTCGGTAAGCACTTTTCAATCAACACTATGATCAACCGCGAATCGGTGAAACAGCGCTTGCAGCGACCTGATCAAGGGATCTCGTTTACCGAATTTAGCTACGCGCTTTTACAGTCCTACGATTTTGCCGAACTCAACCGACAACATGGTTGCCGCTTACAGATCGGCGGAAATGACCAATGGGGTAACATTGTCAGTGGGATAGACTTAACACGCCGTCAAAATAGTGAGCAAGTGTTTGGCTTAACATTGCCGCTTATTACCAAGTCTGATGGCACCAAATTTGGTAAAACGGAAGGCGGTGCAGTTTGGCTAGATCCAACCAAAACCTCACCTTACGCGTTTTACCAGTTTTGGCTGGCAGCAGAAGACGCCGATGTATACCACTTTTTGCGTTACTACACGTTCTTGAGCTGTGAAGAGATTACAGCAATCGAAACACAAGATATTTCAAGCAAAGGAAAGCCACAGGCGCAGCGTATTCTTGCTGAAGAAATGACACGCTTCGTTCACGGTGAGGCGGGCTTAGCGAGTGCCGAGCGCATCACTCAGGCGCTGTTCAGTGGTGATGTTCAACAATTGAGCTTAAGTGAATTAAAGCAGCTCGAATTGGATGGCTTGCCTTGCATTCACAGTACTCAACAAGACTTAGTGACGCTGCTTATTGAATCTGGTTTAGCAAGTTCAAAACGCATTGCCAGAGAACTGATAGATAATAATGCCATTAGTGTTAATGGCGAAAAAGTCTCCAGCGAGAAACCGAGTCTGAGCTTCCCACTTTTCGACCAATACTGGCTACTTCAGCGCGGCAAGAAGCATTTCTGTTTGGTGACGCGAGCAGTTTAGCCGATAAAAAAAGACCCCTCATCACATCAATGATGAGGGGTGTTCAGAGTATTGAACTAAGTTATTTCAAGATAGCGCTATCGCGCCTGTTATCGTTATTGAGTTCTTAAGTTCTGCCAATATTTCTCATAAATCGCTAAAGTTTCAGCGCCAACATCGTTAATGAACTCGCCTTTTTCCAAGTCGTCTTCCGCTGGGAAAATGGTCGCATTATTTTTCAGTTCATCCGGCAACAGATTACGTCCAGCATTCGTTGCAGAGGCGTAGCCTAAGCTATTAACGATTTCTGCTTGGTTTTTCGGCTGGTACATAAAATTAATGAATTTATGAGCCAACTCTTTATTTTCGCTACCTGATGGAATGGTGAAATTATCCATCCACAACACCGCGCCTTCTGCTGGCATCACGAACTTCAGCTCTGGCATTTCTACCTGACCCTGGTAAGCGTTACCATTCCATTGCATACCAACCGAGGTTTCTCCCGACACATACGGAACCTGTGGTGCATCTGAGTTATAAAGCAGCACATTGTTTTTCAACGCCACCAGCGATTCGTAAGCTTGTTTGATTTCCGCTTCATTTTTGCTGTTCACACTGTGGCCGTTCATTTTTAAAGCCATACCGAACACGTCGCGAATATCATCAATCAGCATCACTTGTTGCTCATAATGCTCATCCCATAAGTCTGCCCATTTTGTCACAGGTTGTTCTACCATCGATTCGTTGTAACTGATCCCAGTGACGCCCCAAATATACGGCAGCGAGTAGTCATTGTTAGGATCGTGCGCTTGTCCTAGCAAACCTTGCATTGTGTCTTGCATGTTTGGTACCTGCTCATGGTCGATCTTGGCTAACAGCCCTTCTCTTCCCATTTTTTCAATGAAATACGCAGATGCAAACACAACGTCATAACCGGTGCCCTTGAGTAATTTCAGCTTGGTATACATTGACTCATTATTCTCAAAGGTCGAATAGTTAACCGTCACACCTTCTTGTTTTTCAAATGCTTTTAGTGACGCTTCCGGCAAATAGCCGCCCCACGCATAAACGTTCAGTGTTTTCGTTTCTGCATGAGCAAACATACTGAGAACAAGTGCGCTCAGCCCCAATCCTTTGATAATAAGTTTCATGGTATGCAATCCAACCAGTCCAGCGACGCGCTGGGATTCGGGTGCATAATTAGTTAATAATTAACCAATTAAAAGAAAAATAAATTAATCTTTA
This sequence comes from Vibrio natriegens NBRC 15636 = ATCC 14048 = DSM 759, assembly GCF_035621455.1. NCBI lineage: Bacteria > Pseudomonadati > Pseudomonadota > Gammaproteobacteria > Vibrionales > Vibrionaceae > Vibrio > Vibrio natriegens. The sequence continues at coordinate 646,257 of NZ_CP141823.1, forward strand.
AAAGCAAAAATATTTATTGATTATCCTCACTTTGGAAACGCCCAAACGACGGGCATCTTGAAGTCGTTTGGATATAAATGTTTAAATTGACGTTTAAAAAACTGGAGTACTCTGATGAGAGTTGATGATTTAAAACTGTTCACGAAAGTGGTTGAACTCGGTAGCTTTACAGCTGCTGCACATGCTCTCGATCTTCCACGCGCCAATGTCAGTCGACGCATTGGCGAACTTGAACGCCATCTTGGTACTCAACTGTTTCACCGCACCACGCGAAGCTTGTCACTCACTAACAAAGGAGATGTGTATTATCAGGATCTGCAAAAAGCACTGACATTACTCGACTCCGCTAATGAACAAGCCACTAGTGAAAGCGTAGAAGTACGAGGTAAGGTGAAACTAGGTCTGTTGCCAGAAACCTACGAGTTGATTCAACCCATATTGTTTGATTTTCAGGATCAATATCCGCAAGTCGAGTTGGATGTGCGCAACATTACTAATGGCTTTATCGATATGTTCCAACAGGGGCTGGACATTGCTGTTCATGGTGGCGCATTGTTTGATTCTGATATCGTCGCGCGTAAAATTTTGACCTTAGATCGCTGTGTGGTTGCGTCGCCGAAATACCTCGAGAAACATGGCACGCCAACAACTCTGGAAGAGTTAAGTGAACACCAATCGATTTGTTTTCGTTGGCCAAGCGGCGCTGTAGATAATAATTGGCACTTCCAAGAACAGAATATTATGGTTAGTCCCAAGCTTATCTCCAACAATATTGGCTTCATTAAAAGCTCGACACTTCTTGATCGAGGCATCAGCTACATCGCCAAGGTATTGGTCGAAAAAGAGCTCGAATCAGGGGATTTAGTACAAGTATTGTCTCACTACTCTGTCACTAAAGAGACCGGCTGGCTTCTTTACCCTCAACCTAAGACATTGAATCAGGCGAGCCGATTACTTATCGAGCATTTGTGCAACAAAATACCAAAACATCTGTAGCACGCTTTTATTGTCACGATTTTCGTGACATTGATTCATGCTCACACGTGATTATCTAATCACCTTTCACCGATAAGATGGCGCCGAACTTATGGAGCTATCTTATGAATCACGTAATCAAAACAGCAGCACTGAGTAGTGTTGCTCTTGCTTTGTTTGGCTGTAACCAAACTCAACAACCTCTTCAGGAATCCTTTTCATCAAGACCAATCCAGGTGATTGAGGTATCTGGCGACAATGCAACGCTGGAAAAATCATTCAGTGGGATTGTTGAAGCCAAAGAAATAGCGGCGCTCTCTTTCCGAGTTCCGGGCACGCTATCCAGCGTATTGGTAAAAAAAGGCGATCATGTCGAGAAAGGACAAGTGATCGCTCGCCTTGACCCTCATGATTACCAAGTGTCGCTGGATGAACTTGAAGCTCGTATGTTAGAAGCAAAATCGGCTCATAAGTTAGCGAAAGCAGAGTTAAAGCGTGTTCGACAAGCTACATCAGAAGATGCCATTGCAAGCGTGAACCTTGACCGTGCGGTAAGCAGTTATGAACGCAGTGTGTCATCGGTGAAAGTGGTTGAGAAGAACATTCAACGTGCCAAAGACGCGCTAGGTTACACCGAGTTGCGCGCTCCGTTCTCTGGCATCATTGGCGAAGTCAACGTGGAGCAATTTGAGCAAACCAGCCCGGGATTATCCGTTGTGACGCTACAACAAGATGGAAACTGGGAAGTCGATATCGATGTGCCAGAGAACATGATTCAGGATTTCTCCTTAGGTCAGGATGCAGAGTTAACCTGGTATGACACAGAGCAATCCTATCGCGCCGTTGTCAGTGAAATTGCCCCTAAGAAGCACATGCTGAAACAAACTTATACTGTGACGTTAGATGTCGACTCGGCATCTAACGACTTGTTTACCGGCAAAGCGGTGACGGTAAATACTCACTTCACCCAACAGGCATCCAGCCACTGCTTCCCTTACTCTGCCGTATTGGGAGAAAAAGCCAGCCTGCACGTTAATGTCGTGCGTGACCAAGTTGTACACGAAGAACCCGTAAACCTGGAATCAATCGATGCCTATCAGGCATGTGTCACTGGCAATTTTGCCCAAGGTGACTACGTCGTCATCAGCGGCAGCCACTACCTGAGCGAGGGTGACGTCACCCCAACCCTAACCATCAAGACTCTATAGGTACGAATCCATGATCAATTTAGCTGAATTCGCTATTCGTCAGCGCAAATTCGTACTCTTTTTCATCGTATTAAGTGTGATTGCGGGCATCTATTCCTATTTTGACTTAGGCAAGTTGGAAGATCCGAGCTTTACCGTAAAAACAGCCGTTGTTGTCACGCTCTATCCGGGCGCTTCAGCAGAAGAAGTTGAGCAACAAGTCACTGATACCATCGAAACCAAATTGCAGGAAATGGCTGAGCTCGATAAGTTACGTTCTCTCTCACGTCCTGGTCTTTCGATGGTATTTGTCGACCTCAACGAGAGCCTCAATTCCAAAGCACTCCCTCAGCAGTGGGATTTACTGAGACGAAAAGTCGAGGACGTGAAACTCCAACTGCCATCTTCAGCGCAAATTAGCATTGTGCAAGATGAGTTCTCGGAAGTGTATGGCATGCTTTTCTCTATCCACAGTAAAGATGCTGCTCCAGAAGAGCTACGTCGTTACGCTGAAGAGCTACAACGTCAAATCAAAGCCGTTGACGGGATCAAAAAAATCGAACTGCATGGCGTACAGCCGCGTGTAGTTAACATTGATATGCCTGACGAACGTCTGGCGCAGTACGGCCTGTCTATTGCTCAGGTTTGGAATCAGCTTAACTCGCAAAACACCACCTTTGAAGCGGGCAAATTTGATGCGGGCACTGAACGTATTCGCATCGCGCAAACCAGCGAGTTTCAGTCTCTGGAAGACATTCGCAATTTGGTGATCAATGGCGGCACCGGTGACCTTGGCTCTGGCTTAATCCGATTAGGCGATATCGCCGATGTTACCATGGGCTACCAAACTCCTGCCTTGTCAGAGAATCGCTACAACGGTGAACCAGCCGTGACACTGGCAGTTAGTCCCGTTGAGGGCATCAACGTGGTCTCTCTTGGCGATACGATTCAAAACATCATTGCGAATTACCAAGCTTCACTTCCACTGGGAGTCGATATTTCAACGGTCGCCTATCAGCCAGAAGAAGTACAAAAATCAATTGATGACTTCGTGGGTAATTTACTTGAAAGTGTACTGATTGTTTTTGTGGTACTGCTCGTCTTTATGGGCTTTAAAAGTGCAACCATTGTTGGCGCGAGCTTACTACTGACAATTTTGCTGACGTTGAGCTACATGAACATTGCAGGCATTGACTTGCACCGAGTTTCGCTGGGTACGTTTATCCTGGCTCTGGGTATGCTGGTTGATAACGCCATTGTTATCACCGATATGATGATCGTGAAACTCAACAAAGGCATTGAACGCACTCGCGCAGCCATTGATTCAGTCAAAGAAACCGCGATACCACTATTAGGCGCAACGGTAATTGCGATAATGGGCGCCAGTCCGGTTCTATTCTCAAAGACAGATTCTGCGGAATTCGCCAGCTCGGTATTTTACATTATGGCGTCTTCACTGCTGCTTTCATGGATTGTGGCGATGACCTTCACCGTGCTGATGGTTTGGATGTTCGTGAAACCAAAAGCGGTAAAAGAAGAATCCAAACCAAGCCGTTATAAGCAACTGGTCTTTTGGACAGTCGACAACCCAGTTAAAGCATTATCAGCGTTAGTTCCACTGATCGTTGCGACGGCATTAGCGGTCCCTTATGTTGCAGTAAACTTCATTCCGCAATCCGATCGCTCAATTGTGTTCTTAGATTACTGGTTGCCAAATGGTGCGAAGATCGAACAAACCTCAGCAGATATGCGCAAGGTCGAGAAGTGGCTGGTCGAACAGCCAGAAGTCGAAAGTATCTCAAGCTATATCGGAACAAGTGCTCCACGTTTCTCTGTAACGGTAGAGCCAGAACCACTTGACCCGGCATATGGCCAGGTGCTGATTAATACCAAAGACTATCCAAGCATCAGCCGCTTAGTTGCTCGCGGTGATGAATGGCTTAAAAATGAGTTTCCGGATGCAGAACCTCGTTTCCGCGCCCTTAAACTCGCAACAAAAGACAAGTTTGCTGTAGAAGCCCGCTTTTCTGGCCCTGATGAGAACGTGTTGCATCAATTAGCCGCAAAAGCGAAGACCATTTTTGCCTCTCACCCAGACGCAAAATACATCCGCGACGATTGGCGACAAGAGAGCAAAGTGCTCAAGCCAATCCTGAATCAGGACAAGATGCGTCATGCTGGCATCAATCGCACAGACGTAGCATTCGCATTGAAACGCGCTTCTGACGGTATGCCATTGGGTCAGATGAACCTGAATGACGAGCTTATCCCAATCCAATTACGTGGAACTTCGCAGACGATGGCTTCGCTAGAAACGTTGCCAGTGCGTTCTCTGATTGGGTTCAACAGCGTTCCACTTGGTCAGATCGTCGATGGTTTTGAGCTCGTTACCGAAGAGAGCATGATCTGGCGTCGTGATCGCGTGAAAACCATAACGGTTCAGGCCGGTGTTAGCCGAGAGTCAACACCAGCCAACGTTAGAAACGCGATTAAAGATCAAATTGAAGCGATTGAACTGCCTTCTGGCTACAGCATGGAATGGGGCGGCGAATATTATGACGAAAACAAATCCGTCACGGACATCATGAAACAGCAACCGAAAGCCATGCTGATCATGGTGATCATTCTGGTGGCAATGTTTAACGGCTTCAAGCAGCCAATCATCATCTTGGCGACTCTGCCATTGGCAGCGTCAGGGGCGGCTTTTGCTCTGCTCGGTTTTGATAAACCATTTGGTTTTATGGCGATCATCGGTGCGATTACGCTGACGGGGATGATCATTAAAAACGGCATTGTATTAATGGATCAAATAGAACTGGAACGAGCAAACGGTATGAACCTGTCAGACGCGATTAAAGAAGCGACCGTGAACCGAACCATGGCGATCTCGATGGGCGCACTAACAACCGCGCTAGGCATGATTCCGCTACTTTCGGATCTGCTGTTTGACCAAATGGCAGCAACCATCATCGGTGGTTTAGCAGCGGCAACAGTCTTGTCTTTGTTCGTAATGCCTGCACTTTATCGCCTTGCGTACAAGGACAAAGAGCCAATAACCCAAACCAACACTAAGCCACAGGAGGCGTCATCATGAAAAAATTCATCCTTGCGCCAATTGTTCTGGCACTGAGTTTGACCGGTTGTGCGGTGGGTCCCGATTATCAGGGGCCAACCACCAGCATTGCAGAGACTTACCTTAACAGCCAAGACTCGGGGCTAAGCACCGAGTCACAAACTAATGAGTTTTGGTGGACGGAGTTTAATGACCCAATCTTAAATCAACTGGTTCAAGATATGCAGAGTCAAAGTATTCCGCTTAAAGTTGCCGCAGAGCGTGTAAAAATGGCCAACAGCTATAAGACGATGGTGGAATCGTTTAAGGTGCCGACCATCAGTCTCAGCGCGGGCTATATGAATTATCAGTTCAGTAAGAATGACTCGTCACTGGGCCCGATTTTAAACCCGTTAAGTGATTCGGTATCCGGCTTACCGCCACAAGTTGGCAATGTCACCTTGATGGATAATCAACACGATGGTGTCTTTGCCGGAGCGAATATCTCGTGGGAGATGGATTTATTTGGACGAATTGACCGTCAAGCGAATGCAGCGCAAATTCGTCTGGAGCAAGCTGAAATTTATCAAAGTGGCTTAACCACAGTGATTACGGCGGATTTAATTCATAACTACCTTCAGTACCAAGGTGCGAGCGAACGCCTTGACCTGGCGAAGTCAAACTTGGACGATCAGAAACGCACCATGAACCTGGTCGAGAAAGTGGTGCAAAGCGGCTATGGTTCTGACCTTGATTTAGCACAAGCGAAAGCAACGCTCGCGGCTATGGAAGCGATTGTTCCTCAGCTGGAAATTGCTCAACAAACGCATAAACATCGGATTGCGGTGCTCCTTGGAGAACCTCTGACAAAGGTTGAAACCCGTTTGGCACAAAGCCACGGTGTGCCGAGCATGCAGAATATGGTGCCCGTCGGTTTACCCTCGGATTTATTGAAGCGCCGCACCGATATTCGTCTGGCTGAGCGTGAAATGGCAGCATTGAATGAAGAACTCGCGGCTAGTATTGCCGATCAATACCCTAAGTTTTTCTTAACGGGCGCTCCGGGCTTATCCGCATCGAGCTTTGATGATCTGTTCAGTAGTGACTCTTTCGGCTGGATGGGTGCTGCAGGCGTAAGTTGGAACTTGTTTGACGGCGGGCGCGGGGAGGCAATTGAAGCCATGAACCAAGCACGATTTGATTCGGCGACATTGTCTTATCAGCATACGGTGGATGCAGCATTGGCAGAAACGGAATCAACTCTATTTGCTTATGGCAGAAGCCAGGAGAACCAGCGTCGAGTTAATGATGCCCTCAAAGCGACGGATAACGCAGTGAGCAAGGCGAAGTCACTTTACCGCGCTGGTCTGATTGACCATTTATCGGTGTTAGATGCTCAGCGTCAGCAACGAATGATGCAAGACCAACGTGTCGCGGCAAAACTGCAAACAGCGCAAGCAACGATTGCACTTTACAAATCACTTGGCGGGGACTGGACACTCAATCCGCCAAACAACTCAGGAAGTTGATTATCTGCCAACCTTGATTCTTGGTATTAACTGGAATCATACTCCATTCGTTCATAAAGAGGCTGCTTCGGTGGCCTCTCTATCTATCCCTACAAATTTATGTTCTCTCAGATAACTAGCCAAATAACCACGCATCTTGAGGTCATTTGGGTATATAATACTTTCCCTGAAATATTTTGTTACGTTACTTAGGTAACACTTGAGAATAAACATGAACAACAGCAGATGGTTCGGCTTATTGGGCGGCGTGCTCTTTTTAATCAGCACAATGCTGCTTTTTGGGTCCTCGGTCCATGGTGCTTGGTATAACTTTCCTGCGGAAGCGGTCAACGGCATAGCGTTTACCTTTGCTTTTGGCATCGGACTTAACCGAGCTCTCGCCTATAGCGCAGCGTTAATTACACTCGCGGCCCTGTTCTACATCGGTTATGTCGTAGGCTATCGCGTTCATCAAAAGCTAAGAGAATCCTGTTAACTTCAGCTTCTTCCCATCCCAAAAATCAGTGTCTTGGCTGATGCTCCAACAATGAACTTAAATCTACGGTTAAATTCATAATCTTGACGTGCTAGTATTTGCGGCTTTTTGAAGTCCCTCACACTTTTCATCGACTGGATGTGAGGGGAAATACACGGCTTCCAAGCCCAAAAAAGCGAAGTACTTATGTCAAATATGACGAATACCGCCTCCCACGCTCCTGTTCAGGAAGCAGACTATGCCGCGATCCACCCTCCTTCCCTAGTTAAGCGACTCGAACTCACTAACCCTGTATTTTGGTTAAGTGGTAGCTTTCTTACTCTGTTCGTTCTGCTCGCTCTGACGAATACTGATTCTCTAACCGCAATGGTTAACAGTGGCTTTGGTTTTGCCACAAAATATTTCGGAGCTTACTGGCAAGTATTGCTTCTTCTCAATTTCTTAATTGGTTTGGCTCTCGCTTTTGGACGTACTGGTGATGTACGTTTAGGAAGTTTAGCGGAACCAGAAATCGATAATTTCAAATGGCTATCGATTGTACTCTGCACCCTACTCGCTGGTGGCGGTGTTTTTTGGGCAGCGGCAGAGCCTATCGCCCATTTCGTTACTGCTCCACCACTCTATGGTGATGCCTCTCCGAAAAGTGCCGCAATCAACGCGTTATCTCAGTCCTTTATGCATTGGGGTTTCTTAGCCTGGGCAATCCTTGGTGGCCTTTCCTCTATTGTTTTGATGCATCTCCACTACGACAAGGGTCTACCACTAAAACCTCGTACTCTGCTGTACCCTGTTTTAGGTGATAAAGCCATCAACGGCTGGATTGGTAACCTCGCGGATGCGTGCAGTATTATCGCGGTAGCCGCTGGCACGATTGGTCCTATTGGTTTTCTTGGCCTGCAAATCAGTTACGCACTGAATTCTCTGTTTGGATTGCCAGATACTTTCTTTACGCAAAGCATGGTGATCATTGCTGCCATTCTGATGTACACCCTTTCCGCGCTAAGTGGCGTCAGTAAAGGCATTCAAATTGTTAGTCGTTACAATATCATCTTATCCGTTGTTTTGATTGGGTATATTTTGTTCGTTGGTCCAACTACGTTTATTGTCGACGGCTATGTTCAAGGTATAGGCCGTTTGGTAGATAACTTCTTTCCAATGGCACTCTACCGTGGTGACGCTGACTGGTTAAGCTGGTGGACCGTTTTCTTCTGGGGCTGGTTTATTGGTTATGGCCCAATGATGGCGATCTTTATTGCGCGTATCTCTCGCGGTCGCACAATCCGTCAGTTGATCATGGCAATTAGCATTGCTGCACCGCTCATTACCTGCTTCTGGTTCAGTATTGTTGGTGGTAGTGGTCTGGCATTTGAGCTAGAGAATCCAGGTGTAATTTCATCTGCTTTCGAAGGTTTCAATCTTCCTGCTGTATTGCTGGCAATTACATCAGAACTGCCATTCCCGATGCTCATTTCGGTGCTGTTCCTAATTTTAACCACGACCTTCATTGTCACCACTGGTGACTCAATGACGTACACCATCAGCGTTGTAATGACAGGCTCCACTGAACCTAACGCGGTCATTCGTGCGTTCTGGGGCTTGATTATGGGCTTAGTCGCCATTGCTCTGATCTCAATGGGCTCCGGTGGCATCTCGGCGTTGCAGTCCTTCATCGTAATTACCGCAGTGCCAGTGTCTTTGATCATATTGCCAAGCATTTGGAAAGCACCAGGTATTGCGAAGCAGATGGCGAAAGAGCAAGGTTTAACGTAATCGCTTAAGTGATGATTCCCGGTAACGCTTTACACATTATCGGGAATCTATTACTCACTCCACACTGTCAATGCGGATTCTCACCGCATCCGGGCGCCAGTACTCCAGTTCGCAGTCCATCAACTCCCCATTCTGGTTGTAGTTCACCCGACAGATCTTAAGAACAGGCTGCCCTTCCGCCAGATTTAGTGGTTTTGCAACATGAGCAGGCGCTGACGTCGGAATCACATCAAATCGGGAGCGTTTCGTTTCGAATCCATACTTTTCTCGATAGATGCCCGTCAGTGACATGGTCAGGTTTTCCGATAAGATTCCCTCAAACAATTCCGCTTTCAGGACATTTTCTACAAACAGTACCGCGCGGCCATCAATATGGCGCAGTCGCTCGATAATATAAGTTGGCGTGATCTGCTCGACTTCTAATACCTTGGCATATTCACCAGACGCCATCTCACTCCGGACGTTGATTAATTTAGTTTCAGCAATCCGATTCTGTTCACGTACCATTTGATGAAAGTGAGAACGAGACAAGGGGTTATAACAGACTCTCGGTGGAGAAACATACCAGCCTCGTCGCTCCTCCCGATAGATGATGCCCTCCGTTTCTAACGAAACTAAAGCGTCCTTAATGGTGATTCTGGTCGTCGAAAAAAGCTCACTCAACTCACGTTCCGACGGTAACTTTTGCCCTTGTACGATAACGCCTGAATGAATTTGTTCACGAAGCGTCGCTTTGATTTTTCCCAGTTGCGTACCTGACTGTTTCCCCGAGTAAGCAGAGCCCAAAATGTTCATTCTCTGATCTAGTCCATAGATTGTTTGATGAACAAGATAGGTCAGTTGGATAACAGAAATATGACAACTAACAACTGGTTAACTTGTGTTCAGATGAAATATAACTGCCACAGAAATTCAGCATAACTGTCAAATTATCTGCGCGAAATCGTCACATTCCACCCATAGGATAACAATCGAACTTACTGACCTAGTCCAGAAGGATGGAGACAATGAAAACTTTGCTTAGCCGTTCCGCTGTAGCATCAGCCACTCTGATTGCAGCAACACTATCTACCTCTGCGTTTTCCGCAACACAAGAAAAAGACGCCAACCTAGACACATTGGTAAAAGCTGCTCAAAAAGAAGGCGCAGTTTACAGTGTGGGTATGCCTGGTAGTTGGGCAAACTGGAAAGACACATGGACGGACTTGCAATCAAACTACGGTTTGAAGCACCAGGATACGGACATGAGCTCTGCTCAGGAGATCGCTAAATTCGAAGCTGAGAAGAAAAATGCGACCGCAGACATTGGTGATGTGGGTTTTGCCTTTGCGCGAGTAGCAGTGAAAAAAGGGGTAACGCAGCCATATAAGCCAACCACTTGGAACGACATCCCTGATTGGGCAAAAGATAAAGATGGTCACTGGGCACTGGCTTACACAGGCACAATTTCTTTCATCTCAAACAATAATCTGGTGAAAAACGCGCCAAAAACTTGGGATGACCTGCTAAAAGGCGACTACAAAGTAACGGTTGGCGATGTCGGTGTGGCAGCGCAAGCTAACAATGCGATACTTGCGGCAGCCTTTGCGCATGGTGGTGACGAGTCAAACTTAACACCAGCTATCGAGTATTTTGCAAAATTAGCCAAGCAAGGTCGTTTGTCGTTTACGGATCCAAGCATCGCAAACCTTGAAAAAGGTGAAGTCGAAGTGGCTATCCTGTGGGATTTCAACGCACTGAACTACCGTGATCAGATTGACCGCGACCAGTTTAGTGTCAACATTCCTCAAGACGGCTCTGTGATTTCGGGCTACACAACCATCATCAACAAGTACGCGAAAAACCCAAATGCAGCGAAGCTAGCACGTGAATACATCTTTAGTGACCAAGGCCAGATCAACCTTGCAGAAGGTTATGCACGTCCGATTCGCAGCAACATCACTCTACCAAAGTCCATTCAGGACAAGTTGATCTCGAACGACCAGTACACGAATGCTAAACCAGTTACGGACTTCTCTGCATGGGAAAAATCGGCACGTAAACTGCCACGTCAATGGCAAGAGAACGTACTGATTCATCAGCAATAGTACTAAGCAACCCCCTCTCCTAAGAAGTAACGAGAAAATATCATGAGCAATAAGGTTATCCTTGTTGTTCTAGATGGACTGAACTATCAGGTAGCCCGTGATTGTATGGGCTACCTAAACGGTCTGTTAGAGCAACAACGTGCAACACTATACCCGGTTCAATGTGAACTGCCTTCGATGTCCCGCCCACTTTATGAATGTATCCTAACCGGTGTCCGTCCGGTTGATAGCGGCATCGTCAACAACAATATCGTTCGTTTGTCGAATCAGGATTCAATCTTCAGTTTGGCAAAGTCTCAGGGAAAAGTGACCGCAGCAGCGGCATATCACTGGGTAAGCGAACTTTATAATCGCGCCCCGTATAACGCTGTGCGCGACCGCTTCACCAATGATGAAACACTGAATATCCAACATGGCTGTTTTTATCACTGGGACCAGTACCCTGATGAAGCACTGTTTCTGGATGCCGAGCATTTACGCCGTGAACATCAGCCGGATTTCTTGCTGATTCACCCAATGAACATTGATGATATAGGCCATAAATTCGGCTTAGATTCTCGTCAATACCGCAATTGTGCGCGTGGCGCAGACATCATTCTTTCCAACTATATCGATCAGTGGCTTGCCGATGGCTACCAGATTATTGTGACCAGTGATCATGGCATGAATAACGATTTATCTCATGGCGGCATCCTGCCAGAAGAAAGAGAAGTACCACTGTTTGTGATTGGCAATATGTTCACCCACCAAGAGTGTCACGTTAAGCAAACTGAGATTTGTGGCTCGGTTTGCCAGCTTCTCAACCTTGATCACTCAAAACCTTACACTCAGGAATTGTTAGTACTATGAGCAGTTCTGCCATCGCATCAACATCAAACAACGTAAGCGCGAAACAGCGTCGAATAAGTTGTTGGTTAAAAAGGAGTAAGCCTGCATTGTGGCTTGCCCCTTTCGCTCTGTTTTTCTACCTTTTTCAGCTTGCACCAATTGTTTGGGTGCTGATTAACAGCTTTATTTACGACCAAGAGTTCGCGTTCGACAATTATCTGGAAGTGTTTGATTCAACCTTCATGATGCAAGCCTTCGGCAACAGCCTGTGGCTCTCATTTTGGTCGAGTATTGCTGGTTTACTAGTGGCAACCGTACTGGTTTCTTCGTTACGTCGTGTCGATTCAAAAATCCGCGACGGTGTGATTGCCTTCACCAACATGAGCAGCAACTTTGCAGGCGTCCCTCTGGCGTTCGCGTTCATCATCATTTTGGGCACTAATGGTGCGGTCACTTTATTGCTTAAGCAATACGGCCTGCTCGGCGATTTCGACCTTTATGGTAAATGGGGATTGATGGCGATTTACATCTACTTCCAGATCCCGTTGGCAGTACTGCTGCTCTACCCTGCATTCGATGCCTTAAGTGACGATTGGCAAGCGGCCGCCGCACTACTTGGGGCAAAGACATCACAATACTGGATACGCATCGCATTACCCGTACTTTCTCCTGCTCTGTTGGGCACGTTTATCATCCTGATCGCAAATGCCATTGGTGCTTATGCCAGTGTGTATGCGTTAACTTCCGGTAACTACAACCTCATTACTATTCGCATTGCGAGCTTAGTCTCGGGCGATCTGTTCCTTGAGCCCAATCTCGCCGCCGCAATCTCGGTTATTTTGATGACGATGCTGGCCTTTATCACTGTGATTAACCAATGGCTGATTACTAAGAGCTACGCAGGTAGAAGCTAATGCAAAACATTAATACGCGCTTCCACAAAACGGTGGTGTACTCCATTGTTGGTATTATGTTGGTACCAATCATTGCGACCTTCGTTTATTCGCTCTCATCCCGCTGGGGAGCGACCATTCTACCGGACGGATTTACTCTGGATTGGTACATCAAACTGTTGACTGACCCGCGCTTCCTGCAAGCATTTGGTCGTTCTCTGTTTATTTGTATTTCTGCTCTGGCATTGAGCGTTGTTCTGATTCTGCCTGCGATTTTTGTGGTGTTTTACTACTTCCCAAAACTCGACAAGCTGATGAACATTCTAATCTTGCTTCCGTTTGCTGTACCGCCGGTGGTGTCGTCGGTTGGCCTTCTGCAACTTTATGCCAACAGCGATATTTCCTTAATTGGCACTCCGTGGATTCTGATTGGCACTTATTTCACGATCGCTTTACCTTTCATGTATCGAGCGATTTCAAACAGCTTTGAGGCCATCAATTTGCATGACTTGATGGACGCAGCGCATTTACTTGGCGCAAGCACAACCAAAGCGTTTTTGCTGATCATTTTGCCAAACTTGAAGAAAGGCTTAATGGCGTCGCTGTTTCTCTCTTTCTCCTTTCTGCTCGGTGAGTTTGTATTTGCCAATATTCTTGTTGGCACACGCTATGAAACCCTGCAAATCTATTTGTACAACATGCGTCAGACAAGCGGACACTTTACATCTGCGCTGGTCATGACCTATTTCCTGTTTATTTTCTTACTGACTTGGCTGGCAAGTCGTTTCAGTCGAGGCACTAAATCATGAGCTACGTAACCGCAAAAAACCTGACCAAACGCTTTGGTGACAATACGGTCTTTGAAGACATCCAATTCAGCATTGAACAGGGCGAGTTTATTACTCTGCTTGGCCCTAGTGGTTGTGGCAAATCCACTCTTCTTCGCAGCCTGGCAGGGCTTAACCCTGTTGAAGGTGGCACCATTTCGGTTAACGGAGAGGACATCACCCACCAAGTACCGCAGGAGCGTGGCATTGGCATGGTGTTTCAGTCTTATGCTCTGTTTCCCAATATGACGGTGGAAGGTAACATTGCGTTTGGCCTGAAAATGAAAAGACTAGACGCTGACATCATTCAGCGTGAAGTGGCGAAAGTGATTGAGCTGGTTGACCTGAAAGGCAAAGAAAAACAGTACCCGCATCAACTTTCCGGTGGGCAACGTCAGCGTGTCGCACTAGCACGCGCCTTGGTGGTGAAGCCGCGAATTTTACTCCTCGACGAACCTTTGTCAGCTCTGGATGCCAAAATCCGTAAGCACCTTCGTCAGCAAATTCGCGACATCCAGAAAGAAATGAACCTAACCACGATTTTCGTCACCCATGACCAAGAAGAAGCCATGATCATGTCTGATCGTATCTTTCTGATGAATAAAGGGGAAATCGTTCAGGCTGGTACACCTGAAGAGATTTACACGCAACCAGCCAACGAGTTTGTTGCCGGTTTTATGGGACACTACAATCTGGTGGAATCCGACCACGCCAAACAGCTTTTTAATATCGATACGCAAAGCAAAGTGGCTATTCGCCCTGAATCTATATATGTCAGAGAGCAAGGCCGTCAGTATGGTAACCACATTTCCGCACCACAAAGCGGTATCATCAAAAATCACCAGTTGCTGGGTAATGTGATTCGCTATCAGGTGGAGGTTAACGAGTGCGAACTCACCGTTGATTTACTCAACCGTTCATCTGAGCGACTATTAGCAAATGGCAGCCAGTTAGAACTACTCTTTAATCTAAACGAAATTCAACCAGTGAGAGCTTAAGATGTCCAAACCTTTGTATGTTTTTGATATGGACGAAACCTTAATCAACGCAGACTGTGCAATGATTTGGAACGCGTTTTTGGTCGAGAAGGGCATCGCGACTGAGCCCAACTTTATCGAAGAAGATCAACGCCTCATGAAGCTCTACGCTGAGGGGAAAATGGACATGGAAGACTACCTTGAGTTTTGCATGGCACCACTTTCCGACATGCCTATTGAACAAGTGAAAATGTTAGTTGCAGAGTGCGTGGACAAACAGATTCTACCCAAGCAGTTTAAGCAGTCCAAAACGTTGATCGAACAGCTTTCCCGAGATGGCATTGATATGGTGATCATTTCCGCGAGCGTGACTTTCTTAGTCGAAGCGGTAGGCCAACGTCTTGGAATCCCAACATCATTGGGGATCGACTTGATTGAACAAAAAGGCACTTACAGCGCTGCAATTTCGGGCATACCTAGCTATCGAGAAGGCAAAGTCACCAGATTGCAACAATGGCTAGAAGCACAGCCAGAATTGTACTCAGAAATTCATTTTTATACGGATTCAATCAACGATTTGCCGCTTTGTCAGCACGCTGACTACGCTTATCTGGTCAATCCATGCCCTCGCCTGCGAGAGCATGCGAATCAGCCAAACTGGACGGTATTAAGTTGGGATTAGATAAGCATATTTGGACGATCTATCACTTCTGACCCAATCAAAAAGAGCAGCAGGAAAAGCTGCTCATTTTGTTCACGCAAAATAGCCTAAGCATCCACTGGATGAATGCGTCATGAATTAAAACATGTCGTTAACAAAAGCAAGCGATTTATGCGGCTTTGCGCAGGAGAATTACCACCCATCATCATACACAACTGTGCTCACATAGATGAAAAACACAAACAACATACCGTTTATAAATCGAAATGTTATCAGAAACTTAGTTTTGGCACACACCAAATACAGAACAACAACATATTCGCAATTATAAGTAACGATAATGAAATCATTGATTGAGGAATTAACATTTTAACAATCATTACAACAATGTTAACTTTAGCGCAGTTGGTCGCACTGGTGGTAAGCCTCTCACCAAGCTATTGTCAGTTTGATAAGGATGTTCGACCATCTCCATAATGAATAGACACCGAATTTGGTGCCCTTTTTCGCCCGCAAAGACGGTTCTTTGCGGGCTTTTTTCTGTCTGCGATTTATCAATAGACATAAAAAAGCCAGCTTTTATAAGCTGGCAAGAGAGCAACAAGATCAGCGCCTACTGCTATCTAGCGCTGAACGTGTATTAGGAGTCATTCTTTATTTTGACAAGGGCCATTCAGAAACTATGACTTACTCGCTTCTGATTTTTGGCACGCAACCTTTACCAATTGTGCTTGCTCTTCTTTAATACGTTTAACGATTCGTGCATCTCGAGCATCAATATCGTCCATATTCATTTGCTGAACCTCTGCTATCGCTTCGTGCTTCATTGCAGAGAAGTCTTGACGCAAATCAGAGCTCCACTCCTCCTTGTCTAAAGTGTTAGCAGCAGCGATTGGTGATGACATTACAGCAATAAGACCAAGAGTAGAAAAAAATACGCTTTTCATAGCGAGCTCCTTGAGGATTAGCAGTTTATTTTAGGTACGCTCTATACATTGCACGTACGATGCCAACTTTTTAACCCTTAAATTTCAGCAACTTATTTTAAATCACATTTCATCACCGAAACCATCATGGTAAATTTCGCACACTGAGTGTTAAATTAACCATGACTATATTTTCTTTTTATTCTATTCATTAAAGCTATAGCACAAATGGCGGTATCTCGTACTTTCATCACGATTGCATTTGAGACAAATAAAAAGAGCAGCCCGAAAGCTGCCCTTGAGTTACGAAGAGATAAGTACTTTAGTTAGAAGCTTTAACGTGAGCTTCTGACGTATCATCCTGCTTTTTGAAACGAGCGAACAGACGCGAGAAAAAACGCTTAATCGCTCTGAATATATTCTTGATATCTTCAAGCATCAGATACAAACAAGGCACCAATACTAACGTCAATATCGTCGCATAAAGGACTGCGAAGCCTAACGCGACCGCCATAGGAATGACGAAGCGCGCCTGTAAACTGGTCTCGAACATAATCGGCAGAACACCAGCAAACGTCGTGATTGAAGTTAGAGTAATCGCGCGAAAACGTGCACACCCAGCCTCAACAACCGCTTGTTTAATATTCATCCCTTTTTCTCGAACTTGGTTTACGTAGTCCGTCATGACGAGAGAGTCATTGATGACCACACCTGCTGCGGCAATAAGACCAAAGGTGGACATCATACTGATGTCTAACCCAAGCCAGAAATGCCCCCAAATCGCGCCCGTCAAACTGAAAGGGATCACCGACATCACAATCAGCGGCTGCGTGTAACTCTTCAGTGGCACCGCAAGTAGGATGTAAACGATGATCATCCCGGCAATAAAGAAGAGAATCTGCTCGTTACGCTGTGCAGCTTGCTCCTCGATGTCTCCACCTAGCTCAGTTTTAACGCTTGGGTACTGGTTTTTCATATCGGGCATGATGCTTTCATCGATGATTTTCACCACTTCTTCTGGCTCAACCAACTCTTCATCAATGGAGCCATAGACGTAAACCGTCTGATAACCACCCTCACGACGAATAGTACTCACGCCCGGTTGCTCATTGATCTGCACCACATCCCCCAGCATGACCTTTTTGCCTGCAGGCGTTGTGATCACGGCATAGCGTAGCGATGAGAAAGCTTCACGCGTTAATTGCGGATAACGAACCATCACTTTGATTTCTTCGCCGTCACGGATTAATCGCTGTGCTTCACCACCATAGAAACTGCCACCCACTTGCTGAGCAATCATGGTGAGATCCAAACCGAGATCGTAGGCAACAGGTGCTAGCGAAAGCAGCACTTCTTTACTGCCTGAATCAATCGAAGAAGAAATATCGTATAGACCTTCTTGCTGCTGCAAGCGGTCAATTAAGTAACGCCCCGCTTCATTTAGCTCATTGATATTCGAGCCAAACAACAGATACCCGAATTCGTCTCGATCACCACCTCCTGCGCTCTGTTCACGAATCTTGATACTCTTCATTCCCGGAATGGTTGGCATCGCTTCACGCCAACGACGCGCAAGTTCGAACGTATTGAAAGGACGCAAATCCTCGTCAACAAGCGGAACCAAAACTCGGCCTTCGGTACGGCTTCTGTTATAAGAAAGTACATCTCGAATCATTCCCTGACCGTGCTCTTCAATGGTCTGAGTTTCGACCTCCTGCATAACACGCTCAATGGTTTTAAGTGCATCAATGGTTTGCTCACTTGATACGGTATCATTCATTTCAATCGTGATCGCCGGATAATCGGTCGGTACTTTAGGGTTAGGAATGACGCGTACGTAATTTGAGTTTACTAGCGCTGCACTGATTGCCAGTAAGCCACAAAATATGGCGAAAACACTCCAACGCCAGTGAGTACAAAGGGTGACAAAACGGCGATAAGTGCCATTAACAAAACCGAAGAAGCGCGTATTAAAGCGATCTCGCCATCCGCCAACCTTTATAGGTTTGAAATTGGTGTGCGCAAGGTGGGCAGGTAAGATCAACTTAGATTCAATCAGGCTGAAGACTAAACATAAGATAACCACACCCGCGATGCCGTAGAAAAATGCACTATCGATTCCGCTAGAAAGCAAGAAAGGAGCAAATACAGCGATGGTCGTCAGAACGCCAAATGTCGCTGGCGTCGCAACGCGTTTAACACCACGGACTACGTTTTCGACACCTCCGCCCTTTTCCTCAATTTCACTGTAGGCGCTTTCCCCCATCACAATCGCATCATCGACGACGATCCCCAAAACCATGATGAAGGCAAACAGAGAGACGATATTCACTGTAATACCCAAGGCAGGCATTAACATCACCGCGCCCAGGAAACAGACAGGTAAACCGATCATCACCCACATAGCTAAGCGGAAGCGCAAGAAAATACTCAGCATAATGGCGACCAAAGCGGCACCCTGAAGCAAGTTTTTCAGCATCATGTCGAGACGCCCATTGAGGTAATAAGTCATGTCGACCAGTACCTTAAGCTGAACGTCACTTGGCAGTGTTTTGTTTTTCGCCTCGATGTATTTATGAACCGACTCAGCGACGGGAATAATATTCTGGTCGCGCGTCGCTTCTACGGACATGTAAATCGCGTTTTGTCCCGAATATTCAAAGTAACGCTCTTCTTCAGTAAAGCCATCTTTGATTGTCGCAATATCCTGCAGCAGAACTTTCGCCCCGTTAGCGCCTAACTTTACCGGAATATTTCTGAATTCATCACCGTGGTAATACTGGTTTTCAATACGTACTGCGATCATCCCAGAGTTGGTTTTGACTTCACCCGCTGAAAAGTTGGCAGAGTAACGTCGAATCGCGTCACTCACATCACTCAACGTGAGGTCGTACTTACGCAGCACAAGCGGATCGACTTCAATCGCGATCTCTTCTTCAGGCGCACTCACATACACCAACATGACGTTTTTCAGTTGCAGAAGCTCATCTTCAATTTGCTTGGCGATGGGCTTTAACTCTTCGAGTGGCCTATCACCAACGAGCCCCATCTCAATCACGTCCTGACGCCACTCAACTTGATAGACATTAATTGGCTCCATACCCGCAGGTAAATTGGACAAGGTATCAATCCGTTGATTCACATCATCAAGCACGCGTTTGATGTCAGCATTTACATCCACTTCAATAGAGACATAAGCACTGCCTCGACTCGCTCGGGATACGACTTTCTTAATGCCCGTAACGTCTTTTATCGACTCTTCTACTTTGACTAGAATGCTCTCCTCTATTTCCTGAGGAGAGGCGCCAGGATAGGTTGCGCGCACATCAATGTAGTTAACTTCGATGTTAGGGAACATCTGTCTCTGAATGAATAGATAGCTCACGATGCCCATGACAATGATAAACACCATCAGCAGGTTCGCGGCCACAGGGTTATTGGCAAAATAGGCAATTATGCCCTTTTGATTGGTCTCTTCCATGACAACTCCTACTTATTGTACGACGGTTTCGGAGTCGTCATTCTTTTTTGCGATTTGCACCGCCATGCCTTTTTGCGGGTACTCAGGCAGAGTTAACACCAGCTTATCGCTCTGTTCCAGACCGTCACCGACCAACATAAACTCGCCTTCCGCTCTCAGTACGGTAACAGTTCGAGGCTGGAGTTGGCTGTCATCATTGACAACCCAGACGGTGCGGTTTTTAACCAATTCTTGAGGTAAGCGATAAATGTGTTTGAGTTCTTTACCGGTAAAGCTGACTTCAACATAAGAACCAAATTTGATTGGTGGTTGCTTATTATCAATCCCGTATGGGTCCTCAACCTGAATCACCATATTGATCATTCGGGTTGCGCTGTCGATCATACCTAGGTCACGAACCACTTTGCCTTCACGCGTCGTCGATAAAATACCTTGCTGAGTGACGGTGGCACGAAGTTCATTGATAGATTCTGGTAAGAATGCACTGTCAAATCCAGCAATCGGCACATGTATTTCTGCTACTTCAATATTGTTGAGCGTAGCAATACGAGATCCAGATGTAACGAACTGGCCGACGCCGATATCTCGCTCAACCACTAGCGCATCGTAGGGTGCAATGACTTTGCAGTTTTCCAGATCACGCTTAGCACGTTTCAAAGACGCTTGTGCCGATTTCACCTGCGCCTCTGCGCTTAGTACATGCGGTTTACGTAAATATAAGTCCGTTACTTGTTTATCACTCAGTTGCTTAGCCTGACGCTTGGCGACTTCTGCTTTCGCCTTCTCCTCGATCAATGTTGCACGAGCACTGGCCAGAGCCGCCTCAGCTTGAAGCACTGCCGCCTCGTAGTTATCGCTTTCAATCGTGAACAAGATTTCACCGCGCTTTACGATACCGCCAGTGACAAAGTTAGGGTGCCAACTGATGACTTCACCGCTCACTTGAGCAGAGAGGTGAGTTTTCTCAAACGGCACCAATTCGCCATGGCTGGTAATCACCACTTTGTGGTCGGTAGGAAAAAGTGAAGATGCCTGAACCGTCGGCTCAGCAATGGCTTCTTTCGTCGACTCTTTTTCTGGAGCCGTTGCGGCTATTGCGGCATAACCTGCGTACGAGCCACCAGCAACAACGAAGGGTAAAAGCCAACGCAACATGGGTTTTGATAACATCCAAAAAATCCTTTTTTATTGTTTTTGTCACCGTTTAGCGCTTGATACGACCTACAGGTGTCACATACTGCCAGCCAACTCAAGTTCCTATGAGTAAACGGTGAGGTAGTTGTACCAATCTAAATAACGATTTGATCATCTCGCTATTCGGATTAGTTTTGCATCTGAAATAGACTATTCTGTTCATCTCCAAGTAAAGGTAAGCCCTGAAGAACCACCGAAACCTGGACTTCATAAGAGAACAACACTCACAAAGGCTTGAGACCGTAATCCACGGCAAATTATCCTTTAAAAGCTCATAAAATTAACAAAATTTTAACTCACTTCGCAAGTTGTGTATCCCTACTCACACATCCCATACGCAAGCTGCATGCCAGATATATAACCATTAAAAATCAATCAGTTACTAATATTCGTGCAATAATCCTAGTCATGTATAGGTGAGAAATACCAGATATTAGTGAATCCAACCAATTAGAGTAAAAACATTAATTAAATAAATGATTTTGTGCGTCTAAAAAAGCGAGCCAACACAAACTTCTGAGAGAAAAAATCAACTCAAGTCACAACCTAAGCGAGACATTTAGCGCCAGCAGCTAAAATTCTCCTGTCTAATGTGCGTGATTGTGTATTCAGCCCTGCACGTTGAAACCATTTGCGTATATACTCAGCTTAAGTAACGTTTTGTATTACAAGGATATGTTCATTGTCTCATATGTTTACTAAGCTCATTTTCACCTGCATGTTTACTTTTCTGTCGGCCTGTTCTGCAATTGAGTACAGAGACCCTAGTGAAAAGTCCACTACGTTTCAGTACGGTTACCAATCGGATTCAGCATTGGCGCACTACTTTGAGGCTTACGAAAAGGATCCGAAAACGGAGACTGGTTTTTATCCTCTTAACCAAGGTCACGATGCGCTTCTTGCACGTATCTCGCTGATTGAATCGGCTCAGAAAAGCCTGGATCTTCAGTACTATATCTATCGAGGAGATGAGACCAGTAATTTCATTACATGGCGACTGTACGAAGCAGCAAAACGAGGGGTTCGAATTCGCTTGCTGCTTGATGACATGCAAAAGCGGAACGATAAAATGATGGCCGCTATGAACGCCCATCCAAACATCGAAATCCGATTGTTTAATCCTCACCAATATCGCTCGGCAAGGCTATTCGGGTTTGCGACAGACTTCGATCGCCTGAACCGCCGAATGCACAATAAATCGCTTGTCGCTGACAGTGTTGCGGCGGTAGTAGGTGGTCGAAATATCGGCAATGAATATTTCTCGTTCGAATCTGAAGTCTCATTCGGTGACTTCGACTTGCTGCTTTACGGAGAAGCAGTTCAACAAACGGCAGACCAATTTGATCTCTACTGGAACAGTGTTTATTCCATGCCGATGGAGTGGGTTTTCCCTGGGTCTGAACAAATCACCGAGGCTGCTATCCAAACACAAGTCGAAAAGCTGCAACTGACTGATAAATTTACAAAAGGTCGTTATAACTTCAATATGCTCGACATGTATCAAGAGCTGAAGAAAGGCCAACTAACACTTTATTGGGGTGAAGGAGACATCTGGTTTGACTTACCAGATAAAGTGGCGACGCATGAAAGCCAGCTGGTTGGAAACTTATCCGAGCTACTCAAAAGTGTGGACCACTCGTTCGTGCTTATCTCCCCATATTTTGTGCCAACCGAAGCAGGAACAAAAGCGCTGACCAACGCCGCGAAACGAGGGGTGGATATTACGATCGTCACCAACAGCCTAGCTTCTAACGATGTCTTTGCAGTGCATGGCTGGTATTCAAAGTACCGAGAAGATCTGCTCGCTTCAGGTATCAAACTCTGGGAAGTAAAATCCAGTGCCAAACTTAAGAGCAAATGGAGCTTAACGGGTAGTAGCCGCGCGAGTTTGCATGCCAAAGCGATGCTAATCGATAAAGAGACGCTTTTTGTCGGCTCTATGAACTGGGATCCACGCTCGGCAAAACTCAACACCGAGATGGCTGCTGTGATTAAGCAACCAGAATATGTTCAAGACTTTCTGGCAACCTTACCTGAAATACTCAATAACAACGCTTACCGAGTGACGCTCCGCGACGGTGATATTGTCTGGACTGATAATAAAACAGGGCAGGAATATAACTCAGAACCTGAAGCAAGTATGTGGCGAAGAATGGGCTCTTGGTTCTCCGGTATTTTACCTATCGAAGATCAACTTTAACCTGCTTCGATCTTAAAACAGCGCCCTTAGTCGGCGCTGTTTTATTATTTAATCCAAAGGATAGACGACTTTAAACCGCTCTAAAACCAACAGCCTTTGCTCATGCCATTCAATACCTAACTCATCGCATTCGGCTTGGAAGAAGCGGGCATGAGCCTCTCGCCACCATTGTAGTGTTCTATCCCCTTCACCTTCTGCTCTCGCAAAGTCATCTCCTACCTCGCTGTATGGGCTGGTAGAAACTTCGGTAATTTCAATCACACAAACGGGTTCACCATCCCAATTCGTCACAACCTGAAGGTGCCCAACTTGAGGCATGGCTTCTCCGTGTTCGCTATACCAAAGCTCCATGCTGCAAGACGCTGTTTTTTGCCCTGTTCGAACCAGCTCCGCGCATAGGTTCGCGTTGTATTCATCAGCACAGTAATAATCTGCACTCATTGACGGAATGGCTTCTCGTTGCCGAGAATTAAGTAATACTAAGTACTGATCGAGGTAACTTTTAGCTTTGACGTCCATAACAAATGCCCTAACAATCAATAAGGTGGAAGAAGCTTAATGGCTCATAGAGCAAAGAACAATATTCTAGAATCTAAAAGATGATCTGTGCTCTGCTGTCAAAGAGTACAGTTGAACTGCAAAGGCAACGGAAAGTAAGGTAAATATTTCTTTTGTGAGAATTTTGCTAAACGTTTGTGCTATTTGCTATTGTTGCATGGTCTATCTGTATCCCTAACGCAAAAGGACGTTTTATGCGCTTATTCATCGGTATTTTTTTCACACTGATTCTGTCACTGCCAACCATGGCATCTGAAGAAAAATATTCAGAATCTGACTTGTTAGATAGACCGCTTATGGAGCGCTATATTTTAGACGAGCTTAAATCGCTACGTCAGGACTTCCAAAACTTGGAAAAACGCACGATTACTGAAATCACCGACCGTGAACTTAGCGTCGCTGATAAATCGTTAAACTACGCCAATGTCACCGTGACGTACTTCTTTTACATCATCGCAGGTGTTGCATCGCTGATCGCTTTCGTCGGTTGGCAGTCGCTGCGTGAATTTAAACACAACACCAAAGAGATGGCCGATAAGCGATTGGATAAGATCGCAAGCGAATATGAGAAAAAGTTTGTCGCACTGGAAAGAGACTTAAAACGCAAGACTCGCATCATCAGTGAGAACAACAAAGAAATCGAGAAAATCAACGAAATCCATAACTTATGGCTGCGCGCACAAAGCTCTCAAACACCTGAGCAGCGAATTGAAATTTATGATGAAATTCTGGTTATTCGCCCTGGTGATTTGGAAGCACTCACTTACAAGGCAGACGCCGCAATGGAAATTAATGAATACCATTGGGCACTGAGCATTTGTAATCGCGTTTTAGAAGTGGACTACACGAATGGCCCAGCACTTTATCAACGCGCTTGTGCCTATTCTCGATTAGGTGTTGAAGAACAAGCGATTGAAGATTTAGAGCGTGCCATTGAGTACAGCCCTTCGATTCGTGACCTGTTAGCTGAAGAGCGCGATCTTGAATTGCTACACGGCAACGAACGATTTGAGAAGCTGTTGCAGCTCCATCACGAGTAACGGAATAAACGACATGAGCCGTCACTTTAACCTAGAAGATGCCAGCCAGGTATTGGTTGGCGCTTTTGCTCTTGCAGTACCGATTTCTTTTTCCGAAGAAGCATGGCGCTTGGGTGAAAGCTTGCCGATGGCAAACCTGCTCATGTTGTTAAGCCTCTCAGTTATTTTTCTGAGTTTTTTCGCGTATCAGAGTGTATTCCAAAGCCGAATTCGCCATCGCGTATCCATCTTTATTTTCCGCGTTATCATCGCTTACACCATTGCGGCAGTTGTGGTTGCACTGGTATTGCTTTGTCTCGATAAACTTCCGCTCCTGACAGAGCCTTTGGTGGCGATAAAACGTATTATCGTCATCACGATGCCAGCATCTATGGGCGCGATTGTCGTCGACAGCTTCGATAAAGAGTAAGCCTAACTTCATTCATCCAACGTAAGGTTAGAGCCTGAATGATCTTTTCCTAACACATCTTCTGGGTTACGTAAGGCGCACGTTTCAAGCGATAGACAACCACATCCAATACAACCACCCAAATCATTCTGTAGTGCTTTCAACTGCTGAATTTTTTGCTCTAACTGCTCATGCCATTGGCTCGCCATTCTCTCCCATTGCGCTTTGTTCGGCGCTTGATGTTTTGGCAGGTTATCCAGCGCTTGTTTGATTTCTTCTAAAGACAAGCCTACCTGCTGCGCAGCCTTAATCACGGCAACACGGCGTAACACACTTCGATGATAGCGGCGTTGATTTCCCTGATTTCGCCAGCTCGAAATTAATCCTTTTTGTTCATAATAATGCAGTGCCGACACTTTCACTCCAGAACGTTTCGCTACTTCACCTACGCTGATTTCCATCCCTGACTCCCATTCCAATGATTTTGCAAAAAACACTTTACCTCAAGTTTACTTGAGGTTTTAGAGTGAGACCAAATCAATTATCGAGGCACAAATATGAAAAACAAAACTCAGCCTTATTTAATCGGAAGGTTCTTCGACAGCATATCGTCAGGCTTATTTAT
Source organism: Vibrio natriegens NBRC 15636 = ATCC 14048 = DSM 759 (assembly GCF_035621455.1). NCBI lineage: Bacteria > Pseudomonadati > Pseudomonadota > Gammaproteobacteria > Vibrionales > Vibrionaceae > Vibrio > Vibrio natriegens. Next base: position 671,930 of record NZ_CP141823.1, read on the forward strand.
GATGGCACTTCCCTGGGTCATGCTGGCTTCGCCAGGAATGGGAACATTTGTCGCGTTAGTATCGCTTACCTGTACCGCAGTCTCTTTCTTGGTCACACCGTTCTTTTCCACTTTGACTGACCGCCATTCACGTAAAACATTGCTGATTGTGAATCAATGGGTACAAGCGGGAATGGCTCTGGTGGTATTCGCCGCATACGGGCTTGAGCTAGAGTCCCACTGGCTATTGGCTTTTGCGCAGTTGGTGTACTGGGTTTCCAGTAATGTTGCCTGGGCAACCAACAACGCATTTACTCAAGAAAACTATCAGCAACATGAGTACGCCAAGATTTCTGGTCAGCAGGAAATCGTTATGCAGTCCACGACTCTCGGCGCAGGTGCACTTGGCGTGCTGTTACTAGAAAAGTGGGGAATGATGGAGTTCGCTCTATTTGCGGCAACGGCGTCATCGTTGGCTGCCATTTTCTATATACTAACGCCTTACACTCGCCGATTGCGTGAATCACACTCAGTTTCTTTCATGAACCAACTAAAAGAGAGTAAGCACATCTTTAGCCGTGAGCCTTACTTTTTCGGGTTCATTCTACTTTCTTGCCTCTCTTATCCGGTGTTGACGTACTTAAGCAAATTAGTCCCGATTTGGTTCTCAGAGCAGGACATTACTGGTGATTGGTTTGCAGGCTTTAACATCAGCTTTGGCTTGGGATCCCTATTTACCGGGTTGATTGTTACGAAGGTACTTAACCGCCTTCCACACGCCCATATTATCTTCGTATCAATGACGATTCTTTCTCTTACCCTGATTGGCATGAGTTTCTCATTACATCCAATGGGTATATTGATGCTGATAGCCCTATTTGGTGTATTTAACGCATTAAACCGAATTGCGAGAATTAACTGGATGCATCACACGGTATCCATTCATCAGCGTGGCCGAGTGGATGGAGGAATCAGCATGTTCAGTACTACGGTGCAATCACTCAGCTATGTCGTCATTGCCATGCTGAGTCACTATGACATGACACGCTACGGCTTTATCTTCGCTGCCGTTGTCATGATGGTGGCAGTGGGAGCGATGTGGGCACTGCAAAAGAATATTGATGACAACAACGATTTAGCCCTCCAAACGGTAATGAAATGATCCGCACTAAAATTGGAAAATAAAAAAGGATGGCAGCCAACACTGTCATCCTTTTTGCTGTTAACGCTTAAACTAGCAAAACCTTAGAACCAAGTTTCCATCTGCAAAGCAAATATGGTTTCACCGCCTCGTCCCATAGTGCTTGCACTGTCATCCACGCTCACAGAGTAATTATTAAGATCATCACTCCAGTCAACATAGCTCACCGCAAAACGTAATTCTGGACGGTCGAAGAAACCGGCTGCTGTTGCCAGCTTCAACGTTGGTGCTACTGTCGCTTTGTAGAATCCGCCACTCGCTTGTACAACACTGTTGTCTAGGTCCATGTACTGGTAGGTTCCCTCGTAAACCATTTCAAAGTTTTCTGTTAACTCTTGAGCCAAACGAACGTTCAACGAAGCCCACATAAACTCATCATTGGTTTTCACACGATCCTGGCTGTACTCCGCCATCAGCGCTGGCGCCATTCTCCAGTTATCAGCAAAGCGAGTCACGCCATATGAAAACGCTCGAACCGCTTGTGCATCGTCATTCAAGTCACCATTTGAACCAATACCTTTTAGCTCTGCACCTAACCCCTGACCAATCGAAAAGCCTGTTTTAGAAAAGCCATCATTCACACCGTAAAAACTGTCGGCATGGTAAGCAAACAGAGCATGAATACCACTTTCTGCACGCTTAGTTGGTGACGTGTTGCTAGATGTTCTATCTTCGTTGTCAGACGACACCATACCACTCAACATCACCTGGATATTGCCAATGCGGTTATTGGTAGTCGCAATGTAGTTCTCGATATCAGTACTTGAGCTGTCGATTTCACCGAAGTCACGACCATAAATAGAGAAGTTCGATTTCCACTCATCCGTGATCTGAACATCGTAAACACCTGCACCAGTACCGGCTAGAAATACGATATCTGAATCGAAAAAGTGAATATCAAAGTTATCACGGTCGAATCGCTTACCCGCCCAAACTGTTGCATTATCAAATGCGCCGCTGAAAGAAGGTAAGTTTTTCAGCTCTGCATACACCTGACGAACATTCAACTTACTGTCGTCAGCCGTCCAATCATTGCTGCTTTCAACACTGTCCGCCAACATGATATGGAATCGAGCACTCGAACCATCATCCATATAACGGTTGTGGATCAAGTTTGCTTCTAAGTAGTTATCATCCTCCAAGCCTAATCGACCAACCGGAGCACCTATCGCGCCAGCCGCAGTCATGTAAGGTCCTGTTCCCGTTGCACCGTTAAGATCATCATTGATCAAAATACCTGCACGCGCATACCCATGGAACTCGAATTGCGATGCTGTGTTGTCGGCTTTGTTCGCAACTTGCTCCGTTTGCTCTAATCTGGATTCCAACTCGCTAATTCGAGCTTCCAAGGCATCCATATCTTCATTTGCATAGGCAAATGTTGTAGGTAGCAGAGCGGTTGCGATACTTAGTGCCAATACATTCGCTTTCATTATTTATTTCTCCAACATTAAATTGATTATTTCGAGACTTGGCAAACGTTCCCGACAAAATCGATTAAATGTGGAATTAAACCCAATAATAAAGACTAATATCCTGTTATCCGTTAGCCTAATTATTAGTCAACGCCATAAATAACTCGTAAATCACTATATAAAACAAATCGGGAACGATCCCGATAATTGATAGAAAACATTAACGCCATCACGATTTATTGAGTAAGCACTTGGTACTGATCACAGATTTGGCCACTGCGAGGTTCTGTTTATCTATGTCTGTCCAGCTCTGTTCGAACCAGCATGTTTACAACAACTTTCAAGTTTATGATCTCGATTAAAAAGCAATCAGTCCCAGCATGAAATAAGTCACATAAAAATCAAGGCTTTTGAGTCATGCTATATAAAGCCAAGTGAATTGTTTTTGTATGAATGGGCTGACTTCTGCCAACAAGATACTTTAAAAATGGTCAGCAACTTCTAATATCGTAATAACCTCTTAATCTGCTTCCCTCAGTAAGGCGGTTGTATGCATAAAGTCATCCGGAAAATGACATGGAAGACGAATAGGCGGTAAACCCGCCCTACTCCAATGCAGTTCGTGACCTAATAACAGGTTTATCTGGAAACTGTGGTTTCCGCACGTCAGCAAGGAGGCTTTATGCCTATCAATTACATCCGCAACATCGCTTTTGTTGGTCAGACAGGAACCGGCAAAACGACCCTCGTCGAAAAGCTGCTCTTCACCTGTGACGCGACGCATCACTTAGGAAGCGTAGAAAAAGGCGATACCGTTACCGACTTCGACCCCCAATCTATTCAATATCAACATAGTATCGAAGCAACTCCTGTCGCGTTACGCTGGAATAATCATCGCCTGAATATTATCGACACTCCGGGACAGAGTGAATTACTCGGCAGAACGCTCAGTGTTTTTCCGGCCGTTGAAACCTCTGCACTTATTGTCGACCCACAAACACCACTCAACCAAACCTCTGATCGCTTATTTACCTTTGCTCAAGAGCAACAGAAGTGTCAGATGATCATCATTAACAAGCTCGATAACCAAGGTAACCAGCTACAAATATTGATGGATAATATCGTTGAGCATTTTGGCGATAAATGTTTACCGATAAACCTGCCTTCTGCCGATGGCCAGTCCGTTATCGATTGTTACTTTGAGCCTGAACTGGAGCGAGAAACCCAGTTGGCTAAAGTGACAGAAGCGCATGAAACCTTAATTGACCAGGTTATCGAAGTTGATGAAGAGTTAATGGAACTCTATTTGGAACAAGGCTCAGAACTCACTGCAGAACAACTGCATGACCCATTTGAAGAGGCACTGAGAACTGGTCACGTGATCCCTATCTGCTTTGTTTCTGCACAGACGGGAGCGGGTGTCGAGCTACTACTTCGCACCCTGGCTGAAATTATGCCGATGCCAAACGAAGGTAATCCGCCACTGCTTGAAAAAAACGGCAAGAAAATCAAAGTTAATTGTGAGTCTCTGGAACATACCGTGGCGCATGTTTATAAGGTGAGTGTCGACCCATATATGGGCAAACTGGCTTATCTTCGCGTTTACCAAGGTGAAATTAACGCTGGCAGTCAGCTTTACATCGGTGAGAGTAATAAAGCGTTCAAGGTTGGGCACTTGTACCAACTGCAAGGCAAAGAGCGGACAGAGATTCCACGTGCGATTGCGGGTGACTTCTGTGTATTAGCTAAAGTCGATGATCTTGAATTTGACTCTATCGTTCATGACTCCCATGACGAAGACGGCGTTGAGCTAAAAACACTCAATTTCCCAGACTCCATGTACTCTCTTTGCTTAAAACCACTAAAACGCGGAGACGAACAAAAACTGGGCGACGTACTTAACAAAATCGCCAGTGAAGATCCTTCATTACGCATCGAACATCGAGCAAGAACCAACGAGACTATCATCAGTGGACAGGGCGAATTCCATCTCAAAGTTGCGCTGGAGAAAATGGCTAACGTATACAAGCTAGATGTCGAAACATGCCAACCAAGTGTCGAGTACTTCGAGACCATTACCAAACCAGCTGAAGGCCACTATAGACATAAGAAACAAAGTGGAGGCGCAGGTCAGTTTGGTGAAGTGCAGTTAAGAGTTCGTCCTCTGGAGCGTGGAGCTGGGTTCAAGTTCATCAATAAAGTGGTTGGTGGCGCGATTCCTACTGCCCTTATTCCTGCCGTAGAAAAAGGAATACTGCAAGCGCTCGAGGAAGGTGCTATCTCCGGTAACCCGATCAAAGATCTTGAAGTGACCGTCTATGATGGCAAATACCATTCTGTTGATTCTAAAGAGATAGCCTTTGTCATTGCGGGTAAAAAGGCGTTTTTGGATGCAGTTAATAATGCCGACCCGATTGTTCTTGAGCCAATCATTCAGATGGAATTACACATTCCTACCATTAACGTTGGGGATGTATCAGGTGATTTGTCTGGTAACCGAGGATTAATTGAAGGCACTGAGCCTGTGGATAATAACTTCACTCTGATCAGAGCGAAATCTCCAGTGAATGAGCTGCAAGACTACGCCCGAAGATTACGTGCGATTACCGGAGGTGAAGGCAGTTTCAGCATGACGTTGAGTCACTACGAACCCGCGCCACCAGCGGTGCAGAAACAAGTCTGTCAAAGCAGTACCCAGCAGAACTAATTGCTCAGTAAAAAGCCGTAAATAAAAGCGCCCTCATGTCGAGGGCGCATTTTTTATTTGTATTCGGAGCTATTTATCGAGCGACAATCCAATTTGACTGATTTTACTTTCGAACTCTTCGACACTTTCCGCTTTGTAAGTCGGTGAACCGTTAAAGTAACGTGGTTTCTCTGGCAGCATCGCATTTTTCAGCTCTATTTCTTGATTAAGATTGTCATGATAAACCGTCACGCGATGTGGAATATCCTGCTTCATTACAGCCATATTGGTTCTCCTTTATTAACACGAATTTTAAGCGTAGACCGAAATCCACAGACCAACAAAACCCTAGAGCAAAATTTAGACAACCACGACAACTTTTATGCAATTAAATGCATTAATATAACTCAGCATTAGAAGAGGAACAGACAAGTTTAAACTCGCTTTACCCGATTGGATTTTTGTTTTAATGCTCCGATGACGAGTGCGGCTCTGAAATTTGATACAAGCGACGTTGAGATTCAGAACACGAGGTTTCACAGTTACACACTTTATCGACACCAACATTATTCAGGCCACCACAGCTGCCTTGAATGCGCTTGTTGTGGAAAATCACACCAAGAGACATCAATAAAATAATTAGGAGAAAACCAACAAAGGTAAATACCCAGACCATGCTAACCAACCTTGTTATCTGAAGCCTTTAAACTAAGTATAGCGGGGCTGGATTTCAGTGCTAACAACTCGCGAGTCGGTTTCGGGCGGCTCAAGATTGACGGTTTGGATTGTTTACCACCACAACCACATGATCCACAACCATCTTTTTTGTTGTGATTGGCCGAAGGTCGACCTTGAGACACGTCGGTCAGCGGTGTTCTGGCAACGCCCAAAACGTCTTCTATAGAGCTACGAGTAGACAACCGAAATACCTGCTTTCCATTACGCAGTAATTTTTCCAGTGCTCGTTCACCAATATTACGAACCAGCACTGCATCGACGTTGTACTGATCCAATGACTGGATCATCTGAGATTTTGCTTTACAGCCAGACTGTGGCATCGCAGCAATATTAGCTAAATTTTGCAGCATTCCGTCTTCATCGGAATAAATAGCGATATAGGGCGCTTTGACAAAGTGGTTGGCTACGCGCTCACCATCATTAGGAACAGCATAAATCATAAGTTCGACTCCTCATTGGGAAAAACCAGTGCATGACCTTCAACTAAACTTTTTGCGACTTTAAATCGTGCTCTTTTTACCGTGTTGCCAAAAGTTTGTCTCGAAATACCCATTTGATCGGCGGCTTGCTGTTGACTTAACCCTTCTAAATCAGCGAGACGCAGTGCTTCGAGTTCTTCGGGCAGTATGTTGACTTGTTCCAATTGCTGAAACGGCACACCATTTGGCTTGAAACAGTGATGGGCAGCTCGCCCGCATATTTTCCGTTCTATTTTTGGCCTAGCCATCGCCATTCCTCTTAATTATCAACAAACCCAATAACTCCAAGAAACAGGTTATTGGCATACACGTTACGCCCGTTTATGGCATACGCCAACAACATTATTGGCATATGCCATAAAGCTAAGTTTGCAAAAATCGTAGTTAGAGAGAAAACAGGAAGCGTCTTATAAGGATAAACAGTCTAAATTAGTGACACTTTTGATACTTGTGCAAAATAAATACGCAATAAACCCGTAAGGCACAATAGCTTTACACTGCTCTGATTGTTCTGACATTTTCATGCCAGTAACTGATTCTTATTGACACAACGATATCATTCCCTTGCTTTGTTATGACGTAAATTTCATAAGTGGGGCTAACATTAACGGCATACATAATCTTTATTGAAAGAGGGATAAAATGAAAAAGACAATGTTGGCAGTAACGAGTGCGGTTATTATTCTTGCGGGCTGTCAAGACGAAAAACCAGCAGAAATGACTGCGGTAGAAACGCCTCAAGTAGAAGAAGTGCAAGTCGCTGAAGCAACTGACGCAATGCCAGCGCCAGAAGAGCAAGCAGTGGAAGAACAAGGCATTTCAGCAGAAACATTTGTCGACACTCAACACAATGCAAGCAACGCTCTTGATTGGAATGGCACTTACCAAGGTACACTTCCATGTGCAGACTGCTCTGGTATTGATATCACTATCACTCTAAATCAAGACGGTACTTACCTGCTTGAGCAAAGCTACCAAGGCAAAGAAGATGGCCAATTCAAGTCAGAAGGTCAATTCAGCTGGGATGAAAGTGGCAGCACGGTAACGTTGACCAACGAAGACGCACCGAACCAGTACTTTGTCGGCGAGAACGTATTAATGAAGCTAGACATGAACGGTGAAAAAGTAACAGGCGAACTTGCTAATAATTACAACCTAATCAAACAGCAATAAGCGCTATTATGTTGTGAAAAAGTACTCAAACCGAGCAGACTGCTGCTCGGTTTTTTCATATCAGCTCAAGCAAAATGCCCCGCGATCCGCTTAAATTGTAGGTTGGAATAAAAAGTCTCTCTGTATCTACATGCACTGCTGCTTCAACCAGTTGGTTAACTTTATGATCTCGGCTTGCTTAGCGCGGCTTTTCTTATGAACAAAGTAAAAGCTATCACCAGTATCTAAACCGTGAGATGGGATATAAACCAAGTCATGTGCGATATCTCGTTCGTTAAGCATAAAGTCGTTTGCAAATGCGATACCTTGGTCATAACGCGCAGCCTCTATCGCTAATAGCATATGGCTAAAATGCTGCATATCGACATTACCTGGCAAAGTAAATCCGCCCGCCTTACACCACTCAGACCAATCCTTTCCACGCTCGCGATAGACAGAGTCGGTAGAGAGAAGTGGATACTGCCAAAACGCTTCCGGCATCGGCATTTCTTGCATCTCTTTCCATAATTTATGGCTACAAACCGGATATAAAATGTCCTTATATAAGTGAACAGAGACATAATTTCGCTTTGGTTTTTGCACCGTGATGAAACAATCTCCAACACTCTCGGTTTGCTCTGGGTCTCCCGCCATCATGTTAAGCGTAAGTTCAATCTCGGGATGCAAGCGTTTAAAATCAGACAAACGTGGAATCAGCCATTTTACCGCTAGCGAGCTATAAATCGCCAAACGAATGCTGCCCTTCTCACCTTCACGAACCTTCTGGCTCGCCATCGCGATGGCAGTAATTGCAGGGCTGATGTCTTCCAGATATTGCGTGCCAGTATCAGACAAAGAGAGCTTCCTGCCTTGGCGAATGAACAACGACTCCCCGAGATAATCCTCGAGTAAACGGATCTGGTGACTCACAGCACTTTGCGTCACATTGAGCTCTTCGGCGGCAAGCGAAAAGCTTAAATTTCGCGCCACAGATTCGAAGCAGTGAACCGCTCTAAGCGGGGGTAATTTCATTATCTAAAAATCTCATACTTAAACTAATAAATATCACTTCACTTCATCCTATGACATCACCTACTCTTGCGCAAAGAATGAGGAGATAAAAAAGTGAAAGTTACATCTGTCGGAGCAGCAATGCTGCTATTAATTGTTGGAAACCTTATTGCGGTAATTTCAGACGCTTTGATTAAAAGTGTCGGTAATGATGTGCCCGTTTTTCAGTTTGTGCTATTCCGACAAGTTTCCGCTGTACTGTTTCTGCTGCCTTTTTGTTTACTGAGTCGACCAACTCATTTTATGGAAGGGTTTAAATGGCATGCTATTCGTGCACATGTATGGTTACTGGGCGCGATATTCATGGTCTTTGCAATTTCATCTTTGCCGCTGGCGACCGCAAACGCGATTTTCTATGCCGCTCCATTAATGATGTTGCCTATTGCCGCACTGTTTTTCAAAGAGCAGCTTTCGAAACAATCTGTCGCTGCTGCCATCATGGGCTTTTTAGGCGTGTTAGTCATCATTCGCCCGGATCAAATCGATTGGGCGGCGATTTCAGCATTTGTTGTAGCGATGAGTATTGCGGTCAATAACTTATTGATTCGAAAAATACCTAGAGAACAGTCCGTGATGCACACTTTGCTTATGACGAATTTAGCGGGTATTCCTGTTGCACTGTTGCTTGTTTTTATTGAAGGGAAACCTTGGGATTGGAGTGCTTTCCCAGTCGCCGCAGGTTCCAGCTTATTTATCATGATATATGCAGCGACATGTGTACTCGCGTATCGTTCAATAGAAAGCAATAAGATTGCCAGTGCGGAATACAGTGGCTTGATTGGCGCAGCCGTTATTGGCTTTATTTGGTTTGATGAATTGCCGGACATATTCATGGCTATTGGCACGGTCATGATAATAGTACCGTTGATTTGGCTGTCGAAGCGCGAGCGTCGTATTCGAAAACAACAAGCTCAAATTCAAGTCAATCAGGAGCAACAGGCGCAGGTTACCTGATACCAGATAGACAAAAACCCCGTTGTCCGAAAGACAAAGGGGTTTTTATTTATGTGTTGCCTAATGCCCAATTACTGTGGCAGAACGACATTACCGTCTTGGATTGGGAAACTTTTCGTCGCTGGCTTACTTGCTAGACGAACCGTTGTTGGTGCACCTGCGACTTCATAGGTGACATCATAACCAACCACTTTTTCTGACGTGGTATATTCGGTGTGACATTGCTGCTTCGTCGTCGTTACCACATCGCCCTTTTGCACATTTTCTTGGATCTTACGACCTGTTAGTGCACCAGCAATTGTCCCTGCTGCCGTAGCAATGATCTTACCAGAACCACCACCAATCTGGTTGCCAAGAGCAGCACCAGCCGCAGCGCCACCAACAGTACCAAGAATTTTATTGTCATCTGTCGGTGCAACTTGCTGTGTTACCACCACATCTTTACACACTTGATGAGGGTTCTTGACTGTTTCTGTCACTGCTTCAATCAAAGTGATGTTAGCTTGAGTCGGAGCTGGCGGCGTTTTCTCCTTACAGCCTGCTAATACAGCAACAACCACGGCCGCAATTGCAATAGATTTAGTATTCATGGTTTACATCCCAGCATAGTTTATTCTATGTCCGGTATAGTAAGTCGGAAGCACAAATACACATCAAGCGAACATGAGCGCCCTGTCATTAGAACGTTAAAAAACAGCGTTTTTTAAAAATGGCGTTAAGAAATAACTAACGGCATGTCAATTGAGCCGACATTGCATCAACGACACCTATCACTGATGCAATCTCATTAAGCGAAACTGATTGATACTGAGGCTCAGGCTAAACTGAGGAACAGTTCATCGTCTGATAAGTATTTATGCCGGTGACTCATGCTACGCACGTGCATAAACATAAAATCGGGAAATCCCGGGGCAATAATGTTGTTTGGTTCCCAACACAAACCACCAACAAAAATGTAGCGGCCTTGTTTTTCATCATCATGGAGCGGGTTATTGATAGGCGAAGACAGCTCTGCACGGCAACCTTCAACTACGCACACGATTTGCCCTTTGAACAAGCCGATTACCCGTCTCACCAAGTTGGCTTTGATCCCACATTTCCAAGCCTGACGAGTTGCCATTTCATAGCCGTATTTTCTTATTGCTTTCTTCTGCAAATGTACAACTAAATTCATTTTTTACTCCTGATTCAAGCTATTACGTTGAAGCCCAAAGTCATCAAGAAGCAGTTAGACACACAGTTAAGCGAACTCGCTGTGGGTAACGTTGGGTAAAGATACTATAACGAAATCACCCTCCACGTTAGCCTAACTAATTTTTGTCGACACGATAGAGGGCAGTTATCAAGGGAGATATAGAATGGCGATCAGGCATCAATCAAATAGTTTTGCCCTTCATTCTCTAGGCGATCAATGAGATCACGGCACTCATCTAAATCTAAAGGCTGTTCAAAGCGGCGCTTTAGATTCATCAAAAAGAAAATGTCTTCACACATCGCTTTCTCTGGTTCATCACTAATTTTCGCGACAGGCGAATCGTTGCAGGAGACCATTTTAATTACCATGGATAAAGGCTTATAAGCCGTGCCTTTATCATTAATATATTCGCCCATGTCGTTTGCCAGGAAAGTACCAATACCGAAGCTAACCTGAACTCGACCCTGAAAGTGCTCACAAATGTCTAACGCTTGTTCAAAATTCAATCCATCGGTAAATACCAGAGTCTTGGTCATAGGGTCGATATTCAACGATTCATAATGCTGAATCATTTTTTCGCCCCAAGCGAATGGGCAACCACTGTCATGACGCACACCAAAGTAGGCATTACTGAGCTCTTCATCAAAGTCTTTAAGGAAAGCATCAATACCGATAGTATCCGTCAGTGCAATGCCTAACGCACCGTTAAACATCTCCTGCCAACGTTGCAACGCTATTTTCTGCGAGTCACGGACATTCACTAACGCCTGATGCCCCATGAACCACTCATGAGCCACAGTGCCAATCGGGGTGAGATCCATTTCACGCGCTAAATGGTAGTTGCTGGTCCCCGTGAGACAATCGGGTAACTCCTGGCACAAATACTCAAGCATGATTCGCTGTGCCTGGAAGGAGAAACGACGTCGAGTCGACATATCGGAAAATTTGAAACTCGAGATATTACGACGCTTCATCTCCGACTTAAGGTAACTAACTTTATCTTGCAATACAGTCTGGAACTGCTGTAACGGAATATCAGACCAACGCAGACGACTGCGAACTTCAGAAACGATACTCATGATGATGGTTTCGTACAAAATGGTCTCTTTCCACAACCCAGTGATCGTGATGCGTAATTGGTTGGAACCATCTGGCATCGTTTTATTGTGCAGCGACACATCATTTTGTGGATTAAAGCGGAAGTGGCGTAATGCATCGACAAACTCGGGCTTGAGATACGGAGCGACACTTTTCATGTAGTTGATTTCATCGTCTGTAAAACGAAGGTCTTGAAGCTTAAGGATTTCTGCTTCTACCTCAGGCAATAAATCCGACAGATCTTCTTCACTACGAACGATAAATTTGTATGACACCATCGCATCAGGGTACAGAGCGGCAACAGCGCTCATCATGTTCACTTTGTAGACATCAAAGTCCAAAGCACTTTGGATGATGCGAGAAGAAAATAGATTGGTTGTCATTCGGTGCCCTTCCACATACCCTTCCCTGAGTATATAACTTTTTGTTACTAACTAATTTGCGTAAACAATAAACACCCATCATTAGTTTGTCAACTTTTGTTACTAACCACTCTTTTTAATAAGGTTTTTATCTTTAAAAAACGGATACCAGTTGTGAATAACTCAAAAATATCGTTAATCTCATACCCAAACTGAGCCCTCAACAAAGCAAAAATGGTTACGAACAAATCGTTACTTACCCATTGAATGAACACTTATTATGCGCTAGATTACTTACAACTTATTATTAGGACCCAACCATGATCGTAACTGTCGACATCATTCCATTCAGACTTTCTGGCTGTGCCAATAAAGGATTGGAAGTGTTGCTGATTAAACGTTCAAATCCGAACCGACCATACCATGGCGTATGGGCATTGCCGGGTGGATTTGTCTTTGATAAAGATTTGACCCATGAAGGCGGGCGTCCAGCGGATGAAAATTTCGAAGCGGCTCGTCGCCGTATTTGCCGAGAAAAAATCCATACTTACCCTCGTCATTTCAGTGAAGCGTTTATTGATGGTGATCCGAAGCGAGATCCAGACGACTGGAGTTTAAACATCACCCACTATGCCTTAGTGGATCGAAATAATGTTGAGCAAATCAACAACGCTGGCGTTCCAGAATGTCATCTAAAGTGGTTCCCGCTGCAGGCCATCCTAGATGGTGAGGAAACTCTGGCTTTTGACCATCAAAATACCATCGAAAAAGCCTGGCAAAAGTTGCGCGCTTCTATCGAATACACGTCCGTACTTCTGTTCGCGTTAGACAAAGAGTTTTTGGTTGCCGACATCATTTCTGCTTATCAGGAGTTTGGGATCGACATCAGCCGCATGACCATCAAACGCCGTTTGATCGACTCAGGCGTACTGAAACCAACCAACAAAGTCGCTTCCACCAACAAAGGTAAAGGTGGTAAACCAGCCATGGTGTACACACTAACTAGCGACGAAGTCACTTTTTTCCAAAACTGTTTGCGTGGATAAGCGCAGACAATCAGACAGACAAGGAGTCTGCCATGACTGTTCGAGTTAACTATCAAACCACTGCGGTATTCGATGTGGATCCTGAGAAAGGGTTCAGTGAGCTTTGCCCTGACGAACTACCCGTAGCAGGCGCCCTTGAAATAGTACCGGAACTACTTAAAAACCACGCAAAAGGTCGTTTAAAACTGGTGAGTCGCGACTTACACCCGCCCAAAGCAGCGTGGGACGCAGAAACGCCAACCAATATGTTAGAACCCGTTGGTTTGCCAAACGTCGACGTAAAATGGAATCGTCACTGCGTACTCGGCACGACCGGTGTTGAACTGTTAGACGGATTGCCGCCTGTTCTGGAGTATGATTTCCAAGTCAATAAAGGCATGGATCCAGACGCGCATCCATACGGCGTTTTCTTTCATGACGTTGCTGATACTAAAACGACTGGTGCGAATGAGTTCCTGAAATGTAACGACATCGATACGCTTGTTGTCGGTGGCTTAGCCCTCGATTTCTGCGTAAAAAAATCGGTGATGCAGGCATTAGATCTCGGGTTTAAAGTCGTTGTGAATCTTGCTTCGACACGCGCAGTATTGCCAGATACCCTTGATGATGTGATTGCTGAAATGAAACAAAACGGCGCGTTATTTGTTGACTGTGCTGATGACATCATTGTCGAGCAGTTTGCATAACATCATCACGATAAGGAAATCACCATGCACCAACACGAAAAATTAAACTACGTAGAATTTGGCAGTACAGATTTGAGTGCGACAAAGCAGTTCTTTGAGCAAGTTTTTGGCTGGTCATTTGTCGATTACGGTCCGGATTACAGCGCATTTTCTGGACAAGGACTAGACGGTGGATTCTTCAAGTCTGAGCTTGTCAGTCACACCTCAAATGGCGCAGCACTGTTGGTCTTTTATAGTTCGGACATTCAGGCGACATTGTCCAAGGTGGAACAACATGGTGGGCATATTTTGCGCCCAATCTTTGAGTTTCCCGGAGGTTGTCGATTCCACTTTACTGAACCAAGTGGCAATGAGTTTGCTGTTTGGTCAGAAAGTCACTAATTCGACCGCCAGAAACATGCTCTTGTGGTCTGATTAGCAAGTCGCGCCTTGCACTTGACTGTGATGCCACGACATAATGCGCCAAACTTTTAAGTGAACAGATTTATGCAAGAGATTTACTTTGCGGGCGGCTGCCTGTGGGGCGTACAGGAATTTATGCGCCACCTTCCCGGCGTGATTGCTACCGAAGCGGGTCGCGCGAACGGCACGACAAATTCCACTGCCACGGATTACGACGGTTATGCGGAATGCGTACGCACTCAATTCGACCCTTCGCAAGTATCTATCGAAGATTTGATGGGTTACTTCTTCGAAATCATCGACCCTTACAGCGTCAATAAACAAGGTGAGGACGTCGGTGAAAAATACCGAACGGGTGTGTATAGCCAAAACCCGCAACACCTCGACAGAGTAAAAAGCTACATCGCAAATAGAGAAGATGCCGCCAAGATAGTGGTCGAAGTACGTGAGTTAACCAACTACGTACCAAGTGATGACGAACACCAAGACAGGCTAACTCGCTTCCCGGATGATTACTGCCATATTCCTCTGGACTTATTACACAAGTATAAGAACCGCTAACAGCCAGTATTCGCTGAATATTTTTCAGACGGATTTAAAAACAACAAAGGGAGCACAAGGCTCCCTTTTAGTTATTTACAATCGTATCTACTGAGAAGAACTTAACGAGCGCCTTCTGCTTCCAATTCCTGTTCCGCCACTGACAGCATCGCAAACTCTTCTTCTGCTGAAGTCGCAACCAGTTTGTTGCGGCTGTAGAGTCCGTAATACGCTCCACCGATAACGAACAGTCCCATGGTCATAAAGAACGCTGAAGGATCAAATGCATAAACGCCAGTCATCGCGATTAAAGAAAGCACCAACGAGATACTTGAAGTAACAATACCACCCGGTGTTTTGTATGGGCGATGTAGCTCAGGTTGCTTGATGCGTAGCAAGATGTGGCTTAGTGACATCAAAGCGTACGATACGGTTGCGCCAACAACAGCCATTGCCAAAATCAAATCACCTTCACCTGTCAGCGAGACTAAGAAGCCAAATACACCCGGAACAAATAGTGCACGAGTCGGCACTTTCTTATCACTTGTTAGTGACAAGCTTTGTGGCAGGTAACCAGCACGAGAAAGCGCGAATACCAAACGGCTGTAGCCGTAAATGATTGAGAAGAACGACGCAATCAAGCCAGCCAGACCAAGTACGTTAACGGCAGTAGCAATAGTCAGGTTACCTGTCAGCTTCAGTGCATCAACCAATGGTACCGCACTATCACCAATAACTTGTGAACCTACTGCACCAGCTAAAAGCACAACCACAAGAGTCGCTGTTAGTAGAAGGAACAACATTGCACCGATAATGCCTTTTGGCACGTCTTTCGCCGGGTTTTTCGCTTCTTCTGCCGCTAAAGGAACCCCTTCAACCGCGAGGAATAACCACATCGCAAATGGCAGTGCAGCCCATACACCATACCAGCCAAATGGTAACGCTTCTGTTGCCTGAGCAGTTGCTGGAGCAATATCAAACAGGTTGTTGATGTCGAAGTCACCTATCAGTACACCTGCGGTCGCCAAAATGGCCAACACCGCTAATCCACTAATAACCATCATGACCTTTAGCGCTTCACCAACACCAGCCATGTGAATTCCGATAAAGACGGCATAAAAAAGTGCGTAGACAACAGGGCCATCAATACCAATCAATTCATTCACCGCTGAGCCAATGAATATTACAATCGCAGCAGGTGCAAGCGCATATTCAATAAGTACAGATAAACCGGTAAAAAAGCCGCCCGTCGGTCCCATTGCCTGACGCGCAAAGCTATAGCCGCCACCAGCAGCCGGAATCGCCGCCGACATTTCCGCCAAAGATAAAACCAACGTTAGGTACATCACCGCCATCGCAATCGCTGCGATAAGGAAACCACCCCAGCCTGCCTGAGCGATACCAAAGTTCCATCCGGCAAAGTCCCCGGAAATAACATACGATACGCCCAGCCCCGCAAGCAGAATCCAGCCTGCGGTCCCTCTTTTTAACTGTCTTTTAGCCAGATATTCCTGATGATTAGACATAGTAAATCCCTCTACATTTTAGAAATTAAGAAATTGTTGTTGTGCTTATCTTCGAGATCGCCACCACTCTCTTCGTCAATGGCAGAACGGTCCTTTAAGTTCACGCCTGAGAGTTGGAGTCTTCGAGCCTCTTTAAGCAAATAGAATGCGCGCTGACAGGCATCGTCATAATTGAGCCCTTGCGGTCGCACGTTAGAAATACAGTTTCGGTCGGAATCCTTCGAGCCGCGTTTCGCTCCCCAAGTCAGGTACATGCCCATACTGTCTGGCGATGTCAGTCCTGGTCTTTCGCCGATAAGAACCAACACGGCCTTGGCATTAAAGCACTCGCCGACATCATCACCGACCGCGACTCGCCCCTGCTTCACAATAGCGATAGGCGCTAAATTCCATTGGTGTTCTTCATCACCACTCATTAGTGAAACTAAGCGGCTGATAACGGGTAAGGCATGGTTCTGGATCGCGACAGAAGAAAGACCATCGGCGATAACGATCGCTAAATCGAGCTCGGTATTGTGTTCCTTGCCAATGGCTTCAAGCGTGTTCCAGGACGCTTCATCAAGCTGGCGGCCTAGATCTGGTCGCTGCAAATACATGAATCGATCGGTGACTTTGCTTGTCACCACGACAGGTGGCTCAAGTGTTTGTTTGAGAATCGAGTACGAGTCGGACAGCTGGGCGACCAGAGAGTCTACATTCAGAGTACAATGCACTGCGTCCATCGCCTGGGCGTGATCGAGCTGAAAAGAGAGCAATTCATCCGTCGGAACACTATTTCCACTGCGACCCAGAGCGATACGCGCAGAAGTAAACTCACGTAATTTATCCCAAGGATTACGTGTCACGACTTTTGCTGTCGCGCCGTCTGAGATTGAAACCACTTTACCCATGAGCACGCCCCTTATTCAGCTGTGAAATTGCGCCGGCAAACGAATTAGAAATGCGGTCGTTTAAACGCACCTCGTGTACGTCTTCGAAAATTTGCATGTCGGTAAGCCACTGTTCGAACTCAGGCGCAGGCTTTAATCCCAGCACTTTTCTCGCGTATAACGCGTCGTGGAATGAAGTGGTTTGATAGTTGAGCATGATGTCATCAGAACCAGGAATGCCCATGATGAAAGAACATTCGGCTACGCCCAACAGTGTAAGAAGGTTGTCCATGTCATTTTGATCAGCATAAGCATGATTGGTGTAGCAGATATCGCAGCCCATCGGCAGCCCAAGAAGCTTGCCACAGAAGTGATCTTCCAGACCGGCACGAATGATCTGTTTGCCATCAAACAAGTATTCAGGCCCGATAAAACCAACCACAGTGTTTACCAACAAAGGATCAAACTGCCTTGCTACGGCATACGCACGAGTTTCACAGGTTTGCTGATCGACACCGTGAAAAGCGTTTGCTGACAAAGCCGTGCCCTGTCCGGTCTCGAAATACATCACGTTGTTACCAACCGTTCCTCGGTTAAGTGAAAGCGCTGCTTCGTGCGCTTCTTTTAATACAGCCAGGTTGATACCAAACGTGTCGTTAGTGCCTTGTGTACCACCGATTGACTGGAAAACCAGATCGACAGGTGCACCCATCTCGATAGCCTCGATGGTGTTGGTCACGTGGGTCAGAACACAAGATTGGGTAGGAATTTGATAGTGCTGAATAACCTCGTCCATCAATTTCATCAACTTGACGGCTTGAGGTACGTTGTCAGTTGCCGGGTTGATGCCAATTACCGCATCACCGTTGCCGTACATCAGGCCATCAAAGATCGTCGCGGCTATGCCATTAAGAGAGTCGGTCGGATGATTAGGCTGCAAACGGGTGGATAAGCGGCTTGGTAAACCAATCGTATTACGGAAAGCCGTCACTACCTGGCACTTTTTCGCGACCAGAATCAGGTCTTGATTGCGCATGATCTTGCTTACCGCCGCCACCATTTCAGGCGTTAGACCGGGACGAATTTTGGCTAACGTGACACTGTCCGCTTGTTCGCTCAACAACCAGTTGCGAAAGTCACCTACCGTCAGGTGTTCGATCGGTTGAAAGGCTTCACGGTCGTGAGTATCAATAATTAAGCGCGTGATTTCATCGCTTTCATACGGGATCACGACTTCGTTTAGAAAGGTTTTTAGAGGCAGCTCGGATAAGGTCATTTGCGCCACGACGCGCTCTGCGGCTGACTCGGCACATACTCCGGCCAGCGCATCGCCAGATCGCTCCGGGGTAGCTTTTGCCATCAAGTCTGCCAATGACTCAAAGGTATACACCTTACTTCCTTGTTGCCGACGATAAGTTGCGGTCATGATTCTTCCCCTTCAACTACATGGTTCAGTTTTTGCAATTTTTCTGCTGATAGTTCTATAAGTTTCTATAGGGATTAAAGCGAAATGCATTCCCGATGATTATCAAAAATCGGCAATGTTAAAAAAGGGTTTTTAAACAGTATGTTAACTATGTTTTGCCCTACTTTGATTCACTAAACAGGCATCGGAAGTAAATATGATGAATGATGAACAGATCTCTGCCGCACCAACTTTGTGCACAAATCCCACAAAAGATGCAAACCAACAAGCAGCAAGCCTTGTCAATTGGCAGCAGGAATATGACCAAATCAGCAATGGGCGCTTCCTAGGGCAAATCAGAGAGCGACGATTCAACACTGTGCATGTATTTCGTGAAGACAGTAACCGTGCACTGAGACAGCAATGCCGTGTCGAGGAAGGTGGGGTTTGGCTGGGGATAAGCGTTGAAGATAAAGCGTTGCATATCAACCATTCACAACTTGATGCTGACAAACTTTTACTTCGCCAAGGGGGAGTAGACTTCGAGTTAATTACGCCAGAAGCCTTTTCGATTTATGGCATGGTGCTAAAGCAAGGTTTTGTTCAGCAGCTTAAAGAGCAACTCGAGCTTGACGATGTTAAAGGGCAAGAGCTCTACTTGTCTGGCTTAAGCGAGCGTCACATTCAACAACTCAAATATTACTTGGGCATATTACTTGATCCCAACCAGGCACGATGGTCGTGCGAAACGCATCAAACGGTCGTCAAAGATGTCCTGATGGAACTGTTTTCGTTAAGTTCGCAGCAAGAAGCCGCGCCAAAAGCATCCTCTCAGCGACAAGTTGTGATGAACCGCATTCGACAATATTTGGAAAATCAGGATTACAGAACCCCAATTACCGTAAGTGAACTGTGTGAGGCTGTACATGTGAGCCGTCGAACGTTGCAATATACATTTGAAGCGTGCTGCGATACTTCTCCGAAACAATTTATTCATCGAATGCGACTGAATCAGATACGCCGTATACTGCAAAATCCTCAAGAAACTCGTAACATCGCAGAGATAGCCTTTGACTTTGGCTTTTTCCATCTCGGACAGTTCGGCCAAAGTTACAAACAACTGTTTGGTGAAATGCCCTCGGAAACAAGGCAATGCATCTGATGAAATGAGATTTTTCAGAAGTAAGTAATCACTTCCTCTCAAGTGCTTTCGAACTATACACGCTTGTAAGGCTTAGATATTCTGAGCAATACGCCACAACGCGCCACTTGGGTCAAACAGACAGCATTCACGCATCCCCCAGGGCTGATCGACCAAATCAGTAAGACGGGAACCAAACTTATCATGATTCAATTGTGACAGATGCTGGTGCCAGCTTTGGACGTCCTCCACCAGCAAATGCATCATGAAGTTATGACAATGTTCCGGCTCATAAAAGTTTTGTAAAAGGAAAGCATGCTTCCCTCGGAAGAAGTACGCCACGTCACCAAAATCGGACGCCATCTCAAAACCAGCTTCCTGATAAAACTGCTTTGAAAGCTCATAATCCTTGGCTGGTATAAACGACTTTATTTCTACAATATTCAGGTTTTCCATTTCCTAGATCCAAATTCAGTAACACTGACTTATCAATCAACTTTAATCAACGCGAGAGCATCTCACCAGCTAGCTCCTTGATTTCTTATTACGATGGTACGCATTCTGCTATTTGTTCCTGCAACCAATCCACAAACTTCCGTTCTAATTGAGTTAGAGCCTTATCTTGATGAAGTAAAACATAATCATAGCCTGATAACGTGAAGCCAAAAGGTGCAATGAGATTACCACGCTCAAGATCATCCATCACCAAAGGGTAAGATCCTAACGCAGCACCTAAACCATCTATCGCGGCTTGGATACAAAAGTAGAAATGGTTAAAAGTCTGCTGCGCATTCTCACGCATTTCTGGATGCTCAGCGCTTGCCATCCATTCTTGCCAAGCGTCCGGCCTGGTTTTGCTGTGTAATAACTTAACTTTGCACACGTCTTGTTTAACTTGCTGCCAATAATTTGGAGAGAAAACAGGACCCACCCACTCTTCAACTAATAGCGTTTTTGGGTATTCGTGCAGTGGCTCAAAATCGTCTCGACGAATCGCCATAGAGAGCCCAGTTGAACCTAGTGCTACTGTCCCCCCAGCCGTGGACAAACGAACGTCAGCTCCGCATCCTTCATTAAAATCAGACAGCCGCGGCATCAACCAACGCATGGTCAAGGTTGGTTCACACGACACCTCTAAGCATTGATGCTTTTGTTGCTGTAATTTGCTCACGCCGTTTTCCAAAGCCTGAAAAGCTTGCTGCGTATAACCTTTCAATATTTCCCCTTCTTTCGTGAGAAAGACATTTCGACCTTGCTTGTAAAACAGAGGCTGTTCGAGATAGCTCTCTAGCACTTTTATCTGCTTACTCACTGCACCATGAGTAATGCTCAGCTTATCTGCCGCTTCTGTAAAACTGGATGAAGACGCCGCAACGTGAAAAACTTGAAAGGATTTTAGGTGCCTCATAGGTGAATTATTCTCACAGGTTTTGGAATTTGTTTCGATTATAGTCTTCGAGTTGTCAGCCTACAATTCGTGTGTCCATAACAACAAATAAACAGGAGTCATCATGGAGTTGTTCAGCCTTGCGTTACTAGGCATACTTATTGTTATTAGCCCTGGAGCCGATTTTGTGTTGGTATTAAAAAATAGTCTTAACCAAGGCAGACGCGCGGGCATTTGGAGCGCAGTCGGAATCAGCCTCGCTATCTCAATACATATCTCCTACTCTTTATTCGGGATCAGTTACTTAATTTCACAAAATGAATGGCTGTTTAGTATGATTCGTTACTTAGGTGCGGCCTATTTGGTTTACCTCGGATTAAAAGGCCTTTTTGCTTCACCATCACAGCAAGCTGAAGGGCAAGCCGCACACGAGTGTGCTCCTGATTGGCAGTTCTTTTTTCAGGGCTTTCTGTGTAACGTCCTCAACCCAAAAACGATGTTGTTTTTCTTAAGTATCTTTAGTCAAGTAATCAACCCTGAAGCGGACAACCAAAACAGCGCTCTGATCTATGGGGCGTACATGATTGCGTTGCATGGCATTTGGTTCTCGATGGTAGCGGTACTGTTTACCTCGCCATATCTACAAACGCTATTGCTCAAGCTGAAACATCGACTCAATCAAGCATGTGGAGCGGGCCTGATCCTGTTCGGCGCTATGCTTGGATTGAAATAATTAGAAAAAAGCGGACTCATCTGAGCCCGCTTTAACTTTGCAATGTTATGGCTGTATAACAATGACTTAATCACTAACGATTCACTTCGTTAGATATCAAGCTCTTTGTCATCTACGTGGTTAGTGATCATCGCTTCTGTGCTGATCATCAAACCAGCAACAGACGCTGCGAATTGAAGCGCAGAACGTGTTACTTTCGCTGGGTCGAGGATGCCCATTTCGATCATGTTGCCGTATTCACCCGTAGCTGCGTTGTAACCGTAATCTGCGTCACCCGCTTTTACAGCATTCGCAACCACGGATGCTTCATCACCAGCGTTGGCTGCGATTTGGCGAAGAGGTTCTTCCATTGCACGGAGTGCAACACGGATACCAACATTTTGATCATCGTTTTCACCTTTTAGAGCCGCCAATTCTTTCGCGATCTTAATTAGGGCCACACCACCACCAGCGACAATACCTTCTTCAACCGCGGCACGAGTTGCATGTAGCGCATCGTCCACGCGATCTTTCTTCTCTTTCATCTCAACTTCGGTTGCCGCACCGATTTTGATCACGGCTACGCCACCAGAAAGCTTCGCAATACGTTGCTGTAGCTTGTCTTTGTCATATTGAGATGTCGTGGTTTCCATTTGTTTTTCAATCGACGCGACGCGATCAGCAATCGCTTCGGCTTTGGCACTACCACCTACGATTGTGGTTGTATCTTTGTTGATAGTAACTTTCTTCGCACTACCCAGTTGCTCTATCGTTGCCTTTTCTAGCTCTAGACCGATTTCTTCAGAAATAACGGTACCCGCGGTTAGTACCGCAATGTCTTCCATCATCGCTTTGCGGTTGTCACCAAACCCAGGTGCTTTCACGGCCGCTGCGCGTACGATACCACGCATGTTGTTCACGACCAGTGTCGCCAGCGCTTCGCCTTCGATGTCTTCAGCAATGATCAATAGTGATCGAGAAGATTTTGCCACCGCTTCCAGCACTGGCAATAGCTCACGGATACTGCTGACTTTTTTGTCCACCAAAAGAATGTATGGATTATCTAGCTCTACGCTGCCATTTTCTTGGTTTGTGATGAAGTATGGCGACAAGTAACCGCGGTCGAATTGCATACCTTCAACCACAGACAATTCGTTGTCCAGGCCTTGACCTTCTTCAACGGTAATCACACCATTGCGACCTACTTTTTCCATCGCTTCTGCAATGATTTCGCCGATCGCACGATCGCTGTTTGCAGAAATGCTACCAACTTGAGTAATGGATTCTTTGTCACTGCATGGTTTGGACATTTCACGTAGTTTCTCAACTGCCGCTTCGGTGGCTTTGTCGATACCGCGTTTTAGGTCCATTGGGTTCATGCCCGAAGCCACCGCTTTAAGACCTTCGTTGATGAAAGATTGTGCCAACACCGTTGCGGTTGTTGTACCGTCACCCGCTTCATCGTTCGCTTTGGACGCAACTTGCTTCACCATTTGTGCGCCCATATTTTCGAATTTGTCTTTGAGCTCGATTTCTTTCGCAACAGACACCCCATCTTTCGTGATGGTTGGCGCACCGTAAGATTTATCTAAAACAACATTGCGACCTTTTGGACCGAGTGTCACTTTTACTGCATCCGCAAGTAAGTTCACACCTTTCAGCATTTTTTGACGCGCGTCATTAGCAAATAACACATCTTTTGCAGCCATGGTTATCTCCTTAAAAACTACTACAAAAACAATTACTCAACGATTGCTAACACATCAGACTCGGACAGAATCAAATATTCTGCGCCATCAATTTTTTCGGTTTTCACACCGTAGCCGTCATTGAAAATGATCTGGTCGCCCACTTTGACTTCCATCGCTGCGCGATCGCCATTTTCCAGACGCTTACCTAAACCAACTGCAATGACCTTACCTCGGTTGGACTTTTTAACCGATTGAGAAGTTAGAACGATTCCCCCTTCTGATGTATTTTCCACTTCTTGTCTTTCAACAAGCAGCTTGTCATTTAAAGGACGAATTTTCATTTGGAGTGCCTCCTACTCAATACAAAAAATAAAAGACAAAAATTGAACATAAAGATGAAGTTGCGAGTCGTATGCTCGCTTACGCTGAAAATAATAAGGTCGAAAAATTGGAGTTCAAGGGGAAAATTCATAAAAATTTTTTATTGGTTTGAACAACGCCCTTTATTGGAAATTCTCATTCACCATCACTCTTATTGGATCTATGATGGTGGGCATAGTACGCAGTGGCACACTTGGTTTGATAAGGATAACGAAAGTATGAAAAAGGTAATTTCTCTGGTTCTTGCAACGCTGAGCTTAGGTTTGCTTGCTCCGAACGTCGCGGCTTCTGAGCGCGCAGAGCAAGGTTGGCTGTTGATAGAGCAAGGCGCAATGATCGTCGATGTGCGTACTCCGCAAGAATTCTCTGAGGGGCATTTAGATAATGCGGTGAACTTCCCTTTGTCTGAACTGGATAAGCATTTTAAAGACGTTAATAAAGATCAATTGATCGTTCTGTACTGCCGCAGCGGAAACCGTTCAGCGCAAGCCTATCAGTATCTCCAATCTCAAGGTTTCACGAATCTGCATAACGCAGGTGGGTTTGAAGAGTTACAAAGCGCTAAATAGCGCCTTGATTTGCTCTTGTCGATAAAAAAGCAGAGCGCGTTGCCGATTTATCACAACGCGCTCTGTTGGTTCCCCTAGTTTAAAAAACGCTTAAGTCCTTTTAAGCGAGTGCCCCCTATTCTTCGTAAAATCACACACTAAAAATCAAGGTGATAGTTGTTATTGGTGTTGTTTAGCGCAATAGACCAATTTTGCTCAGACTCCTTGGCACTCATCGGTACCCATTGAGCGTAAAGGTGCGTCCAGTTTCCGTTCACTTCTAGCTCTACGACTTCCGTCTCCGTTGGATAAACAGTCGTCACACGAGAGATTGGGTCGGCAATCACTGTGCCATTCTCTGTGGTATACGCCGCTTTTGAGTACAGGTGCAAAGCTCCCTCAGTCGAGCCAGTATAGTTAACAGAGAGAGTAATTTTTTCACCGATATCAAATGAGAAATCGCGTTCCGCCACGATATCCGCCGTATTGTCGCTCACCTCAGCTACTGCTGGCGTAGGAGGAGTGCTTGAACCACCACCTCCACCGCCGCCTCCACAAGCCATGGTTAGTGCCGAAATCAATGAAGTGATAAGTAATTTTGTTGAATGTTTCATGTCAGGCTCCTTACTGCTGAGTCGCAGGAATTACTTTGTTCGCAGTTGAGGCTTGATACCACTTAGTGTCTGACTCGCCACTGCTGGTTACCCAAGTTGGAAAAGCTTTATACGCTTTACTGATGTCGACGTTTTCGACCGGATGATCCCACTCATCACGAATGTTGATTGCCCATGGCATGTTGTTGTCCGTCAAAAATGATTCAGAGCCACCGGAATTATCGTCGTGCTGATTGAAGAAGGTATTATTCATCTCACTCGTTCCCGCGAAGGATTTGAAGTGTGTTTGCCAACTCATACCTGGAGGGGTTGCAGTAAAATCGCCATGGTACAAATCTTTAGAAGCAAAGATGAAAGAATCATACGGCGGATACCCTACCTGCTCACGTGATACAGGGTTCGATAACTCAACCATGAGTTGATAATTAAGAACATCAGATGTTTGTTGGCCAATACACGCGTTTTGAGTGCGATAGAAAGTGCAGCTGCTGTCTAACTCACCCAATATTTCTAAGTCTTTGCGCAAATTTTCCGAGACCACAAGCACCGCCTCTCCACCGGATTGCACCACTTGATGAGTAACGAGTTCGCCATTTCGTGTCAGTTCTGTCGACGCAAGATTGGTTGGGTCTACATTTGGCAGATGAATAGCAAAACCGTTAGAGAACCCTGCTCCCATCGCCTGCAGTGTGAAATCAAAAGTGATGTTTTTGATTTCACGCTGACCATTTAGCAACTCGGTGACACGATAACGCCACACCACATCATTGAAGTCGTAATCGCCCATCAGTGGCCAGCGATCTTCAAACGCCATCGTCGCGTAGGTATCTGAGCTTGGATACACCGAGGTCACCGTGACTTCTGGGTTGTTTTCCTGCACTAGTGGCTCGTACTTCGAATCTGTGGAGCCATCGGTGTTGACGCCATCAATGGCAGTGAATGGGCTGACTTCGACAGTAAACAGCAAATCGTTGAAGTCGTTGTCGCCATCTGGACGAAAAATATCTTCAAAACCCAGCACGAGAAACTCATTTTGCGTGTCGATAAATGCCACATTGTGACGACGATTTTCTGAAGTCGACTCTGGGTTCAGATTCGAGAAGCTATAAAACGGCGTGCCCCAACTGCCAAGGCTGGCGATGTTGTTATACGAACCAGACCACCCCCAGCCATTCGGAATAATAAAGAATGCGAGAGTTTGACCTGCGGTGAGCTGCACATTTAAATCGATCGTGTCACCTTCTTGCATCTCCCCATCTGGTGCTTTAGATGTGTTAGGAAAAATGATCACGTGCGCTTCGATTTCATCTTTATTGACGGGTGGATTGTTCGTATCAAAAACGAAATAACCGAGCGTATTTCGATACCCTGCTCCCTCATTCAAAAAGGTGACTTTTGCTGTTGCGAACTCCGCACCATTCAGTTCGTCATCAATATCAATGCTGGAATAACGTTCTGGCGCAATAAAGGCACTGTTGACGAGCGTGCCTTCTGGCAGCATAGAGTAAACGTTGCTAAGCACATCTTGTGGTAAAGATTCTGCAACCGAATAGGTATTAACGGGTTTACCTTTTGCTGAATAATTTGAACTGTCACTACCAGATTCAAAAGTAAAATCACTGGTCGTGAGCGCATTCGCTGAAAGTGATAAGCAGCAGCCAGAAAGCGCAAGTAGTTTCCCTGTTCTCATAATGTTCCCCTTCTTAAACCGGACGTTGGTCATATGCAAGAAAGAGCAATTATGGTGCCTAAAAAAATCAAATACTTAACAACTAGTTATGTTGACAATTCTATTTTTTCTCATTTTGAGAATGAACATGACAAGCGAAATAGAAGCCTTGGGAGCGTAGAAAGCGTGCTCGTGCACACTTAGGTTTAATGCGCGAGGCGTTGGTATTCGCCTCACGATAGTGAAGGATTTGGCCTAAAACTTTGGTCCCGCCTCAAACTGAGTCAGATTGTCGGTTATCTCTAACCACGGCGCTTTTGAGCCAACAAAAATGTGAAAGCTTGGCTTGTGTGAAGGCGCATCATCCAAAACGCCCAGACGAATGTTTACGATCCCGTTATTCTTTTTCGAATACAAACTCGAACCACAATGACGGCAAAAGCACAGCTCGGTATTTTCACTCTTTTTATAGGCTTGAATGTTGTCTTGACCTTCCGTTATCAGCAGTTTATCCAGCGCAACGCCACCAGCCGAAGAATAGTCAGAGCCCGTAAACTTACGGCATTCAGAGCAATGGCAATTTCCCATGTATTTGAATTCATCCGCCACTTCTAATTTTACTTTGCCACACAAGCATGAGCCTTTAAGTAGTTTCATGAACGTCCCTTTCTTAGTCGTGAGTACATAAGCTTGATTTAGAGATAAACATGCCATTGGTATAAGACAAATAAAAGAAGGGAAATGCAGGTTTTCAAAAATGAAATGAAAAGGTAATAAAAGCTTGCTGATATAAGAAAGCCAAGCAGTGAGCTTGGCTTTGGGAGATAAACATTGAGCGTTTCAGCTCAATTAGAAAATACAGTGTTTAGTGTAGCTAGACGCTTCATTCGCAGTCCAGTCGCCTTTTGGCTTCTCTTTCAGGTCCTTACACCACTGTTCACTGCCCACGCCATCTTGAAGGACGCAATGCTTAGCAAAATCCATGGCACTTTCTGTTGTCCACTCAGTTTTTGGTTTGTCTCGCATGTCGTTACACCAACTCTCGGTGCCAACTTCGTCGCTACAAGCAGTTAAAGCCGCAGACGCCAACAGTAACATTACCAATTTTTTCATAAGATTTAGGTTCCAGTGTCAAAGAATGTTCTAGACAAGTAACGCCCAGATGAGGCAATCAAACATGACTGTCGAACACAACATCTTGAAGCGACTTTTGTATAAACTATAACTAAATTATCAGTCTACGTGTTAAGACATCGACAATTTATCTAAAATCATTGGACTAGCGCACACATCGTCCTGCGACTATAAACGCTTCGCTGTAGGCAAAGAAAATAGATTCGCCGATCCGGTACCGAAACACGCCAAACGTAATTCCAGTGCCATTTGTTCGAAATGTTCAACAACGTTTTGAGTACTTATTGTCGCGGCTTTCAGCACAGCCCCCGCCTGGCCAACCAAGTTGGCGCCCAAGTGGATCGCTTTGGCAGCTTCTAACCCGTTGTGAACACCGCCAGATGCGATTAAAGGTAACGCAGGGTACTGAGCGCGAATTTGTTCAAGACAGGTAGCCGTTGGTATTCCCCAGTCACGAAACAGCTCCGCTGCACGCTTCATACGGGCATTCTCCTGGCAAAAACCTTCGACCGCACTCCAGCTAGTGCCGCCAGCTCCCGCCACGTCAATGGCTTTAACACCTGCGTCGACCAGTTTTTCAGCCATAGAGCCGCTAATACCAAACCCGACTTCCTTGACGATGATCGGAACATCCACTCGTGATTCCAGTTTTTCAATCGCATGAATCACACCAATCCAGTTGTGATCACCATTTGCCTGAAAAGCTTCTTGCATCGGGTTCACATGCACGATCAGAGCATCGGCTTGAATGGCGTCTACGGCTCGTTGAGCATTGTCCAAATTTTCTTTATCACGCAGTTGAGCTGCACCTAAATTGGAATACAACGGCACACCTTTAGCCAGAGCCCGAATCGTTCGGCCTAAACCTGAGTTCAGACTCTGTTCCAGACTAATGCGTTGAGAGCCGACTCCCATCGCAATACCTAATTCACTTGCCGCTTCAGCCAAACGGCAATTGATTGCTTCCGCGTCTTTGGCTCCACCTGTCATCGAACTGATTAAAAATGGCAGAGCCAGTCTTCGACCTAAGAACTCGGTAGACAGGTCGATGGCGTTAAAGTCACATTCTGGCAGCGCACAGTGCTCAAATTCGACAGACTCGAAGCCCGCCGTTTTATGCTTCATGCTCATGTCATGATGTAAAACAGCGTCTAGGTGTAAATCTTTTCGATTAGTTTGCGGAGCCATAATGTCACCCTAAAGTAAAACAGTCGCGCAGTATTGCGATCCTTGTCAGTAACGTCAATGCGAAATTTCTGAAATATCCGCCGTACTTCCTTTAAACCTGCCAAGACCATTGATTTACTTTGCTTTTTACCTCACAAGTTTAACGCATGTGAGGCTAGCAGCTTTTATAAGCTTGGATAACAAATCGGCAAGATGCCAACTCAATAGATTCTATAACGGCTGTTGATTGCTTTCAGGCATAATCAAAGACACCACCGTGCTGGTCGTGTTTGGTGCAAACTGTTCGGGATCGTCACAGAAGTGAATTTTGCCCTTTTCTTCCACATAAAACAGTGGAGTGAGCAAATTGCTATTGTGATGCGCCAAATAATCCTGATAGGTGAAACTGTCACTGAGCTTAGTATGTTTTATTTCCGCTCCACGGCTCAATAAACTCGCCAGTTGGCTGTAACTGACATTACCGCCCATCAGCAGCCTGCCATGATATTCCTGAGCGACGGTGTGCTTTTCACTGCCATTACCGTTTGTTTTGGTTTTTTGCAGACAATGCACTTTATCTTCGCCGAACTCATCGACAAACTGCATACAAGCCATAATGTTGAAATGTTGATCCGGCGTCAGGGCGACAACCTGACCAATACCAATTAAATTGAGGTTATCGTCTGCGTGGCTGGATATCGGGTTCCCATAGTAATAATCCAGACCGAGCATGCGAACTTGACTGATGTATTCCCAGTTTGAGTCCGTCATGAGAACACGTCTGTCATAACGCGCTAATGCCTGACCTATTTCTCTGGCAACTCGGTTCGCACCAATCAATAAGAAACCTCTCGGCGCAGGCTCTGCGACCCCTAAGGCAACCGCGACAGGGCGAGCCGTCGCACTTTGTAGCACAACGGTTCCAATAATTACCATGAAGGTCATTGGTACAAGCAGGCTAGCACCACTGACACCGTATTCGATTAGCTTAATAGCAAAAAGAGACGAAATAGAGGCCGCAACAATACCACGCGGTGCAACCCATGACAGAAACAGTTTTTCCTTGAGACCTAAATTACTGCGTATCGTAGCGAGGAATATTGATAACGGACGCGAGACCAACTGCATGAAGACAAATAGCATCAAGGCGCCAGATCCCAGAGCAGTAAAGTCATCCAAGCTTATGCGAGCGGCTAAAAAGATAAACAAGCCGGTAATAAGCAAAATGGTCAAGTGCTCTTTGAAGTGCAATATCTGCTGAATGTTGATCTCTTTTGCATTGGCGAGCCACATCCCCATAACGGTGACAGTAAGCAGCCCTGCTTCAGATTCTAAATGATTGGAAACCGAGAAGACGCCAAGTACCACCATCAACACGGCAAACGGCTGTAAATATTCTGGTAACCATGCCCGACGCAACGCTGCTGACACCGCCGCGCCAGATGCAACGCCAAGAATGACACCAACGGCGATGATCTTGGCAAAGACTTCGGCGCTATTGACCGCGCTGTGTGACACGATAAACTCGTAAACCATGACCACAAATAGCGCACCAAGCGGATCAATCAGAATCCCTTCCCAACGCAGAATATTAGCCAGAGTGCTGTTTGGTCTCACAGTTCTTAGCAGCGGGACAATCACGGTAGGCCCCGTTACGACGGTCAAGCTGCCAAACAACATTGCCAGCTCCCATGAAAAACCCAAGAAATAATGTGTCGCCACACTCGTCACGGCCCAAGAGATAATCGCGCCAAAAGAGACAATACTCCACACTGAGCCACTCACTCCGCGAATCTCTTTAAAATTTAGCGTTAGGCTTCCTTCAAACAGAATAACGGCCACTGCCAGCGAGACCAACGGAAAGAGTAAGTTTCCTAATATTTCATCCGGTTTCAGCCACTGCATTAATGGCCCGACAACAAGGCCAGCCAACAGCAAAAACAGTATCGCTGGCAAACGAAGTCGCCAAGCTAACCACTGACACCCTAAACCAATCACCCCAACCGCTGATAGCACCAGCGCTTCATTACCAACTTGCATCTATGTCACCTATTCTTATCGTTGTTTTAGCGTAAACACGCAAGAGACAATCTTATTGCTTGAAATTACTAATATAGTTGAGTTCACGTTTACTCCACCGTTCAACGCACGAAAAATTACCAAAAAGAGAAACATAAGCCCCAAATCATCGCGCAAGTCTAAGAATTTACTGCATTTCCCGTTAAGGAGACTTACCGACTCACATTCGACATGTAGAATGTTCTTTTAGCGTTTCTAAAAATTTTAGGCGGAACCTAGCATCCCAACGCTCACAGGTATAGACCGTGAACTAAGCTTTAACTTGGGTGCTCAAAGTTAAGAATCCTCATGAGGCCGTTGAAAAGACCAGGATAGGGAGAAAAGCACTTGTTGACTTTATTCGCGGTGATTATGGCGTTTTTCGCCTTGCTAATTACATTGAAAGCAGTAAAACGAATTTCAAATCTGGAAGACGAGATAACGCAGCTCCGCAAAGAGCTGTCGGATTTCCGCTCACGATGGTTAGATCAACAAAGCCAACCAGAAACAAGTGAATCGTCTTCCGCTCCTGCTTCTGAACCCACTACTGCGACTTCAAGCCAAACGAATGTTCACGACGCAGGTCCTTCGCAACCTAAAGCAGAGCCTGATGATGCTCTAGAGTCACCAACCGTGCCGTTCTTCGCGCAGCAGACTGCTCAGGAAGATATTCAGATTGCGGGCTTCGCCGAGAACGACAACAGTCATTGGGAAAACAAAACCGAAAAGTTACTCTCCAGCCTCCAAGAAAACTGGCTCGTCTGGGTGGGAGCGTTGGCGATGCTTATTGGTGGCGGCTACTTGGTGCAAGTGATTGGCAGCCATATTGAGTTTTCACCCTTCGTACGTGTCGCTTTTGCCTTTACCTTATCTTTTGCCATGATCGCTGCGGGCGAGTGGTTTCACCGAAAAGAACAGCGCGATCCAGAACGAGCACAACGAGCCCAAGGGTTCACTTATGTTCCAGCCGCCATTACCGGAACTGGCCTGACCGGCGTTTACTGTACGGTTATTTTTGCGTTTGTTGTCTACCAGATGCTGACACCAAGCATCTCATTGCTGATCTTAGCTGTCGCCGCATTTTCCAGCCTCGCTTTGTCATTAAGGCAGGGGCCATTAATGGCCGTGTTGGGATTAATCGGCGGCTACACTGCGCCCTTATGGATAAGCGGCGCTGAACCTGATTATTTCCTGTTGGCGGGTTACATCAGCGCAATATCCATTGCGGCCACTTTGCTTATGCAGAAGGTACGCAGGGCTTGGATCTCACCGAGTAGTACCATACCGCATGCGCTTTGGATGCTCATTCTGATAGAAAGTATTCCGACAGAGAGTTTATTCTCCTGGTCTTATATTTACTTGTCGCTCACGTTGTATCTGGTTTATGCCTTGCCAAGATTAGGGTGGACACTCAACCCTCGTTATCGCCATTGCCAGAATAAATGGACAAACCCTCCTGTCATCACGTCTCTTGCAATCGTATTGCTGACCTTTTCTGCAATAACAAGAATGCCCGAACTTAACGTCTTTCAAATGGCGTATTGCTATATTTTACTTGTTGCAGCTATCTGGCTACCCGCGTTACGTAAGGGTTGGTCAACGCGAGTTTTCCTGCCTTCGGTTCTGGTATCAGCAACCGCTATATTGGTTGTTTCGGTCGCATTTGACACGCTCTACATGTCACAGAGTGAGAGCAGTATTCTGCTCGCATTAGCATTGAGTATCGTGTTTATTGCGCTAAGGAACTATATACAAGGGCTCAATGATCGCTCTTCCATACCCAGTGTCTTGTTGCTCGCCCTTGCACCTTCAATGACGCTAATCGTTCTGTTTTATGCACACGAGTTTATGTACAGCTATGCCTGGTATTGGACGTTCTTTACGGCTTTAGTTGCAGTCTGCTACGTTTATTTGGGCATGCGTTTAACACGACTCGCCTACGAATGTTCCGCAGTCGTTCATGCTATCGTTGCTGGCTGTTCCTTTGTTTGGCTTAGCGATACGTGGCTAACTACTGCGATTTCGGCACAAGTGGCTGTGATGGCATTACAAATACAAGCAGGTTATTTTCGCCCTGCCAGTTGGGCAGTCAAAATAATGATGGGTGCTTTGGTTGTTCGCCTGACGCTTCTGCCATTTATTCCTCAGTGGCAGCCAGTTGAAACAGGGCACTGGGCGTGGGTACTACTCAGTTATCTACCTGCACTCGTTATTCTTGCGTATGCTCGATCCGTGCTAACCAGAGCAGACGTTGATCTCGCCAATTGGTTTGAAGGTGCATTTCTGCACGTCTTTTTAATCGCATTGTTCACACAAACAAACTACTGGTTAACGGGACAATATGGCTACCTTGGACACATCGACTTTACCAGTGCCATTGTCTTCGCGAACCAGGCTTTAGTCATGGGCTTCGTATACAGTTACCGCAGCCAGTTCGCACAGCAACTCACTTACGTCTACCAAGCATACAGTTACTTGCTTTGGAGCATATTTGCTTTAATGACTTTATTACTCAATACGATTGAATCGCCATTAAACGTTGATAACGTATCCGCTCAAGCCATTCCTCTTTTCAATATGTTGAGTTTAGGCTGGCTGCTACCGGCATGTATTCTAACTGCTGCGGTATTTAGGAAGTGGAACACATTACGAATTCACCGTCATGTTATCTCAGGAATCGGGTTTACACTTGCAGCTATCTGGCTGGGTATGTCTATCCGACAGTTCTGGCAAACAAATTCTATGACTTTATATCAATCGACCAGCATGGCCGAGCTATTCAGTTATTCGGTCGCAGGATTGCTTGTTGGAGGATTACTAACATGGGCTGGTGTGATTCGAAAATCAATGAACATGCAACGTATTGGTCTCATCATCCTGGCTTGCGTTGCGTTAAAAGTGTTCCTGTGGGATGTACGTTCTCTGGATGGCTTCTGGCGTGCTATTAGCTTCCTGGGCTTGGGCGCATCTTTAATTACGCTTGGGTGGTTGTTCCAGAAATTTCACCGTTCCGTCTCGGAACCTTCCAAAACTTGATTCAAATCCGAGATTCCCGACGTGCTAAAAGCAAGCCGTCCGGAATCTCTTTTTGTATTTTTCCAAGAGACATATCAACGTTCTCAGCGATTAAACGACTTAAGCCGACTTACTTCATGGACTAACCGGAACTAAAAATTACGCCCTGAGAAATGTCAGGGAAAAGTTAAAATTATAAAACCTAGGCAGTCTAAATTAATAACTCGTGATCTTGATGCAAGCGTGTTTACCAAAGTTAAGGTATTGTATCTCAAAGATAAGAAAGAGCAGTGGTTTACTGATAGTTACCCAAATTACAACTGTAATTGGATGGATATACTTCTCATCAGTGATTAAAAAAAGCCGTTAGACTAAATAACCATTTACACATCAAATATAAAACGGCTATTGTTCTATTACCGCGGTAACAAGTTCTAACGCGATAACAGATTCGAACATCGAGATGACGCTTCGCTTGCGCGTCTGGAATAGGTCCGAGTTCCGGGGGGGAGCTCGGACTTTTTTATTGGGCTAACGTTATAAAGTCGCACCGACATTGCGCTGCGCAAGCGTATGGATAGTTAAAGCAGCTCTTTGGCGATCAGTTGCAGTAAAAAGGTTTCCCTCTCAATACTCATGCCCTTTTTCGGGCTCTCAGCCATCGTTTGCTCGTTGTGTGCAATCGCCTCATGGATGTTCATCCACACAGGACGCATACCGTTCTTGACCTCGTAATCCTCATAAGCCGTCTCGCCTAACTCACGATCAATTTTGCAGGTATAGCAGTAAGAGATCATATGCATCACATCGGCGTCATCTTTGTACCAAGGTCGAAACTCTTCAAAAAGACCAAATGGCTTAATGCTGTGTATGTTATTTGCCCCAGTTTCTTCCTCTAACTCTCGAACCAATCCGGCAATGATATCTTCACCATCATCAATTCCACCACCAGGTAACGTGTAATCATGGTAGCGCTCCGTGTAGAGCAGTAATACATTCTCACCATCAAGCACGATTGCCCGTGCAGCATTACGCTTAAAAATGATTTTATCGTCGAGATGATCAATATCTGGATGAACCGTTGATTTTAAGTGTCTCATTGAGGATTCCGTAGTGAATGCTTTTGCGCGCATACTACCTAAATTGTCTTACTTTCCCAAGTTACAATTCCGAGCGTCTATCTGACTCTAATTTAAAGTTCCTCATAACCTAGGGAAGTAGATCAAGATCTTATTTGAATCTCTCAACCTGCCTCGCCTTCATACTTTTAACATCGTTAGGACATGAACTGACGAAAGTTGCCTATAATCAATACAATACTCGTCCATCCCATGCGGAGATCAATAATGAATAAGACAAGTTTACTAATAACTATGGCAGTAGCTGCTGGGCTCTCTGGTTGTTCCACTTACGATAACGCAACACGCTCGACTGAATACACATCCGTAGCAAATCCGGCATCTGTATATTGTGTTCAACAAGGTGGAGAACTGGACACCGTTACAGAGAACGGTGAACGTGTAACCTATTGTGTCTTTTCAGATGATGAACGCGCTGAACAATGGGAATATTATCGGGAAAATCATCAAGAGGGTGAGGACTACTAACCTTCAACGAGTTTATCGTAAACGAAATTCAGTAATAAGGAGCCACATGGCTCCTTTTTTATTTGTGCTACTGAAACTAGTTTGTCCATTTTGTACGGACCCTCTGACATTCCTGACAATCTCATGACATAACTTTCCAACCGGACAATAAAATTCGAGACAAATATCACATAAATTCACGGTTTTTCCACATTTCTGGAGTGGGTGGTCAAAATGAAAGCACAAATAGTTAAAGAGACCGAAGCAGCACAAACCAACGTCATCACTGATGAATCAAAGCGCACCATTTATCGCGCATGCTTGAGTGCATTGATGATTGTTGCAATCAGCATTGTTGTTAATCTAAGTATTCGCCTCGATTACGTTGTATTAGATTCAAGTCTGGGTGAGTTATCGATTACGGAATCACTTCAGTTAGTCATGCTGGCAATTGCATCATGGTCATTTTTCAGCTTATCGAAACATACTCCTGAGTTGAAACACGCTGCAATCCTGATTTCTGGCTTTTTTGCTGTACTCATGATTCGTGAAATGGATTACTGGATGGATATGATTCATCACGGTTCTTGGGTATTTCCTGCGCTAACTGTTACTGCTTTAGCCTGTGCGAAAGCCTATCAAGGCGGCAAAGGCAGCGTGAATGAGATGGCGAGAATCCTAAAAAACCCACACATGAAGCTATTAATCGGCTCAGTTGTGCTATTGCTTGTTTTTTCACGTCTTTACGGAATGGGCAGCTTTTGGCGCCATGTGATGGATGAAAGCTACGTTCGCGACGTGAAAAATATCTCTGAAGAAGGGATTGAGCTACTGTGCTACAGCTTGATTGCCCTGAGCGCATTCCGCACCCGTGGTGAAATTAAAGCGCAGACTCAGGATCGATAGTTCGGTTCATTGCGGTTAAGAGCGGGTGTATGATATCTAAAGCTTGCTGAACCACGTCTAAATTATCATCAAAGGCTGTCATTGCGACGGCCTTTTTTATTTCCTGAATATTCTGCAAGGATTCATGGTCTAGAGGGAGCATCTCTAGTTTTTCTATCGCGGTTTGAGCAATATGCAACGGCTTCGCTCTTACAGCAGCTAAGCCTCGGCTAAACACTCCGCGAATCGCGCCTTCTAAATAAACTCGGTAGGTTGTCAGCTCATCAAGCAGTAAAAACGCTTGGGCTGATGCTCCATGATGCGGGTATGGCACGCTAATGTGCTTATCAATATCTAAAGCAATACTAAGCTCCAGCCCCATTGAAGCGCTCTGTGTTTTAAGCACCCTCAATAACCCCTGTTCATCCATTAAGGTTTGAATTTCTATAATTCGTTCCAGATGATAGTCGTTAGAAACAAGGGTCACTTTAATCGGGAATTGATGATACTCAGCAGCCTGAAATAAGCCGCTATGACACAACTCTTCCGCCGCATACCTCATGTTCTGAAAGGTATTTAAAGAACGATTTTCAATTAGAATCTGACTTTTCGGGAATGGCTGTGAGAGTGAATGATTGAGTGTCTGGAAATAACTGAACATCGCATCCGCCTCTGCGATATCTTGCCCTTGAGTTTTGCCGCCACAAAATAAGATTGCCGTATTTTCTACAGACAATGAGCCAAGGGAACTGACGAGCGCTTGCACTCTTGAAATCCCTTCCGGGCTTAGTTTGTTCTTGACGAGACGCTTACCGAGAACAATAACCACATTGTCTAATTTCATACTACGATCTCTATTAATTTCTCGGCTGCTTAGCGCCTGAGTTGGCAATAATATAAAAATCTTCTTTGCCAACTGCCTCCTAGGGATTAACATCCGATTAACAGTCATACTCTAGAGACCTATGAAAGGTCCACTGCTAAAGGAAGTCAATAATGCTGTCGATTTTCGATATTTTTAAAGTTGGTGTCGGACCTTCAAGTTCCCACACTAACGGTCCAATGCTCGCCGGGTTCAACTTTACTCAGTTACTTCAAGACTCTATGGCGAAAGTGCATAGGGTTCAAGTAGACTTGTATGGTTCGTTATCACTAACCGGCAGAGGTCACCATACTGACAGAGCCACTGTACTGGGCTTAATGGGTAATAAACCCGATAACATCAAAATGACCAGTGCGAAAAGCGCACTTCAACATACCATCGAAACCAATACTTTATTGCTAGCCGGAACTCGCGAAATTACCTTTAGCTACGATCATGACATCGTATTTCATAGCGAAAACCTCCCTTTGCATGAAAACGGCATGACAATCACTGCATTAGATGAATCTGGCGAACAACTTGCGTTCGAGATTTATTACTCCATTGGTGGTGGATTTATTGCAACCGCAGACGAGCTGGAAAATGGTGCGCAGCAAGCTGAGGTTGAAGTCCCATTCCCATTTAAATCAGCCGATGAGATGCTCGAGAAAGCGGAAGCAAACGGCTTTAGTTTAGGTGGAATGATTCTTCAGAATGAATTGGCGTTTCGTGACGAAGAAGAGGTCAACCAAAGAGCGGAACAGATCTGGAAAGTGATGTCTCTGTGTATGCAGCGTGGTTTTGATACTGAAGGTATTCTGGAAGGCGGACTCAATGTCACACGTCGAGCTCCGAACCTATTGAAGAAACTGGAAGCAAACGCAGCGGTTGAAAATGATCCAATGGAGATCATGGACTGGATTAACTTGTTTGCTTTCGCAGTGAGTGAAGAAAATGCCGCAGGTGGACAAGTCGTCACTTCTCCTACGAACGGCGCAGCGGGCGTTATTCCTGCCGTGTTAATGTATTACCACCGCTTTATCAAAGAGCTAGACATCAAACAGCTCAAGGACTTCCTCGCCGTCGCAGGTGCAATTGGCATTTTGTACAAAACCAATGCTTCTATTTCCGGTGCCGAAGTAGGTTGTCAGGGTGAAGTAGGTGTCTCTTCGTCTATGGCAGCAGCAGGCTTAACGGCTCTGCGAGGCGGTAGCAACGAACAAATTTGTATTGCTGCAGAGATTGCAATGGAACACTCTCTCGGCATGACTTGCGACCCTATTGGTGGGCTGGTTCAGGTACCTTGTATTGAACGAAATGCAATGGGTGCAATGAAAGCGATTAACGCATCCCGAATGGCATTAAAGAGAACAAGCAAGTGCCTAATTTCTCTGGATAAAGTTATCGAAACCATGTACCAAACGGGCAAGGACATGAACAAGAAATATCGCGAGACTTCTTTGGGTGGTTTAGCGGTAATCCATATGGCACCACCATGTGAATAAGCGCAGCGTCGCAGCTTAAGCAGAAACAAAAAATACCGCGTTAATCGCGGTATTTTTCTATTTAGATATCTAGCAAAAACCTGGGATAGGACAATTAATCCGTTACCGTTTCCCGAATACTGGTTAGATACTCTGACGTAACCACTGGGTAAAGGCTTGTACATGTGGTTTGTCTGTCCCTCTGACAATCATCCGATGAGCACCTTCGCTAGGCATGCTCCAGGAGCCTATCTGTATTAATGTACCTTGAGCGAGCTCATCCTCGACCAGAAAGTCTCTGACCAAAAGCACACCGAAGTGATTAATCGCCGCCTGAATCGCAAGCAGTGAGTGCTCAAACTCTGCAACGGGATTAGTGAACTTTGCTTGGTGACCTTGATATTTCATCCAAACTTGCCACGACTCATGATAACCACTGGTGGAAATTTTAGGTGCCTTCGCAAGATCAGCTAGCTCGATAATTGGGTTCAGGTGCAAGAAACCCGGGCTCGCAACAACAATCCAATGTTCTTCTGTCAGTTGAATCGAGTCCTGTGACAACCAATCCCCATAACCATTAATGATCTCAACATCAGAAACAGCACTGGCGTTAGGCACAATATTGGCTGTTGTCGATATTTTTAGAGACACTTCGGGGTGCTGACGATGAAAGTCAGCCAACCTTGGTATTAACCATTGTGAACAAAAGCTATGAGCGACATGTAAGTTAAGCTGCGCGGTGTTCTGACGAGAAAACAAATGCTGAGTAGTCACAGAAAGCGTTTGAAAAACATGACTTACCACAGGGAGATACTCTTTTGCGGCTTGTGTAAGTACCAATTGAGAGCCTTTACGCTCGAATAACGTCGCATTAAGCAGAAGCTCCAGAGATTTTACCTGTTGGCTGACCGCGGCTCGGGTAACACTCAGCTCTTGTGCAGCTTTAGTAAAACTCAGTTGCCTCGCCGTTGCTTCGAATGCTTTAAGGGAATTGAGCGGCGGCAGGTTTTGCATAGCATTCTCCAATTACGCTGAGTGAAAGATGCTATGAAACAACGATGACAATTTGATGAAAGGG
Organism: Vibrio natriegens NBRC 15636 = ATCC 14048 = DSM 759; assembly: GCF_035621455.1. NCBI lineage: Bacteria > Pseudomonadati > Pseudomonadota > Gammaproteobacteria > Vibrionales > Vibrionaceae > Vibrio > Vibrio natriegens. Next base: position 712,146 of record NZ_CP141823.1, read on the forward strand.
TTGCTATTTTATCCAGTTGCTACTTCCAGAATCAAAAAAGCCAGCGACATGCGCTGGCTTTGAAGATACGTTGACTAAAACAGCAAATTATTCTGCTTGTTCAGTCGTTTCGTATTTGAATTCTGGAACAACGACTTCTACACGACGGTTCATTTCACGGCCAGGACGTGTATCGTTGCTAGCAACTGGGTTTGCTTCACCCATGCCTTTCACAGTCATACGTTCTGCAGTAATACCCTGAGCTTGGAACTCGTTAGCAACCGCTTGAGCACGTTTTTCTGTAAGCTGTTGGTTGTACTCAGCAGTACCTGTTGTATCACTGTAACCCGTAATCTCTACTTGAGCTTGTGGGTAAGTGTTCATTACATTAATTGTCTCAGATAATGCTGAAGTATCTTTCACTTCTGCACTTTCAAGACCAAATTGTACTGTTGTAGTTTGTGCTGGGTATACATGCTCAACAATGTTTGTTGCCGGACGAGTTTCTACCACTTCTTCCTGAACCACTGGCTCAGAACCGAATTTGTAGTTAAAACCAATACCGTAGTAGTCTGCATCCATGTCATCAATGATGTCGTCAGACATATCTTGGTAACGTTGGTATTCAGCACGTAGGCTCCAGTTGTAGTTGATTTGGTATTCAGCACCTAGAGAGCCTGTAGGAACGAAGTCTTTTTCGTCACCAGCCATCATGTATGCAGCACCTACTTTCGCAAACAGGTTCCAAGAATCCGTCAACGGAAGGTTGAATTTAGGCGCTAGAGTCAATGCCCAAAGCTCGCCATCAACGGTGTTTTTGCCTGCTTTGTTGAAGTTTGCTTTGAAATCACCTAAGTAATCAACACCGTACTCTGCATCAATGTAGTCATTGAAGCTGTAGCCAAGATGCATTGACGCTGCAAAGCTATCATCATCACATGAGGTATCCAGGTAACACGCGTCGTTAAGAGCGTTGTAACCTAGCTTACCGCCGATGTAAGTGTCTGCAAGCGCAACGTTAGAGATAACACCACCAGCAAGTACAGTAGCCACTGCAAAAGCAATTTTTTTCATTCTTTTTTCCTATTTGTTGTATACCGAGCCACACATCAAACGCGAAGGAGTGCGTTATCAATATGAGGCAGCAACTTTCTCTTTATTATTTGAGACAACCTAGCTAAATAACACCGGAATAAAGTAAATGTGGTGTTCATCACCAATGCCAAAAAACATGTCATCATTCATATTCACGCATGTGTTCTAACCACTTGCATGAGAAAAAATAATGCATCTGCATTGATATAGCCATAATCAACTCAGTGCGCAGAATATCATATCTTTTCCTTAAATGTGTGACAAAATTCACATTAATTTGTAAATTTCTTATTATTAAGATTCTATTTATAAGGCATTGATCGAATGGAAATATTTACCAATTGACAAGTAGATACAAACAAAAAAGCAGCTCATCTAGGATGAACTGCTTATGTGTTCGATTGATTTTAGGGAACTAAACCAATTAAATATTGTCAACAACCGCTAACGTTGCTGCCAACACATCTTGGCCAAATAGCACACTACGTTCAGGTGACCAACCATACAGCGGATCAGGGTGGTTATTGTTGTCTTTAAATGGCATCTCTATGGTGTAAGACAAACATTTAAATTGCTCTGCAACCCAATTTGATCCAACAGTTAAGTTTGCTTTACCAGGTTCGTCTTTATCGTAACCCACTTCATCTTGAAACTCTGGCGTAATGGTGAGCAGCGCTTGCTTAAACGAATGCTCCAGAGCCGCCAAACTTTCATCATAAGATGGAATGCCTTCAGAACCCGCGACAAAGTTGTATGGCAGTGCTTCGTCTCCATGAATATCCAGGAACATATCGACACCAGTTTCCAGCATTCGCTGGCGGACTAAAAAGACTTCTGGGCTCTTTTCCATTGAAGGAGTTTGCCACTCACGGTTTAGGTTTACACCGACCGCATTCGTACGCAGATGGCCACGAATACCGCCATCAGGGTTCATGTTTGGTACAACGTAAAGTACCGCTTTCTCAAGAAGAGCTCGCGCGACTGTATCGTTGTCATCCAGCAAACGCTGAATCATGCCTTCCATGAACCACTCTGCCATCGTTTCGCCTGGATGCTGACGTGCGATCATCCAAATTTTCTTTTTGCCCTCGTCTGGCTCGCCAAAAGTCAGCAGGCTCATGTCATTGCCATCCACCGTGTGACCTAGAGTCTCCAGCTGACAATGATGTGCGCTTTGTGCCATGTGTAATAAATCAAGATGACGGTCGTAAGTGTAAGGCGCGAAATAAGCAAAGTAGATTGAGCCACGTTCTGGAATAACCGTAAATGTGAGCGTATCGCCATCAAAGTCCGCAGGTACACGGAACCACTCTTCACGATCATAAGATGCCACGACATCGTAGCCTTGCCATCCTTCTGGGTAAGCAGATTTCGCCAAGTCTAACAACTTAATGGTATGTGACTGTTCAGCTTCAGTCTCTAAACGGAAGTGGAACCATTGGTAGAATTCCGACATGTTATCGTTGGGGATCTTAAGTTGGATGTCGTTTTTATCATCCGCTTTCACTACGTGAATGCTACCGCTATCGAAGTTGCTGAATATTTTCATTCTATTACTCACCTTTTGAATCTGAGCTTGAAAGACAGAGGCTAACACAGGGCTAAAGTGTCCCCCTATTATTTTCACTTCAAAGTTTATTGTTTGTGGCTGAAGTCATCAGTTTAGTCGAGCTTATCGGCTTTGCCTGCTGGTCCTGCGAGTTTTGCCAGCCATTTATCCCAAACTCTAACTTTCTCTTCGTTATCTTCTGCTGCTTCTTTTCGGCGAACGGCATTACGAACAGTCATGGCTCCAATCCAGCGAAGTGGCTCTGGTGGGAAGTGGCCCAACGGACCTTTAGCCAAACCACTGCGAGCCCAGTCGTTATCTAACCCAAGCACCAAAGACGAGAGAATTTTGCCTCCCATCCGGGTTTGCGCCACACCATTGCCAGAGTAACCAAATCCATAAAAAATATTAGTCTGGTTATCCAGTTGGCCAAAAAACGGAAAACCCGTTGTGGAACGGTCTGAGCCCCCCGTCCAGGAATAGTCAAAATCGCTCGCTTTCAAATCAGGAAAGAGCTTATCAAACGACTTTCTAAGCAGGTTTTGATACTGAGTTGGCTTACCAAACATGGTGTCGACTCGGTTGTTAAAGGAGAACTGGTTCCCCCCTTTTCCAAGCATCAGACGGCCATCCGGTGTATCTCGATAATAATGAACAAAAATACGAGAATCCAAAACGCTGGAACCTGCTCTCCATCCACTTTGAGATAGCTCATCACCCAACGGTTTCGTGATGACCATATCAGAGGAGACCACAACGATGCTGTTCCGGAACTGTTTAAACTGTTCAACCATCCAAGCATTAAGCGCTAACACTACCTGCTTAGCTTTGATGGTTGCTTGTGGCGTGCGAATGATCGCTGGCTGACCATATTCCAGTTGAACCATCGGTGTGTTTTCGTAAATTTCTATCCCCATGTCTATCGCCACCCGACGCAGCCCTCTGGCAAGCAATGCAGGCTGTACGCTCGCAGCAACAGGTGAGTGATACCCTTCGAGATGAGCCGAGGAGCCAGTGTTCGCTTGCAGTTCATCCTCATTGCATTTTCGCCAGCTACTTACTCCAAGACGCGTTAATTCATCTACTACTGGCTTCATTCCACCAGCTTGTGCTGAGTTAGTCGCGGTGTAATACACACCTTTTAACGACAACTGAGCATCAATCGCATAACGTCGGCAAAACTCGTCAATTTCAAGCACGACCCGCTCTGACTCTTGTACCAACCAGGTGGCGTGTTGTTCGCCAAAAAGACGCTTCAGGGTTGGGTATTTGGTTGACCAGGTCAGCATGCACCCGCCATTCGCTCCAGAAGCCCCACTCCCGCAGAGACTTTTATCGATAACAGTAATGCGTTTTTCCGGAGCTTGCTCCTTAAGCATTATCGCTGTCCACATCCCAGTGAAGCCTCCACCAACGATGAGTACATCAGTTTCAAGATCGTCAGCTAGTGCAACAGCAGGTTGAGGGTTTTCGATTTCGAGCGCTTGCTTAAACCAGTAAGAAGGGTGAGTCATACGTATCCTCATTTAAAATTCAAAGTCGAAAAGTGAAAGTCATCAGTCATGTTTAGATATGACTTCACTTTACAAACGATGCGTATTTTCAACGAGCTAGAAAATCTATCGCTCAGCGATAGAAAAAGTTGCGCGGTGTGGCAAGTAAAAATAGTGAACGCGTCATTTATGACCAAGGCATATAAGCCATCGTTTCAATAGAAAGTCAAAACCAGACCACAAAGTATCAGTACCACACCAACCCCTCGGGAGAGATACCACCGCTCAGCAAGCAGCCAAACGCCCATCAGCAAACCAAAGACGATACTGATTTGGCGCAGAGCCACAACTAAGCTCACGTTGTCAGTCATCGTCATCGCAAACAGCACTAATCCGTAAGTCGATGCCATCATAATACCAGCCATGCTCGCACTTTTTCGAATTTGCCATGCCTTGAGTAACTCTGACAGATTGCCAGTGATCAGACACCAAAGCACAACAGGTAAGCCCATAGCCCAGAACTGCGCGCCAAGATAGAAAATCGCACTATATTGATCATGAATAACAGCCGAAACTTGCTGAGTGAGTAGGTTCAAAGCTTCCTTATCCATCAAAGAGTAACCCGTCGTGCCAATTGCAGCGATCAGCGCCCAGAACACACCAACACTAAGATAAGAAGCCAAAGTGACCTGGCGAATATGCGTCAACGGTACCAAGATGCAGCCAAAGGTGATCAACACAAACCCAAGCCATTGTTGAGACGAAAGCGCATGGCCGAGTGCAACACTGAATGCACCAACCATCATGACTGGCAAAGCGCGGGCAATCGGATAAATCACACCAACATCGGCATGTTTGTAAGCAATGATCAAACCGACCAAGTAAACAATTTGCGCCAGCCCGCTAAAGGTCAACATTCCCCAGAATTCTGCGGGCAGTGAAGCCCAACCGATCGTCGTCAAATACCAAATCAAATAAGGAGTAAGAACGCCACACGCAGACAGGCTTGCGGCCATCGTAAATGCCAAGCCTGACCCAGAACTGCTTTTGCCCAGAATATTCCAGCCCGCATGCAAAACTGCTGAAAACACAACGAGCACGATTGCCAAGAAATCCATTTAAGTTTCCTGTTGAGATAAAACAAAGGCTCCGAGATGGAGCCTTTGAAAATGAGATAAGCGGAGGTTAGTGATTGAGCTCTGCAATGGACTCAATACTGATGGCGTCATGGCGCCAATACTCAATATCGCAGTCGATCAACTCGCCATGCTGGTTGTAATTAGTACGCTCAACAACCATAGCTGGAGTACCTGATGTCGCTCTTAACGCTTGCGCGACTTCACCAAGAAGTGTGCTGGTAGAAATTCGATAACGCGTTTTTTGATACACCACACCAAAGTGCTCACGATAAATATCGGTAAGTGAGTTGGTAAGGTCGAAACTCAATAAATTGGGAAAGATCTCTGGGCGAATGTAGTTAGTCACATACACCACTGGCCTGTCTTCCAAATATCGAACGCGGTCGACTCGATAGACATCAGAAAACGGCTGCAACTGTAACAATCGCGCAGATTGCTTATTGGCCAGAGTGCCTTTTGCCGCAATCAGCTCGGTTTTAGGCACGCGATTTTGCGCTTTCGCCATGTTTGGGAAATTAAGTGTTTGGGTTGGATCGTAGCGTAGTGGCTCAGGTGAAATAAACCAGCCTCTACGATCTTCGCGATAAATTCGCCCTTCGGCTTCCAATAACGACAACGCTTCTCGTAACGTAACTCGTGTTGTGTCGAACGACTCCGCCAGCTTGCGTTCCGCAGGCAGTTTTTGACGAGGCGAAAGCATGCCCGCTTCAATCTGTTCAACAATCGAATCTTTAATTTTTACGTACTGCACGAGGTGTCCTTATCTTTTACGCCAAGCCTGTGTGCGATTTTCTAACAACTTACCCAACGTCATCTGCACGATCTTCGCGATTGCGGCTGACATCATGATCATCACCGCCATCGCGGCGGCAGCGCCTGTTTGGCCCGCGTCATCCATATTCAGAATCGATACCGAAGCAGGGATCGTATCCGTTGAGTATAGGAATACTACCGCAGAAGTGGTGGTCAATGCATTAACAAACAAGTACGTAGCAATGTCCAGCACGGCAGGCATACAAACTGGCAACGTCACTTTGAAAAACAACTTGTACTGAGGCAGTTTTACCGACGCAGCCGTCGCTTCTATTTCTGAAGGCAGTTGCTTGAGAGCGGTTAAGGCTGTCATGTGACCAACCGTGTAATAATGCACCACGGTATTAATAACCAGGAATGCCATCGTGCCGTAAAGCACATTCAACGGGTTGTTCACATCGTTAAAGTAAAAGATGTAGCCCAAACCCAGAACCATTCCCGGCACCGCCATCGGCACGACGCTCAGCATCTGCATCGCCTGACGGACGGTACCAAAAGCACGTCCTTTCTCAATGCTGTAAGCACCGACAAAAATGACTGCTGTACCAATCACCGCTGTCCAACCCGCCAAAGTGAGAGAGTTAAAGAACGGGCTCCAGCCATAAGTGCTCATCTCGGCAAAGTTGTAGTTATTCAGCGTTAGCGCTTTGTTCCACGGCCAAAACGTTACTAAGGAACCGTAAACCGCCATACCAAGCACGGCGAGTACAGCAACAGAAATCAGAGAGCAATATAAAAAACACAGACCATCGCGCGTTTTGTTTGGCTCCGGTTGATAGGGCACAGAACGCGTATCAAACAAGCTTTTTTGCTTTTTCTGCACCCAGCGATCCGCGCCAAATGCCAATACCGCAGGGAACAACAGCATAATGCTGGTTACTGCCCCCATGGCGAAATTCTGCTGGCCCACCACTTGTTTGAAGATATCCGTCGCCAGAACGTTGTAACTTCCCCCTATCACTTTCGGCACACCAAAATCGGTAATAACTAAAGTAAATACAACAATCAGGGTACTGATCAAACCGTATTTCGCCGCAGGTAGCGTCACCATAAAAAAGGTTTTCATTGGTGAGGTTTTCAGAGCGCGAGCCGCTTCATACAGACGTGCATCCGAAGTGCGCAGAGATGTGGTCAGAATCATCAAAGCATGAGGGAACGTCCAGAAGATCAAGCCCATTGAGATACCAATAACACCATATATTGAGTGGCCACCAAGTAGCTCTTTCGCAATACCTTGATTACCAAAAAGAAAGATCAAGCTGATCGCTGGTAAAAGCGACGGCGCAAGAATCGGCGCGGTACCTAATATTTGAAACAAACCTTTTAACGGCATGCATGAGCGAGTCAGTGCGTAAGCATAACCAAACGCCAGTAAGCCAACCACCGCTGTCACAACCAGACCTAACGTAAAAGTGTTACCAACGGAAACCCACAGGCTTGAGGAAGAAAAGTAACTCGCAAAGTTAGCTAACCCAACGAATTCCCCATCGCTGTTTTGCACACTTTTAGTCAACATCGCCCACAGCGGCATCAAGATGAACAAGATCATCATCGTCGAGGTAGCCGCTAACAATCCAAACAACACGAGATTGTCACGGCTAATACGTCCCACCAATGATTTCGCTTTGTCTTGAGTAGTCAGGCTATTCATTGTCATTGTCTTTGCATCCATGTTGCACCTACGCCGCCAACGCTTTTTTGAAGGCTTTACCCTTGGAAGGAATGGCATAGGCGTGTAAGCCGGTTTCCGAGAACTGGATATAACGAACATCACCGATACGAATATTGAGGTTTTGCACGGTTTCCACTGGTACATCAACAACGATAGGCTTCGCCTGGCCATCGTTCTGCAGTTCGCAATCTACTCGGAAAAACGCCCCCAAAAACTCGCTTGCTGTAATGCGAACCGGAAGCGAATTACGGTAGTTTTCAACAAACTTGATATTCTCAGGACGCACAGCCAGATCAAAACGGTCACCGCGTTTAATCTCGTAATTCGTTAAATTTGGTAGTGGTAACAAAGTCTCTGCAATACGTACCTGAGACTCAGTAACGACGGATGTCTCAATGAAGTTCATGCTGCCGACAAACTCGGCCACAAAACGCGTCGCTGGCATTTGATAAATCTCTTGCGGCGTCCCTACCTGCTCAATCACACCATGATTCATCACGACAATTCGGTCTGCCATCGACAACGCTTCGTCCTGATCATGGGTCACCATAATGGTGGTAATTCCCAGTTTGCGTTGCAGCTTACAAATTTCATCACGTAAGTGAACACGCACTTTCGCATCCAACGCAGATAAAGGCTCATCAAGCAGCAGCAGACCGGGAGATAAAGCGAGTGCACGCGCTAAAGCAACACGCTGCTGCTGACCGCCCGACAATTGGTTAGGGAATTTCTGGCCCGAAGTGGGTAATCCTATTGTCTGAAGCCACTGATCAACTTTCTCCAGGGCGTCTTTGGTCGACATGCCTTGGTTCTTCAAACCCATCGCAATGTTTTCTTGAACAGTCAGATTAGGGAACAGCGCGTAAGACTGAAATACGATGCCAAAGTCACGCTTTTCTGGTGGTAGAAATGTCGTCTCTTGACCGTTTTGAAAGATCGCACCAGACGTTGGCAAATCTAAACCCGCAATTGCGCGTAACAAGGTTGTTTTACCGCAGCCTGACGGGCCTAAGAAACAGACGAACTCGCCCTTTTTGATCGCCAGCGAGATTTGCTTTAATGCAGTGAACTGTCCAAATTGTTTCACTACATTTTCAATGTTCAGATAAGGTTGGTTAGTTGACATAACACACTCTCCAAATGGTATATACCAATTTTAGATTTGGAGTGTTACGTTCCAATGACAAATTTATAGCCAGAAGATGACAAACTGATGAAAGCCCTCAATTTACACGCTTAAATCCAGACTCATCTTGAAATACGGGATGTCGGATTTATAAAAGCGTTCACCCTCTTTCTGTAATCCAAACTTCTGATAAATCCCTAGCGCAGACTCACGAGCGTCGCACCAAAATATTTCTGCGTTTAGCACTTTGGCATCCGCGATCATGGTCTCCAACATCAATGAGCCTAATCCCCTCCCTTGCAGACTTGGGGATACAGCAAATTTCCTTAACCTTGCCGAACCTTCACTAAAAAATACGGAAGCGACACCCACCAAATACCCATCAACATACCCGCCGTAATGATAGCCAGATTCATCCTCTGCCACCTTGCAAAAATCAATGCTTTGAGTTGGCCATAGAACCTGTTGCCGAAGCTGGAGTGTCTGCTCCGCATTAATTCGTTGGATTTCCATTCGCTTCCTCTTTTCTATGCGTGTATCCGGCCATTAATGTGCCTTTACTTTGCACAAGATGCAAAAAGGGAGAGCAATCGCTCTCCCCAGTAAAATCCTGTATGCGCAGAATATTACGATTTTGGCTCTGATTTCGCGTCAAATTTCTCAGACCATGCCGCTAGAATTTCTGCACGCTTACTGCCCATTTGTGCAAAGTCCATCTTCGCCATGTTTTCTTGAACATTCGGGAAATTAGATACCGTCGCTTTCACGTCTTTGTGAGCGACAACAGGGTACATTTCTACGTATAGCTCATTCGCTGCTTTCGAAATGGACCAGTCAACCACGCGCTTCGCCGCATCTGACTCTTTAACCAGACCTACCGCTTCTGATTCCCAGCCGATGCCTTTCGGAGTAATCACTGACAAAGGTGCGCCCTGAGTTTTCAGCTTCGCACCACGGCTTGCCATAGAGATACCGATAGCCACTTCGCCCATACCCGCCTGAACACATGGCTTAGAACCAGAGTGTGTGTAGTGAGCAATGTTTTTGTCTAGGTCACGCATGTAGTTCCATGCCTGATCTTCACCCATATTTTGTAGCCAAGCAGAAACCTGCATGTAACCTGTGCCAGAAGATGCAGGGTTCGGCATGGCAATGTGACCTTTATAAATTGGCTTAGTGAGGTCTTCCCAAGACGTTGGCTTAGGCAGGTTAAGTTGTTTGGCAACCGCTTCGTTGAAACAAACTGCGTTAAAGAACGCATCGTTACCGAACCACGCTTGATTGGATTGTGGGTCATTAAGGTTCGCATGAAGATCCGCCAAGCCTGCAGGCTGGTAAGCCTTTAACAGGCCTTCTTCTTTCAGTAGTGCCATTGACGATCCAGCAAGACCCCACACGACTTCTGCCTGAGGATTATTCTTTTCTGCCAGCAATTTCGCCGTCATGATACCTGTTGAGTCGCGAACCCACTTAATCTTGATATCTGGGTTGTCTTTCTCAAACGCAGACTTGTATTTAGCAAGAATGTCTGTTTCGAAAGCGGTGTAAACCGTCACTTCCTGTGCAGCCATTGCATTCGTAGCTAGCAGAGATACAAGCGCAGCCAGCGATCCTTTCATCAAACGGTTTTTCATCATTTTCTCCAGTTAATTTGGCTAAGTATTCATTTTGGTCTGTACCAGTTGACGTTCATTACCCTACTGACCCAATGTGACGAATTCATGATCGTTAAATGGCAGTTTTACGAAAACTTTCTTCAAATCGCCCTTCTTTTAACCATTAACTTTGGCATATTAAAGTTTTATGAAATTCATCGTTCAACTATTTACGTGCCTTTTTCTCACCTGCTAAAGTTAATTTCATATTTTGGTGTAGACCAGTAAGTTAATTCTGACGGAAAGAGAAATGAAAAACGAATACCTGCTACTGACCCCTGGCCCTTTATCTACCTCTGAAGGCGTGCGTGAAGCAATGTTGAAAGACTGGTGCACATGGGACGATGACTACAATAAAGATATCGTAGAAGTGATCCGCACGAAGCTCGTCAAGCTGGCAACAAAAAAAGACGGCTACACCAGCGTATTAATGCAAGGTAGTGGCACTGCATCGGTAGAAGCAACCATTGGTAGCGCGATTGGTAAAGATGGCAAACTGCTTGTCGTCGACAATGGTGCCTATGGTGCTCGCATCGCTCAAATCGCCGAATATCTGAATATTCCATGCCATGTGGTTTCCCCTGGCGAAACATCACAGCCACACTTGAACGAAGTGGAAACTGCATTGGCATCGGATCCTACTATCACGCACGTGGCGATTGTTCACTGCGAGACAACCACTGGCATGCTCAACCCTATCGCCGATTTTGCATCGGTCGCGAAAGCGCACGGTAAAGTCGTCATTCTCGATGCCATGTCGAGCTTTGGTGGCATTCCAATGGATATCGCCGATCTTGGTATCGACTTTATGATCAGCTCAGCGAACAAGTGCATTCAAGGCGTTCCGGGCTTCGGTTTTGTGATTGCAAAGCAGAGCGAGCTTGAAAAATGCAAAGGCCAGGCACGTTCACTCAGCCTCGACCTTTATGACCAATGGCACTGCATGGAAGTCAACCACGGGAAATGGCGTTTTACTTCTCCGACTCACACTGTGCGAGCTTTCTATCAAGCATTACTAGAATTAGAACAAGAAGGCGGCGTAGAAGCCCGCCATCAGCGATACCAAACCAACCAGAAAACGCTGGTAGCGGGTATGCGTTCACTTGGTTTCGAACCACTACTCAATGACGAGCTACATTCACCAGTCATCACTTCGTTCTACTCGCCAACACACAGCGATTATCAGTTCAAAACGTTCTACATGCGTTTGAAAGAGCAAGGCTTCGTAATTTATCCAGGCAAAGTATCAAACGCAGATTGCTTCCGCATTGGCAACATTGGTGAAGTGTATCCGGTAGATATTGAGCGTCTGATCGGGGCGGTAAAAAACGCGATGTACTGGCAAAACCAACCAGATCAAAAGTTGGCGAGCTGAGATAAATAACGATGAGTCAGAATGTAAAGCCAACGCATTTCCGTAGCGAAGGCGACGTCAATACAACGCCCGCTCGCCAAGTGTGGAATGAATCAATGGACGACGAACGCACGCAAACTCTATTGAAGCGGGACTCCGACGTATTTCTGCATCAAGCCATGTCGACGCCGTGTCTCGATACATTAGAGGCAGCAGAAGGCATCTACATCCAAGATGCTAACGGCAAAAAGTATATGGACTTTCATGGGAACAACGTTCACCAGCTTGGTTATGGACACCCGCATGTTATTGAACGGGTGCAGGAACAAATCGCTAAGTTGCCGTTTTCGCCTCGCCGTTTTACCAACGAAACCGCAATTAAGTGCGCAGAAAAACTGACGCAAATCTGTGGTGGAGAGTTAAACCGCGTTTTGTTTGCTCCGGGTGGAACATCAACAATAGGTATGGCACTTAAACTGGCTCGTCACATCACGGGTAACTATAAAGTGGTGTCACTGTGGGATTCTTTCCATGGTGCATCTTTAGATGCGATTTCAGTTGGTGGTGAAGCCTGTTTTCGTCACGGTATGGGGCCATTAATGGCTGGCGTGGAGCGAATTCCACCAGCGGTTTCTTACCGGGGAGCCCTTCCCTCACCAGATGGTCATGATGTGCATTACGCCGACTACCTTGAGTACGTGATCGAGAAAGAAGGTGGCGTTGGCGCGTTCATTGCTGAAGCGGTGAGAAATACCGATGTTCAAGTGCCAAGTAAAGCCTACTGGAAACGCATTCGGGAAATTTGTGACAAACACAATGTCATGCTGATCATTGATGACATTCCCAACGGCATGGGTCGCAGTGGCGAATGGTTTACTTATCAGGCTTACGATATCGAGCCAGATATTCTGTGTATCGGTAAAGGTTTAGGCGGTGGTTTAGTGCCAATCGCAGCCATGGTCACCAAAGATAAATACAACACGGCTGAGCAAATCTCGATGGGTCACTACACCCATGAGAAAAGCCCTATCGGTTGTGCCGCAGCACTGGCAACCATGGAAGTCATTGAACAAGAAAACCTGCTTGATAAAGCGAAAGCCGACGGCCAATTCATGCGCGAAAAGTTACTCGAGATGAAAGCTAAGTACCCGGTAATTGGCGACGTTCGCGGCATCGGCATGCTGTGGGGGGTAGAACTGGTTACGGACCATGAAACTAAACAGCGCGCATTTGATGAAGCAGAAGCTGTGTTGTACCAATGCCTCAACGATGGCATGAGCTTTAAGGTCTCACAAGGCAATGTGATTCAACTTAGCCCACCACTGGTCATCACTCGCGAACAATTAACGCAGGCGATGGCAATATTTGAAGAAGCCATCGCCAAAGTAAGTAAAGATTTTAACTACCTGTAAGGTCTTCTGACCTTTACGAAACCTACGTTATCCAAAGCGCCAGAGCGCACTTTGACAAGCAATAAAAGGATTGACCATGAGCAACTCACCAATTCAAGCAGTCATCTTTGACTGGGCAGGCACTATCGTCGACTTCGGTTCCTTTGCACCTACCAGCATCTTCGTCGAAGCGTTTAAGCAAGGCTTTGATTTTGATATTAACCTTGAAGAAGCGCGCGAACCAATGGGGCTGGGGAAATGGGACCACATCCAGGCGGTTGGCCGTATTCCTGCGGTTGATAAGCGCTGGAACGAGAAGTTCGGTCGCTCGATGACCAGCGAAGACATCGACGCAATTTACGCGGCATTTATGCCTCTTCAAAAAGCGAAAGTTGCGGACCACGCTGCGCCTATCCTCAACGCAATTGACGTGGTCAACAACCTAAAAGCCAAGGGCATTAAAATCGGCTCTTGCTCTGGTTACCCGCGTGAAGTGATGGACGTGCTTATTCCTGTTGCCGCAGATTACGGTTACCAGCCTGACTACGTAGTCGCAACCGATGACCTGCCACAGGGAGGACGCCCTGCACCATTTATGGCACTGAAAAACGTTATAGAGCTTGGCGTGACAGACGTAAATGCGTGCATCAAAGTGGACGACTCTGCACCGGGTATCTTTGAGGGGCATAACGCTGGCATGTGGACGGTGGGCCTTCTACTTTCGGGGAACGAGGCAGGTCTTACATTTGAAGAGTATCAAGCGGCAGACAAAGAAACGCTAGATGCTGCCCGTGAGAAAGCACGCGCAAAACTTATCAAAAGTTCACCTCATTACTTGGTTGACACTATCGCAGATCTACCAGAAGTGATTGCAGATATCGAGCGTCGTTTGGAAGCTGGTGAGCGTCCTTAATTCGTCTAATAAGCAGAAAAAACGCCCCTCTTTTTAGCGGGGCGTTTCTCTTATTGAGGCTATATTATTGAGACAATAGCTTTCGCGTTGGTTCTTGCTCAGTGTATTCAACCGATTCGTTACCAGATAGCTTATCGACGTCTGCTTGTTCGCCGCTCACTACTAGTACCTGTTGCTTCACCAAAGCATCGACCACTTCAAGGTTATGCTGACGAAGAAGTGCTCTCACTTCGCTTTCTTTCCCCTTGTGATACTTTACAAAGTAACGCGCAGGTTGTTGCTCAGCTTGTTCAAAACGTTCATCCACGAGCGGAAATCCTTGATTGTTCGCCAAGCTGGCCGAACTCAGTCCGATTGCCAATAGTGCGGTAGCACCCACCGCAGACAGAGAAAGTAAGGTCGACTTCTTCATGGCCACTCCTTATTGAAAAGTCAGAGTCCAGCTGTTGATTGTGCCTGTGTCTCTTCTGGCACTGTCTACGGCTTTTAGTTCCCACGAGCCTTGTGATTCAAAACCAGAGAAATCCGCTTGGAAAGTGGTTTTGATATCGTTAGCACTTCCGCCTGTATTGTCATGCAGCACAACTTGTCCACCCGTTGGTGAAGTCAGCGTCACTCGCAGGTCGCCGATGTAAGTATGGCTAATATCAACGTCAATACTCACCGTACCTGAATCACCAGAGCGATCGACATCGAGCGCGCTGATTGCCCCTGATGCTTTGTTATCAGGAATCGCCACAGGATCCGTGTTTGAGTAGCTTGAATCCGAAGCGCTACCTCCGCCATCAGGGCCGTTACAGCCTGCATCCAGGAACAGCTTCGCCGCTTCTGCATTGACTAAGCCGTGGCCAGTACGGTTGTCTCGACCTGCCACATCGATATCTGTCGCGGTTTGAACGAGAGCATTACGCACTTGTGCCGCAGTACACGTTGGGTGGTAGCTCCATACCAAGCCCGCCACGCCAGTCACGTGAGGTGTCGCCATCGATGTACCATTGTAGTACTCGTAGTCTTCACCTGTCGTTGTGGACACAGTGATCTCCTGCCCTACGTAGCCAAGCAGCTCTTGACCAAATGATCGATCAACAGTCACTGATACCATGCGATATGCATTATTCTGGTCAACTAAAAACGGATTTTGTAAACCAGGTAATTCCGTATTACTGTACACAATTGCAGCACTAGCACCTGCATTGTAACAAGCTTGCACAGCGTCCACTTCTGGGTAATTACCTGAAGATTGGTTACCAATACGCTCAGCCAGACAGATTTTTCCTGACATATCACCGCAATTAAAATTACCACCAGAGACATCACAACTTTCTAAGGTAGCCGTCACGGAGCCCGCCACAGGATCCGGTACATAAGACGTGCCGTTATTAATCAAACGATTGTGAGGAACGATACCGCGATCAAACTGGCTTACACCATTAAGAGTGATGTCCGACAGTTTACCCTCACCGACGGTAACGGTAGAAAGGATAGCAACACCCGGTCCGGCGACTTCAACCTGATCCGTCGCTTGAGAAAACGCAGCATGATCATTTTGATTATCAACGGCCGCAATCGACATGACCGAATCGTAAGATGCCGGGTAACTGTGTGCCGTATTGCCATCATTGCCCGCAGCTGCAATAAGAAGAACACCTTGGTCATAAATATCTTGCAGTGCATTTTGCTCGGTTCGGCTAGATTGGCTACCACCGAGGCTCATATTCACCACGTTTGCGCCATTATCTGCACACGTTTGAATCGCTTTGACTAAACCAGAAGAGTAACCCCAGCCAGATTCGTTAAACACTTTCACAATGTGTAGATTGACGTTTTGATTTGGCATGACTCCCTTAACGCCCTCAGTATTTGCAATTGCCGCGATCGTACCTGCAACGTGAGTGCCGTGAGCGTTATTATTCCCTGGGTCACTCCATGAACCCGTACCGCTGTCGTTTGTGCCTGCTACGCGGTTGCCGCTAAGATCGTTATGTGAAAGATCGTATCCAGAGTCGATGATACACACGGTACGATTGCCTGCGTTAAAGTCATCCAACTGCTGAGCATTGACTGCGTTATAGCCCCATGGTGTCGTTTCACTGAGCAAGTAACGCGGAGGATCGACTTCCACATATTCTACATCGCTGCGGTTGCGAAGTTGCGTGAGTTCATCAGCATCGATTTCCACGCTGTAGATAGCACGGTTACCCAGCTTCTCAACTTTTCGTGCTTTTACCTGTTTTAAAACAGATTCTTGTGCTATTCGCGGTCCCCAAAATGCGTTGCCTTGCATGGAAGAACCACCAGCCTCGTCCTCAGTAAACTTGACGATATATTTCTTCGGTAACTTGGATTCATCAAATCCCATCGGTGGTGCCGAATACGCCGACAAAGAAGTCGTTAGCGCAACGGCCAAGGCAGACAATGATAATAAGCCCTGTTTTTTAGTTGTTGTGTAATGCATTTGCTCTATTCCTTATATGAGCTGATTTTTTATTCACTATATCCTCATGAAAAATCACCAACTCGGTGTTCACATGAGAGACTCAGCTATAGCCCATCACCTGAAAATGCCAAATAATTCGGTTCATGAATGTAATTTTTTGTACAAAAGATCATTCAATAAACATTTTCAGTTAGCATTACAAACACAAACAAACACTTATAAAGCAAAGACTTATATAAACAAAAAGTGAATGTTAAATTAATGTTATTAAGTAATTATTCTATATTTTGGTTGCCTTTATCATTTCCATACTGAATGCGTTTTTTGACCATGGTGCCAAAAGGAAAATATTGAATATTCAGATGTTGACTATGTAGAGTTTTTACTCAAGGTTATACATTGTAGTGAGAAAAGTTCTCATTTGATTGCTTTTATAACCCGGTATTTTTCCAATTGCTTGGAACAATAACCAAAACGAGAAGAGTGAAAGATGAAACGAACAATCACACTGTTAACCGCGTTGCTCCCGTTTGCTTCTGCAATCGCTGAACAGCCAGCGTTATCTCCAGAAAAAGTTTCGGCGTCCGAAGTGATCAGTGCGCAAGAAAACCAAACTTACACTTACGTCCGCTGTTGGTATCGCACGAGTTATTCTAAAGATGACGTTGCCACTGATTGGGAATGGGCAAAAAATGAAGATGGGAGTTATTTCACTATTGACGGCTATTGGTGGAGTGCAGTTTCGTTTAAAAACATGTTTTATACCAACACGACTCAAAATGTCATCCGCCAACGATGTGAGTCTACGCTGGATTTAGCTAACGAAAACGCTGATATCACATTCTTTGCCGCTGATAATCGCTTCTCATACAACCATACCATTTGGAGCAACGATGCGGCGATGCAACCGGACCAAATCAATAAGGTGGTTGCTCTGGGGGACAGTTTATCTGACACAGGTAACATCTTTAATGCTTCACAATGGCGCTTTCCTAATCCAAATAGCTGGTTTCTGGGCCACTTTTCAAATGGCTTTGTATGGACGGAATACATCGCGAAAGCCAAAAATCTCCCCCTTTACAACTGGGCTGTCGGTGGCGCTGCGGGTGAAAATCAGTACATCGCACTCACAGGTGTTGGCGAGCAAGTCTCTTCTTATTTAACTTATGCGAAGCTGGCCAAAAACTACAATCCAGCCAATACCTTATTCACATTAGAGTTTGGGTTGAATGATTTCATGAATTACGACCGTAGCGTAGCAGAAGTGAAATCGGACTACGCTGAAGCATTGATTCGCCTGACGGATGCAGGAGCGAACAACTTTTTGTTAATGACGCTGCCAGATGCAACGAAAGCGCCTCAGTTCAAATACTCTACGCCGGAAGAAATCGAAAAGATTCGCGCAAAAGTGTTAGCGATGAATGAGTTCATCAAAGAGCAGGAGAAATATTACAAAGCGCAGGGTTACAACATCACACTGTTTGATACATATGCGCTGTTTGAGGCCCTGACTTCAGCGCCCGAAGATCATGGCTTTGTAAATGCAACAGAGCCTTGTTTGGACATCAACCGCTCCTCTTCAATGGATTACCTCTACTCACATGCGTTACGCTCCGAGTGTGCAAGCTCTGGCGCTGAGAAGTTCGTTTTCTGGGACGTCACTCACCCAACAACCGCAACACACCGCTATGTAGCGGAGAAAATGCTCGAGAGTAGCAATAACTTAGAACAACACCATTTCTAAGCTTTGATAAAAATGGCCACGCTAAAACGTGGCCATTTTATGTTTCTACTTTTACGCGGGGAGTTACAACGGCGCTATGTCCGTACCACCTAATGATTGATATAGCGTTACCTGAGTAATGAATTGATTGTATCGATTCTCAAGCAAAGACGCTTCTGCGTTTCTGGTGTTTTCCTGAGCATCTAAATAGTCCATGATCGAAGTAGAACCGTACTGGTATCGCGCAGCATAAATCTTCTCAGCGGCACTGGCCGCATCATATTGCTCTTGCAAACGATCAGATTGATACATCAACTTTTCGCGTGCTGACAGTGCGTTCTCCACATCCTGGAATGCGGTGTACAACACTTGGCGGTAATTGACGATAGCCGTTTTGTACTCGACATCCGCAATAGCCTTGTTGTTCTCCATTTCGTTCCATTGCAGAAATGGCAATGTGATGTCTGCTCCTAACGTGCCTACGGGGTTAGAAAGCAAGTCTTTTAATGCCTCTGAAGAACCACCTAGCGCTCCCGTTAACGTCAGCTCAGGTAGGTAATCCAGATCAGCGGCATCTTTGTTTGCCAGAGCAGATTTCACGTCATAAATCGCAGCTTTGACATCAGGCCGACGAATCAACAGATCGGCAGGAACACCTACATTGAGCGACGGAACGCTTTCATCCGGTAACATGCGAATAGTGTCACTCATACTCTGAGGAGGCTGATTGAACAAGATGGCAAAGGCGTTATTCGCCTCTAACAAGCTCTGTTCGAACTCACTCTGCTGCGCTTGCAAACTTGCCAGTGAACTTTTCGCTTCCAGCACATCAAGCTGATCAACCGCACCCAGCTCATACTGCCTTTGAATCAGATTCAGGGTTTGCTGTGCATCATCAATGTTATTTTGGCCAAGTTGCAATCGCTGCTTAAGATAACCAATTTGCCAGTAAAGTGAAGCGGTGGTCGCCACCAAACTTTGAGCTGTGGCTTCGCGATCTTCTTTGCTCGCCATTGCCGCCCATTTTGCGGCATCGATATCAGCAGAGACCTTACCCCACAAATCCAACTCGTAACCGACAGTTAAATTCGTGCTGTAACTGTCACCCGATTCGCCACTATCTAGCCACTTTTCGACCTGAGCAGAGGTCGATGAGCTGAATGTCGGAAACAGATCATCTTTTGCTAATCCTAACTGTAAACGTGCTTTTTTCAGTGTTAGCGTCGCGACTTCCAGATCGTTATTTTCCTGAAGTACTTTATTGATGTAACTGTTGAGGTTTGGGTCATTAAACGCCAGCCACCATGGGTCGATACTGACATCACCAGCGACATGCACCTGCTGCCAGTTTGTCGGCACCTGAACTTCAGGTGCCTGATAGTCAGAACGCATCATCGAGCCACACCCAGCAAGCAAGGCTGCGCCTAATGCGACGGCAAGAAAGCGAGTTATAAATTTTGTTGTATTCGTCATGCTAGTCTCTCGCTAGTGCTTCAATTGGATCGAGTTTTGCGGCGTTACGCGCAGGTAAGAAACCAAACGCAATACCAATCAGAGTCGAACAGATAAATGCCGCAATGATAGAGTTCATCGAATAGATCATTTGGAAACTGCTGCCTGATGAGCTAAACGCGAAGCCAATCAAAAACGCTAAACCAATCCCCGTTATACCGCCGCACAAACAGACCAGTACGGCTTCAATCAAGAATTGCCTGAGAATATCTGCCTGCCTTGCGCCAACCGCCATTCGTACACCAATCTCTTTGGTCCGTTCGGTGACTGATACCAACATGATATTCATCACTCCAATTCCCCCAACGATAAGAGAAATCACCGCAATCGCAGAAATGAGCAGCGTCATCGTGGCCGTCGTCTTCTCGATATTTTGACGAATTGTGTCTGTGTTGATGGTAAAGAAATCTTCCGTGCCATGGCGCATTTTCAGCAAGCTGATGATGCTTTGCTCGGCGGCGCTGCTAGAGGCATTTTCATCAATCCTGACAGTAATGCCATTTAGGTAGCGTTGTCCCATCATACGACCAGACATCGTGGTGTATGGCACCCAGATTTTCAGTGCTTCACTATTACCAAATGCATCATCTTTCTTTTGCGTAACGCCAACAATTCGCACTGGCAGTGAGCCAAGGAATATCACTTCACCAATAGGGCTTCGATCAGCGAACATCTCTTTTCTGGTGTTGTCATCAATTACCGCTTCTTGTGCGAGTGAACTGACACTATCTTCATCCCAAAACTGACCCTGAGCAATCTCATAGCCACGAACGCGGAAATAATCTTCACCCACACCCTCGATGGTTGCCGACGCATCTTGGTTGGCGTATCGAACGGTTAAGCTGTTCGAAATTGAAGGCGTCACACTATCCACAAATGGCAGGCTCTTTAGTGATTCAGCGTCAGCCGCGGTCAGAGTCCGAATTCTTCCTGAGCGTCTGTCACCAAAACCGGTTCCGGGCCTGATATCAATGGTGTTGGTGCCCATAGAAGCAATATTCGACAAAATCTGTTGCTGAGTACCGTTACCGAGAGCGACCACCGATACGACGGATGCAATGCCAATGATGATCCCTAGCATGGTCAAAAACGTGCGCATTCGATGACTGGACATAGCAAGCAGCGCCATTTTTAATGCATCAACGAAACTATCCCACTTCCACCATTTACTGGCATCCTGCTGCGATTGTTTCTTCACTTCTGCCTGAGCATTTTTGGCTTCACTGACGTTTTGTTTATCGGAGATGATCTCCCCATCTTTGATTTCGATAATTCGGTCAGCAAAATTCGCCACATTCATATCATGAGTGACGAGAATGATAGTGTGCCCAAGCTGGTGTAGCTCTTTGAGCAGAGCCATCATCTCTTCACCACTGTGGCTGTCCAGCGCTCCCGTCGGTTCATCCGCCAAAATAACTTCACCGCCATTCATCAGCGCACGCGCGACACTCACGCGCTGCTGTTGGCCACCACTTAATTGGCTCGGTTTGTGAGTCAGGCGCTCTCCAAGCCCCAGCCGTGTCAGCAATGATTTGGCACGCTCTTCTCGTTGACGATGAGGAACACCCGCATACACGGCAGGAACTTCCACGTTACCCACGGCCGTTAAATCGCCAAGCAAATGATATCTTTGAAAGATAAAGCCAAAATATTCACGTCTTAGCTCAGCCAGCTCATCAGACTCCAGCGTCGAAACGTCTTGACCGTTAATGAAATAGCGGCCGCTTGTGGGTTGATCCAGACAGCCCAGTACGTTCATCAGCGTGGACTTACCAGAACCAGAGGCACCAACGATAGCCACCATCTCGCCGCGCTTAATCTCTAAATTGATGTGATTAAGTACGGTAAGTGATTCATCACCGGACACAAAACTCCGGCTTAAGTCCTCTACTTTTAATAGAACTTGGCTCATCTTATAACCCCATTGGAGGTCCAGGACGTCTGCTACTTGACGAACCACCTGCCGTTGCTGTGCCCAATACCACTTGATCGCCTTCCTGCAGGCCAGAAAGAATTTCAACATTCACTTTATTATTGATACCGACTTTAACCGGCTTTTGCACCACTTGGCCGTTTTCCAGAACCGGAACCGTGTAAGCGTTTTTGCCACCCGATTTTTGCAGTACTTGTGCCGGGATAACGAGTGTATCTTGAGATTCTTCCAGAACAATCGAGACTTGAGCCGTCATACCAATGCGCAGAACACCTTGCGGATTATCAACATCAAAAACGGCGTTGTAGTAAATGGCATCACTGTCAGAGATCGTCAAATCGCTGTCATCGCCATCCATAATCGTTGGCCCGGGTTCGATGGCACGTAAGACTCCCTGATATTGCTGATTAGGTTGACCAAGAATTGTGAACACCGCCGTTTGACCGGGATGAACGAAGATAACATCAGCTTCCGAGATTTCAGCTTTTACCGTCATGGTATCCAGCTTGGCAAGTTCGATAATGGTTGGAGTGGTCTGATTGGCGTTGACGGTTTGCCCTTCTTCGACAGAGGTGTAAACCACGGTGCCATCCATCGGAGCGTTAATCGTCGTGTACCCAAGATCGACGTTGGCACTGTCGACATTGATCTTGGCTTTCTCGATTTCCGCGTCGAGCTGTGCTAATTCTGCTTTATAAATTGCCAATGACGCTTCGGCATTTTCAAAATCAGCTCTTGAGCTCGCTTTTGCCGCTAGCATGCCTTTTTGACGCACATACTCGTAGTTTGCCTGTTTGATTTCAGCCTGCTTTGCCTTGTATTGCGCGTTGAGACTGTTCAGAGATGCTTGCGCCTCTTTGAGGCTATTTTGTTGAGTCAGGCTGTCAATTTGGGCAATAAGATCGCCTTGTTTTATCTCGTCACCGAGACTGACCGCCAAACTTTGAATCTGTCC
The DNA here is from genome assembly GCF_035621455.1 of Vibrio natriegens NBRC 15636 = ATCC 14048 = DSM 759. NCBI lineage: Bacteria > Pseudomonadati > Pseudomonadota > Gammaproteobacteria > Vibrionales > Vibrionaceae > Vibrio > Vibrio natriegens. Next base: position 734,885 of record NZ_CP141823.1, read on the forward strand.
TGAGACCTGAGCACCAACATTAACCAGCTTCGATGCCTGCAACATTCCATTCGCCAAAACGGCTTTTTCAATGTTCCCTTTGCGTACCGTTTCTGTGGCATAAGAAGAGAGTTCTTCCGGAGGTTGTAAAAAGTACACTCCAGCCGCACCAGCGAGAAGAACACCACACAATGCGAGCCATTTTTTCTTGAGTTTCATAAAAGATGTGAAGTAAGTAATCGTTATTATTTTATACTGCGATTTAATCAAGACGTATAGGCAGGTAGTCGTAAAGATAAGTAAAGTATCGTCAAGATTCTTCTCCTCGAAATCTAGATAACCTAGCTAAATTAAGTCGTGAGATGTCCATTCCTGAACTACACTAAGCGATGGATTTACAATAAGAAAATCGGCTTAAGCTGCCCAAGTAAAAACTGGTCTTGTCTTTAAGACAACAGCAGTTTTTGACAGGAAAAGAGCACAGTACCCATCGAATTGAATTAAAAACGTCTAAGTTTATTGCGAGGAAAAGATATGAAACTACTGAAAACCATTTCACTCTGCCTTTTAGCGGCCTGTGCGTCATTTCAATCGGTCGCGAGTGATAGTGATTGGGACAAAATTGCGGAGAAAACCGTAAGCTTTAAATCAGAGACAGACACTGTAAACCCTCTATCTCCGTTTGCGAATGCTCGTTTTAGTCACATAAAGATCAAATGTACGCAAGGTACCGTGAATCTAAAGAGCATTAAAGTCATCATGAAGGACGGCAAAGAAAAAACATTCGACAGTTTGGGTGTTCTCACCAGTGGCATGTCATCACGCAGCCTGAGCCTTCCAACAAAAGATGACGCTAAACTAGATAAGATCGAATTGAATTACGAATCTGTTGGCAATACTGCGCTACAAGTCACTGGTGTGACTAAAAAAGCACATGTGGAAATATTAGGTAAGAAAGTCGACGAATAAACGACATCTCATGTCTGATACAGCGGCACCATGCCGCTGTAAAAATTCAAAAGCAACCAATAGTCGTGTGGAATTAAATGAATTTCTTGAGTTTCGCTAAACCATAAGCGGCAATCGTCACACTGTCTTTGATTCCCCCTTCTATCATCATCTGCTCGAATTCTTCTACAGAGAATGCCAGGGAAATAAGATCTTCTTCTTCACTATCAAGCTTATTGCCCACTTCAGTAAGATCGCTTGCAAAGTAAACGTGGCAAGTCTGATTCAGAAAACCGTAAGCAATAAACTGAGGACCCACGTACTCCATTGCTCCCGCTAACATGCCGGTTTCTTCCCGAAGTTCGCCTTTTGCGAGTTCCAGCGGATCAACATCCGGGCTGGATTCCCAGGCACCTTGCGGGATCTCCCAGCAACGCTGTCCTACGGTATACCGAAACTGTTGAACCAAGTGAATCATTCCATTATCGATAGCAAGTATCGCCGCACAGTCTGGTTTGTCGACAACACCGTAGATGCCTTCCGCGCCACTTGGACGCAAAATTTTGTCTTCACGAACCGTCATCCACTTATTTTGATAGACAATTTTACTGTCGAGCTGCTTGATATCTGACATGGTTATTCCTTGTTTATAAAAGCCTATTTATTGACTCTCTACGCAATCAAAATGTTCTTTAGTTCACTCAATGATTCTACGGTGTAGCTAGGTGCGATACGTTTGTCAACACTTGCGCCGGTGGTGTTCAACCAACAGGTTTCAATGCCAAAATTATTACCGCCCAAAATATCTGAGTGCAGATTATCACCTACCATCAATACACGCGTTTTACATGGGTGACCCATTTGCTGCATGGCGTATTCAAAAATGCCTAAGTCCGGTTTTGCGACACCAACTTGCTCGGAGATCACGATTTGCTCAAAGTAGTCGGTCATCCCGGTACGTTCAAGACGGATAGCCTGCAACTCAGTAAAGCCATTGGTGATGATGCCCATTTTAGCTTTACCTTGTAGCGCTTCCATCAGTTCTTTCGCCCCTGGCAGCAGGCTACAAATGTCAGCCATGGCTTCTAAAAACGCGCTGTTTAACTCTGCGGTAGTCGTGTTGAGCTTTTCTGCCCATTCGGTAAACCGTTTGTGTTTAAGCTCATCCGCTGACACTTTTCCATCTTGATAGTCAACCCATAGTGGCTTGTTTACCGTTTGGTAGTGAGCAAAATCTTGCTCCGTAAAATCTACGCCTTTACGAGAAAACATCAGTTGCAAACCTTTGAAAGCGTCAAAGTGAAACAAGGTCTCGTCAGCGTCAAACAGAATCCAATCGTACTTCATTTTTTCATCCCAAAATTCAAGGTCGTCGATAATCTTATGGGTACATAGTCTAGATTGTTTTCTTCTGGAAGATAATCACTATAATTGGAAATTAATTGTATCCTTTGAATCAACAATGTAAGGAGATTGATGTGAATGCGATAGCCTCCCTGCCGGTATTTGTGGCGGTGGTAGAGTGCGGCAGCTTTTCGCTTGCAGCCAAACAACTTAACCTGACAAAATCTGCCGTCAGTAAGCGCATCAATCAACTGGAAGACGATCTCGGCATTCGTTTACTTAACCGCACCACAAGAAAATTAAGCCTGACCGAAGCGGGCAGACGCTACTTTGAATATGCGTCTCAAGCGGTCAATCTTGCTCAACAAGGTGTCGATGCGGTTTCCGAGTTACAAGGCTCTCCGCAAGGACGGCTTAAAATCACTGTGCCTATGTCATTTGGGGTGCTGCATATCGCGCCTCTAATCAGTGAGTTTCTCTCTCGTTACCCTAAGATCGAAGTGGACTTGAACCTTGAAGATAAGATGGTCGACTTGATCAAAGACGGTTTTGATTTGGGTATCCGCATTGGAGAATTAGCCTCTTCTAACTTAGTTGCCAAGCGTCTCGCACCTTGTAAAAGTGTGCTTTGCGCATCACCCGATTACCTTGCTGAGTTCGGTACTCCGAAAAAGCCAAGTGATCTGGTTGCCCATAACTGTCTGCTGTATTCGTATTTTCGAGGTGGCGTAGAGTGGATGTTCATTAACAACGGCAGTGAGTACCGCGTTTTGCCAAAAGGTAACTTTGTTGTGAATAACAGCGAAGCCATTCGGCAACTTCTGCTGAGAGGTTCTGGCGTTGCGCAGCTACCCACTTTTATCGCATCAAGAGACATCGCTGCTGGTAACCTCAAAGTAGTCATGGAAGATTACGCGCTACCAGAGCACGCCATTTACGCCGTTTTTCCAGAACGTAAACATATGCCGTTAAAAGTGAGGGTATTTATCGACTATATCAGCGAAAAGCTGGGGACTGATTTACCCTACTGGGATCGCTAACTAAGGTTTACGCTAACCTATTCATCAGCACTGAAGTTTCAAATCTGGTGCGCTGTTCTGATATAGTAGGAGCAAAGCTCAGAAGTTAGAAAAAGCGTTAAGAATTAAAGATAAGGCAGAGACTAAAAACAGCTGAAGTTGAGTTTAGTATTTGAAAAATGGGGTGATAAAAATATGGTTACGTCGCGCTCTAAAGCTTCGACTCATAAACAACAAGAAGTACAACGCATTATGGGTTCCTTGTCCAAAGCTATTGCCCAACACAAGCTTAAGCCCGGCCAACGTCTTGTTGAGGCTCAAATCGTTGCAGCATTGGATGCAAACCGAAACCATGTTCAGACTGCGCTACAACGTCTGGCGCTACAGCACATCGTGACCATAGAGCCAAATCGAGGGGCTTGGGTTTCACAGCCAAGTGAAGAAGAAGCCAGGGAAGTATTCGCAGCAAGGCGAGTGATTGAAAGAGGTATTGTTGAGGGCATTTCACCTCAAATCATTGAAGATCGCTGGTCTGAGATTGAAGCGCATATGGTCGCAGAACGAGAAGCGATTAATACCAATGACCGCCGCGCCATTATCAGTGCATTAACCAAGTTCCATAGAATGCTCGCAGATATGTGTGGAAATCAAATATTGATCGAGATGTTCGACAACTTAATGGTGCGCAGTTCACTGATCGTCGCCCTGTATCAGCGTAACGATGTACCATCTTGCCAGCATGACGAACACCAATCCCTTATTGACGCACTAAAGTGCGGTGATGCGCAGCAAGCAACGTCGGTAATGATCGCTCATTTAGATCACTTAGAAGCGGAGCTGGTACTGAGTAGCAGCAAAGATCAAGAACTGGAGCTAAACGAAGCACTTCGCGGATAATCTAAACAGAAAAAGGGAAGTGAACCCTTCCCTTTTTCTGTTTAGCTCGAGATCAAGCCATTACTCGTTCACTACCGTATCTGCAACGGTAGACTGAGGGGGCTTTAACATCGTCTTCTGCCGAGTAAAAGTAACCGCTCCGCTCTTAAGCCCCATACTTGGAGGTTGAATAGTCGCCACCACTTCCGCTTGAGAATTGGCGTCAAAAAACACCACATCCGCAACCTTTCCCACACCAATGCCGTAGTCAGCTAAACGCATGATCTTTGCCGACTCACCGGAAATCCATTCAAAGCACTGACGAAGCTCATTCGGGGTGCCCAACTGCGCTATATTTGCGTACAAATTTGCTTGCCTAACCTGAGACGCATCGCCGTAAGGGGTAAATGGGTTCTCAATATTATTACTTGAAACAGAACAACAGACACCATGAGCACTCAATGGCAAAAGCGGTGCAACCCCTCTTGGCACTAAATGATCATACTCTCTTCCATTTAAAAACAAGTCGGTGCTCGGCAGAGCCGTTAACCGCACACCCGCACTAACCATTTGCTTTGCTATTTCCGCCAGATAATCCGGTTTAAGAGCAGAGAGTTTGGTTACATGCCCAACCGTTACACGGTCTTGATATTCGAACTCTCGAGTCATTTCCAATACATGGGGTAAAGACATGCTGGAACTGTCCAAATCAAAGTCAAGGTGAAAATCCAAATCCACATCGTGCTCGACAGCCAGAGCAAATAACGTTCGTATCTGCTGCTCGGGATCGCTATCGGTATACGGACATCCTCCCAGTACATCTGCACCCTGCTCTAACGCAGACACTAACAGGTCGTGGGTACCAGGGTTATTGTGTAGCCCTTCCTGAGGGAAAACACATAGCTCTAGCGTGATCGCCCAGGCATAGTCTTGTTTTAACTGCTTAATCGCATCAAAACTGGTCAATCCGATCACCGGATCAATTTCTACATGCGTTCGCATGTAGCTAGTGCCTTGAGTGATCGCTTTTTCCAGTACTCGCTTTCCTCTCTGATAAACATCATCGTAAGTGAATGCATGCTTCAGAGCCGCTGTCTGTTCAATCGCTTCCTGGAGTGTTCCTTGCTGTAGCTGACAACGTGAGACGGTACACGCTTTATCAAGATGAACATGAGTTTCTATTAAGCCCGGAAGCATCAGTTGTCCTTTCGCATCAATCACGTTATCCACTTCCAAACCAGAAACGTCGACTTCATTTTGAGACAGAAACTGAACAAAATATCCCTGCTTTATCAGTGCAACCTGGAAAGCATCTTGTCCTTCTAAACGGAAGTTAATCACTGCGGTATCGGCTTTCATTAACTTGCTCCCATGTACGCTTTTTCTAACTCAGAATCGGACAATAGCTGTTCTGCAGTGCCAGATTGCACCACTTTTCCTGTTTCGAGAACGTAGGCACGATCGGCAATCTGTAACGCCAAGTTAGCCATTTGATCAACTAATAAAATGGTTACCCCGTCGTCACGAAGCTGCGCCAGTGCATCATACAGTTCACCGATCATCGAAGGGGCCAGACCAAGTGACGGTTCATCCAACAGCAGTACTCTCGGCTTGGCCATCAAGGCACGACCGACAGCAACCATCTGTTGTTCCCCACCAGAAAGCAATCCGGCAGGACTGTCGATTCTGTCCCGTAAGCGAGGAAAGCGTTGTAAAATGGCTTCGATTTCAGACTCAGGATCGACAGTGTCCTGTCTCGAGTAAGACCCCATCAGTAAGTTGTCTTTCACGGACAATTCACCGAATAATTGACGACCTTCGGGTACCAATGCTAAGCCCCGTTTGGCGATTTGATTAGCATTAAGCTCATGGATATAGCTATCGTCCAAACCGATTGTTCCAGCCCCTGCTTTTTTCAGCCCAGCCATCGCTTGTAAGATACTGCTTTTACCTGCGCCATTCGCACCTAGAATCGCAACACACTCCCCCGGATTGACTTCAACATCGACATCTTCAACCACAGGTGATGCGCCATAATCTATGGTTAGGCCTTTAGTAAATAGTACTGACTCTCTGGTGGCTCGCCATTTTTCAGTTCGTTGTGGCGCTTCATAGTTGGTCGCGCCAAGATAGGCTGCAATGACCTTCTCATTGTTCTGAATCTGTTTTGGTTCTCCCAACGCGATCGGTTTACCAGCATCTAACACCAGAATTTGGTCACTGACTCCCATCACTAACTTCATGTCATGCTCAACCAGAATGACGGCGATACCAAATCTGGCAATGGACTTGATAAGCCCAGCCAGCTGATCCGTATCTTCACGGCTTAATCCTGCGGCAGGTTCATCCAACAGCAGAACCCAAGGACATGTTGCTAATGAACGAGCAATTTCAACCAAACGTCGGTCGACATGAGGTAAATCTTGAGCTGGAGTATTAATCGAACCTCGATAACCAACCAGAGCTAGCAGGTTTAAAGCAAGATCACGCTGCCCTGCTTGTTCCGCATAGAATGGGTGTCCGATACTACCTTGCTGCATTGCCGCGAGGAGATTTTCCAACACAGACATACTGTCAAACAGCTGGCTGGTTTGGTAAGTACGAGAAATACCACAACGAGCGATTCGATGAGCACTCATACCAGCCAACTCTTCATTGAGCTTGACGCTGCCATTATCCGGATTGTAAAAGCCGCTGATCATGTTGAGTACCGTCGTCTTACCGGCACCATTTGGACCGATAATACTGGTTACTTTGCCCAGAGGAGCTTCAAAGCTGACGCCTTGAGCGGCCGCAACACCACCAAAGCTGATACTAATGTCATCAACACGCAATCCATTGAGTCCATTGTCAGCTCGGTCATAAAACGTACCAATCAGGTGACGATTGACCGATTTGGGTGGTAGTTGTATTGAAGTACGACGAAACTTAACGCTGATTTCGCCAAGAAGTCCCCGAGGCGCCCCCCAAAGAACGGCAAGTAAAAGTGCTGCGAAAATAAGCAGACGGTACTCTGCCAACGGAGCAAGAAGTTCTGGCAACAAAACGACAATCGCCGCACCAATGACGGGCCCCCACAATGTGCCAACCCCACCAAGAATCACCACTAATACAAACAAGATCGACTGAGTAAAGGGGAAGGTACTAGGACTGATATACATCATCAGTGGGGGGATCATAGCGCCAGCCAAACCCGCGAACAGCGCTGAGATGGCAAACGCCAGTGTTTGTGTCTGCAGCGGATTAAAGCCTAGCGAACGTGCTGCGATCGGGCTAGATTTTACCGCTCGCATCGCTTTTCCCCATCCACTCGAATAGAGATGTTGGTAGACGAGTAATGACGATCCTAAAATAATCACGCCGATCAACGCCAGTAATCGCTCTGCTTCCAAATCACCGAGCTCAGGCATAGGAATGCCCATTAAGCCGTTTGCGCCCCCGGTGACATCACGCCATTCCATCAAGCCATGATGAACAACAAAAGCAAAAGCGATAGTGACCATGGCCAAATAAGGCCCGCTCACGCGCATAGCCGGTATCGCTAACAAAGCGCCGATACCACCACATACCAAAGCGGCAGACAGCACGGCTAATCCAAACGGTACATCATTTAACAGTAGAAGCGCACTGATGTAAGCACCTATTGCGTAAAAGGCAATATGTCCAAAGCTTATCTGTCCACTCATACCCATTAAAATGTTCAGTCCAACCCCCACTAAAGCAGTGATAACACATAAGGTAAACACCAATAGCGAGTAACTATCGAGTAGGAAACACAAAAGCGAACCTACCAACGTGGCGACTGCGACTAGTAACCACGATTTTGTTCCTGTCAAACTCATACTTTGATCTCCTGACCTCTGACAAACAGTCCATTAGGTTTCACTGCTAGGGCAAAAATAACGAGTGTAAAGGTGATGATCTGTGTAAATGCAGAGCCCAGATAAACGGTTACGATTGCTTCTACCAAGCCAAAAATGATGCCAGCGGTAAACACACCAGATGCACTGGTAATGCCTCCCAAAATAGCAACCGCAAATGCTTTCAGACCGAACAAGGTGCCCATATCCGAATGAACGGCAAATAATGGGGCAATCAAAATCCCAGCAATCGCGGCCAGCACGGTAGACACCGCAAAGCTCGCTGCGACCACGCGCCCAACGTTAATCCCCATCAGTTGCGCTGAATTCGGGTTTTGCACACAAGCCTGAAGTACTTTTCCAAGACGGGTATGACGCACAGCATAGGCAAGCAGCAAAGCGATAATGACGCCAACGATAGGAATGATGATTTGTAAGGCGTAAACACCACTCCCAAACAAATCAATACTGGTCGTCGCAAATGCGTTGCTGAACTGGCGAGGTTCTTTGCCAAATGTAAACAAGACGGCGTTATCAATCAGAATGCCTCCCGCCACCGTCGCCATTAGCCAGGCGTCGGATCCTTTCATAGCAAACGGACGGACGAGAAACCTCTCAATAACTAAACCGTATAGTGCACTCAGCATTAAGGTGATACAAAACGCCATCCAGTAAGGCATTCCCCAAGTAATACACAAGGTATAAGCCAGTACCGCTCCGAGCATCATAGCGCTGCCCTGAGAAAAGTTTACGGTCTTACTAACGATGTAAGTGATATGAAACCCGAGAGCAAGGAGAGCATACATGCTCCCCAGACCTAGCCCGGTAATGATTGCAGCAGTTAACATTGCTTCACGCTCTCCTAACGTTGACCTAGTGACTAACTATTCTTATTGCACAGGAACAATTTGATCGTTTACGAAGTGAGTGAATACATAATCTTTCGCGCCAATCGCATCATGTTGTGTTTCACTGAATGGGCGTTTGAAATCCTTGATTAGCCCCTTGTAGTCATCGATACGATAGTAACCAGAACGAATGTCACTGCCTTTTGTCGAACCGGCATTTTCAATCGCCAGCGCCGTTAGGTGCATCGCATCATAGGCGTTGGCGATCCCCACAGCTGGCGTCACGTCAGCAACTGTTTTTATTTCCGGGAATTTAGCCTGCAACTTGGCAAATACGTCACCACCTTTTCCAGACTGAGTATCGGTAAACGTAAAGGTTTGAATAAAGTGCACGCGATCAGCAGTTGGTCCGGCAAGTTCACCAAAGCGACCACCAGCAGGCCCCCAGTGTGAAACCACAGGAACATCCCAGCCCATACGCTCAAGTGACTTCACTACCTGAGCCGACGGTGCTACGTTAGCGACCATCAACAAAGTGTCGGTGCCTTTCTCTTTCAGTCGAGTGAGTTGCGGAACCAGATCTACGTCACCAGACTCAATTCGTTCGATGCCGGTGTAATCCATACCACGAGCTTCTAGCGCGAGTCGAAACCCTTTCTCATTGGATTCGCCCCATGGGTTATTAATCAGTAGCATACCTGGCTTTTTCATTTCGTATTTATCAATGGCGTACTGCACTAAAGCTTCGTCAACGACTTCATCAACAGCAGAAACACGGAAAACATAGTTCTCTTTGGCACCATTTTTCGTAATCGGTGTCCCAGCAGCCCACACACCCATGAAAGGCATTTTCATTTTGTTTGCCACAGGAACAATGGCCAATGAGACTGGCGTATCCAGCCCGCCAAACAGTACAGAAACATCTTCCTTCTGAATCAATTCGCGGGCGGCCAGTAAACCTTTAGACGGATTACTTTCATCGTCACGACGCACTAGCTCTAGCGGACGTCCAAGTACGCCACCAGCCGCGTTAATTTCATCAATGGCAACTTCTAAGCCTCGTGTTATCGCCTCGCCTGATTTTGCAGACTGCCCAGAAAGTGCTGCGACTAGCCCCACTTTGATCGGTTCAACGGCATAAGCAGAAATAGCGCTTAACGAAAGCACCGTACCAACCCCAACCTTCAATCCTTTATTCACCAATTTCTTCATTGTTAAACGCTTCATAAAATCCCTCTCTTATTGATTGCTAGCTATTGCACAATTATTGCTAGCAATTAAGATGCCAGACGAAAAGCCCTGATTTTCGGTGAATTAACGTAAAAATGTGCACAAAAATGATCCGATTTGGATAAGTTTGCACCAAATGTATACAACAAGGAAAAAGATATGACAGAAGTAGATAAAGCAGTAGAAATCGTGAGTAAGTTTTTAGAGGCGTCAATGATTCCAGATCCAGATACTGCCGCTACCTACATGGATAACGAAGTAAAGATCACGTTTACTGGACGCCGAGAGATGGAAAATGCCCAAGCTATCACAGCATTTAACCAGCAGCGCTATCAGTGGGTAAAAAAGAATATCGTCCAGTATGATGCGATGCAGAAAGAAGATCATTGTGTGGTTTACTCCATCGGCTACTTGTATGGGCAATGGAAAGATGGTCGTCACTTTGACGGTAACCGCTACACCGACCGTTTTGAGGTGCGTAATGGGAAAATCACCAAAATGGATGTACTTAATGACAGCGCTGAGTGGATCCTAACGCCAGAAATAAATCGCGAAAAGGCATAACTCCCCCCTTTCTCAACCACTTAACTAGCCTGCGTTCAGGTTAACTACAATAAAAAAGCCTGCAAATTAAGTAATTGCAGGCTTTTAGCGATAGTTAAAATCATATTTTATAATTAGTGCCAGTTTAAAGCTTAAGAGGTACTAACCCGAGATTAAAATCAAATCCAGTGTTCGGAAAATGCCAAGATTTATTCAAAGAAAGTTATACCGAATTGCATAGTTCAGCAAGAATGGCTTGGCAAAAACTCTCTATTCCGCTGGTTATTTTCCTTGAACTCGAGCCAGTGACAACGCTCTGAATTCAGCATCTTAAAGTCATTTGGTTATATTAAGCGAAGGCTTCACCTGCCTCTTTCGGATCTGAGCCGTACTCATTCCTGCCTCTGTTACCTTCAGTCGCAGCAAAAATAATCAGTACGATCAAACCAAGCAAAGGAATCAAGCCAATCAATACCCACCAACCTGTACGTCCTATGTCGTGTAATCGACGTACGGTAACAGCAATACTAGGAATCAACACAGCGAGCCCGTAAACAGCGCCAATCAAAGCCGTACCTAAAAGGCCATCAATAATTTCTAAAACAATCGTAATCAGAAGGTTGAACAAAAAGAACATCCAATACTCTTTTCTTCTTGCTCTTCCGTTAAACACTGCATATTTCTTTAATACTGCTAAGTACCAATCCATCTCTTTTCTCCCGACTTGGTAAGTTTGCTAACACTAACTATATAGTGCATAACTCATACTTACCTCGACAAATGCAACTTTTTGCACTTAGTCGCAATTTTCAACCATATCTTACTCGGTTGATGGAAGATCGTTTTGAAACTAGTCCTTTTCGTCCAGACGACGAATCAATTTCGCTGGCGTCCCGCCATAAAGGCAATCGGGCGGAACATCACTGTTTACAACTGAGTTTGCGGCAATGACGGATCGAGCACCAATCGTCACCCCTTGATTGATGACGGAGTTACCGCCAATCCATACATCGTCTTCGACAACGATCGGTTTACAAAAGGTTTCCCAGCGTCGGCGACTGCGATAATCCAATGAATGTGAAGCGGTATAAAACTGGGCATTTGGGCCAATCAGGACGTTATTTCCAATGGTAATTTTTGCACCGTCAAGCATAACCACATTCATGTTGATAAAGGTCTCTTCACCAATTTCAATGGTTTTACCAAACTCGCAGTGAAACGGAGCTTGAACAATACACAACCCAGCTTTACCAAACAGTTGCTTTTGCAACGCGTCACGCTGACTTTCATCGGTATTGTTGTTAAACGCGCGCAATGCATGAGTGGCGTGCGTCCTAATGGCATCGATTGATTCATCCATACCATTAAACACTTGGCCAGACATCATTTTCTCTAATTCTGTCATTGGAAAACCCTACTACTTAAAACACCACTCACCGTACGTGATTTCAGAAATAAAAAAAGAGAAAAGACGACGCTTTTCTCCTTCCTGTTTTCTGATTTTTGGCGTTATGCGGGGTTAAACAATTTCCCAGCTATGGGTCATCTCAACGCCTTCTCCAAGCATCAAACAAACTGAGCAATATTTTTCGAGGGAATCTGCCGCAACTTGAGCAACAACTTCTGGATTAAGATCTTTGCCAGACACTTCAAAGTGGATATTCACTTTGGTAAAAATACGCGGTGCCGTTTCGCGACGCTCTGTGGTTAACTTCGCGTTGACCGACTCAACCTTTTGCTCTGCAGATTTTAAGCCATCTACAACGTCGACAGAGCTACAACCGCCCGCCGCCATTAGTACCATTTCCATTGGGCTTGGAGCCGTAGCGCCACCATTCCCGTCCATCACGACAGAATGGCCAAACTGAGACTGACCTAGGAATTTAAAATCTTCGACCCATTTAACTTCTGCTTGCATGGTTTACCTCATATTGCATCGTTCGTTAACACCCTCGTATCAAAGAGCAGGTATGTTTCGTGCCGATACTCTATCTTTGTTAGAAAAAAGGACAACGTAATTTTCAAGATTCGTGCAATTTTTTCGCTCTGTTACCTTTCTATTTACGTAACAGTTGAGAAATTAATTATAGAGGATGCTATGAAGACGTTATCTAAGTTAATAATCGGATTCTCTTTCGGGCTGCCAGTCTTGTTCCTACTACTCAGTACGGTAAGCAGCGCGGATACGATGAGCAAAACGAACACATCGGAAAAAGTAGAGGTTGCGACACTTGCGGGCGGCTGCTTTTGGTGTACAGAGTCAGATTTAGAGCAACTAACCGGTGTGTTGGACGTGGTTTCTGGTTATTCGGGTGGTCACGTTAAAAACCCAACCTACAAACAAGTGTCTTCGGGTAAGAGCGGGCACATTGAAGTGGTCGAGGTGAAATACGATCCAAGCGTGGTGAGCTACGAGCAAGTTCTGGACTACTTTTTCAGACACATCGATCCGACCGACGATAAAGGTTCGTTTGTTGATCGCGGTCCTCAATATCGCCCAGCGATTTTTTATCACAATGCGCAGCAAAAGCAGATTGCTGAAGACTTCATGATGGAAATCGACAAAGCGATGATTTACCCAAAACCGCTGAAAACTGAGTTAATCAAATTTGAGAAGTTTTATCCTGCCGAGACGTACCATCAGGACTATTACAAAAAGAGCAGGTTGAAATACAAGTACTACCGTTACGCTTCGGGACGAGATCAGTACCTGGATGACGTGTTCGGCGATGATCGTAAAGAACGTCCGAAAACCCTTCGCCAACTTATCGAAGAAAAAAAGCTGTTGTCGAAGGTCAAAGCTTACAACAAACCTACCCAAGCTAAAATCAAGTCTACACTGACGGAATTACAATATTACGTCACACAAGAAGAAGGGACAGAAAAGCCGTTTGATAACGAGTATTGGGATAACAAAAAAGCGGGTATTTACGTGGATATTGTCACAGGTGAACCGCTATTTTCTTCAACCGACAAATACAAGTCCGGCACCGGTTGGCCAAGCTTTACTAAACCAATCAATCCCGGATACATCGTGGAAAAAACCGATTACAAGCTGTTGTATCCGAGAACAGAGGTGCGCAGTAAATTCGGAGACTCACACCTTGGTCATGTGTTTGAGGACGGACCAAAACCAACCGGCCTGCGTTACTGCATGAACTCTGCTGCGATGAAATTTGTTCCTGTAAATAAAATGGCGCAGCAAGGTTACGGCGATTACTTGTATCTTTTCAAATAGTGGGAAAAGTATGAAGGGGTTTAAAGCGCATTTACCGACGAAAACCTGCCCTATCTGTAAACGGCCGTTTTCCTGGCGCAAAAAATGGCAACGAAATTGGGCAGAAGTGGTTTATTGCTCAGAGCGCTGTCGCCGTAGTAAGTCCTCACTAACGGCGTCGTAGTAAAAAGATGTTACCAAGGTAAACTCTCCCCATCATACGCCCAAAACGCCCCGCTCTCTTGCGGGGCTGCTTTTTCTATCAACCGAATCAAATCAGACGCGACTCGCTGTGGAGTAAAAAGCTTATTTGAAGGCACATTCGCCTGAAAAGGTGCAGATAGAGGCGTATCCGTCGTACCGGGGTGAAGCGCTAAAACCACGCCATGCTTTACCGTGCGACGCCACTCAATCGACATGGTTTTAAGAAACATATTGAGCGCGGCCTTGGAAGCTCGGTAGCTGTACCAGCCGCCAAGTTGATTGTCACTGATGCTGCCAACCTTTGCCGATATTGAAGCAAATTTTGGCGAGTGGCTGCGTTTTAAGGCAGGAGTGAAATACCTTGCCAACAGCATAGTTGGCAAGGTATTAACCGCGACCGATTGAAGAAAAAACTCGGCGTCGAGAGAACTCAAATTCTTTTCTGGCCCTTTGTCCTTGATATGCAGCATGCCAATGCAGTTAATCACCCAATCGACCTCGCAGACAGACTCACTCAAGCTTCTTATTTGAGATTCATCGCTGACATCTACTTGATGCCAAATCACTCCACTTTGATGAACGTCTGGCTTTTGTCGACGATAGGTAGCATGAACCTCCGCAGTCGGAAATCGTCTTCCTATTTCTTGCACTATCGCCCACCCGATTCCACCATTTCCACCAGCAACCAGAATTTTCATTACAAGTTCTCCAAGTCTGATATGTATTGCTCAGCAGTATCCAGAATGGCTTGACGTTGCGACTCTTCCATATTGTCCCACGAACGGAAAATCATCCCGATTCGCGGATTGCTGGCTAAGCGCTTCTCGTGTTTGTGCATAAAGCGCCAGTACAAACTGTTAAATGGGCATGAGCCTTCTCCGCTGCGAGCTTTGTTGTTGTAATGGCAGTTTTTGCAATAGTCACTCATTTTATTAATGTAGGAGCCACTGGCGGCGTAGGGCTTAGTGCCAACAATGCCACCATCGGCGAACAAGGCCATCCCCCGGGTGTTGGGCATTTCCACCCATTCAATCGCATCGACGTATATACCAAGGTACCATTCATCCACTTGGTCTGGATCTATCTCTGTCAGCAAACAAAAATTACCCGTGATCATCAAACGCTGGATGTGGTGTGCGTAGGCGTAATCAAGTGACTGTCCAATCGCATTACGCATACAAGCCATTTTCGTTTCACCACTCCAAAAGTAGCCGGGCAGTTGGCGTGACGCCCCAAGCTCATTTTTCTGCGGATACTGTGGCATATTCGCCCAATAAATGGCGCGTATGTACTCTCGCCAGCCTAAAACTTGACGAATAAAGCCTTCGACCTGAGAAATATCGATATTGGGGTTCGCCTCAAAGGCACGAAGCGCAGCATCAATCACTTCCTTCGGATGCAGTAATTTACTGTTCATCGAAAAAGACAATCGACTGTGGTAAAGGCTCCACTTCGCATCATGCTCGCCCGTCATGGCGTCCTGAAACCGTCCAAACAAAGGGAGGCAGACCTGACAGAAATGCGCCAGAAGAGATAAGCTCTGAGTACGGTTAACTGGCCACAACAGAGTTGCGTCGAGTTTGCCTATCGTCTGGATATCGTGTCGTTTTAAGCGCGCAATAATCTCATCCACATTTAAGCTGAACATCAGCGGATTAGGCAGTTGTTCGATGTCTTTTGCTTTGAGTTTATTGCGATTGTTGGCGTCGTAATTCCACTTTCCACCCCAAGGTTTGCCGTCTTGCATCAAAATATTGAAACGCTTACGCATGCGGCGATAAAAGTGTTCCATCGTGACGTGCTTCCCTTTCGGAAACTGCGGCTCTATTTCCTCAAATGGCAGTAAAAAGTGCTCAGTATCGACAAAACGCGTAACCACGCCTTCTAGTTTTACATTCGCTAACTGTTCCAATAGCCGGTATTCATCCGGTCTTTGATACTCAAACTTAATCGCACCCACTTCTTTAACGTAGTGCTTTAACAATTGCTCTAGGTTCTCAAAAGGCTGGGTGTCATCTAAAGTCAAATACAATACATGATGGCCTTCACTCTGTTTTTCTTTCGCAAACTGCGCCATCGCAGAGAAAAATGCACATACTTTTTGTATATGATGCGTCACATAAGTATTTTCCTGCTTCAGTTCAGCTATCAGAAAAAGTACGTTGTCATCCACTTGCTGAAACCATGAATGCTCACTATTGAGCTGATCACCCAGTATCAGTCTAACTGTCTCATATCGCATCTATCATTCCTTATGCGAATAATTATTGCTTCTAGTCATTGGTTTGGGTTTTCTGCCTTTTAAATTATCAATAATTACCCTAATCACTCATTTTTGTATAAAGCATTCAAATATTTAAAGCGATACTTTCCATTTTCCGCTACTCTAAGACTAATTCCATTTTGTTACTTTCATCTCAGAAATGACTGACGAGTTTAAGAAATCAACCGCTAACTTAAAAAAAGCGGTGCCACTAATGATCAAAAACTACGTAGCAGCAACTCCAGCTAACTACGCGCTTTGGTATACCTACGTGGATAACGCCATTCCAGATCTCAATCTAGAGATGGATACGGTGTTAAAAAGCTACGATGTTTGTCCGCCAGCTGCCACGAAGAATCTCTATAAGCGTTATGTGGCAAATAAAGCGGAAACCAGTCTTGACGATCTAAGAAACAATATAGAAGTGTTGTTGAACGAAATATCAAGTTCAATGGATGATACGATTTCAGATACCTCCACATTTTCAGACATGGTAGACAAGAGCGTCAACAAGCTAGAAAAAGTTCAAGATAACAATGTGAGCATTGAGGAAGTCATGAACGCCGTCCATCAGTTCGTAGAGGATGCGCATGAGATTCGTCATTCAACTAAGTTTTTAAATAGTCAGCTCACCAACGCCAGTGAAGAGATTTCTCGCCTCAAAACCCAACTGGCAGAAGTACAGAAAGACGCCTTATTTGATGGGCTATCCAACCTCTACAACCGTCGCGCTTTTGATTCAGATCTCGCCGCGTTAGTCGATGCAAATCAGTCGATGAGTCTGATAATGCTTGATATCGACCATTTCAAAGAATTTAACGATTGTTATGGCCACCTTTTCGGTGACAGCGTTCTTAAATCGATTGCTCGACGACTGCAACAGAGCTGTCGTGATGGAAGTTGTGCTTATCGTTTTGGCGGTGAAGAGTTTGCGTTAATTGTACCGAACAAATCGCTGCGTATTGCACGTCAATATGCTGATACGCTGCGCCGTATGATTGAAAAACTACGAGTAAAAGATAAACGCACGGGCACTCAGGTTCACAGCATAACAGCGTCGTTTGGTGTGGCAGAATTTGAACCCGGAGAGACAGCGGAATCTCTGGTTTCCAAAGCAGATAAGCAACTTTATGATGCCAAGATGTTAGGTCGAAATCGAGTCATGCCTATCTAGCATCAAAGCGTGCAACAAATGTGCGACGGCTTTACCTTGCTCGCTTTAAAAACAACAAACCCTGCATATTGTGCAGGGTTTTGTTTATCTGGCTTATTCAGAAGATTAGTCTACGTTGTAGCAGTAGCTCAGAACGTAATCTTCACCATTTTTAGCCGTGTATTCTTTGTCTTCACTGCAAGCCATCGGCTTACCTTTCTTGTCACCTTTAACCAGGCTAATCCAGTGACGCATTGCCGTTGGCGCATTACCAGTCAGTTCAGGGTTAAACGTGATGCGGGTTTCTAACTGAATGTCATCAATGTCCATCAGTTCAACACATCCCGTACCTTTGTGACAACCGAACATTACTTCAACATGGTTACCTGACTCATCTTTAAGCAAAATCGATTTAGGATCTTCTTTCTCACCAGTGTACGCCACAAAATGTTTCGGACTTGCCAGACCGCTGTGAGAGCCGTCTTTGAAGTAAGCTAGTACATGACGGTAATCAATTACGTAGCTTGATACGTCTTGGTGTGACCCGTTCTCCAAAGGGAACATACGGTCTAGTAGTTGCTTAGCTTTTACTTGTTTTTCGCTCTGTTGCTCAGCACTTACCGCTTCGACGGCAAATACAGCTTCAGCGATAAATGGGCGTTGTTGTTGTTGCATTTCTTTATTATCGAAGTTCAGCATATTCATCGTCATATCCTCGCACTAAAAACTCGTCCTAGAGTACTTACTTAATTCTGTTGTTTAAGTTTCAGACAATTCTGTGAAGTTGATGGTTAATTTCCTTGTCTGCTTAGTATGTAGACTAGCGAATAATTTACTACAATTTCACAACAAAAATTTTACAGTGTGAATTTTACAAAAATGTCTGTGTCAAAAAGCTTAATTCGTCAGTCTCATTTTCTCGGAACGAAAATACGTAACCTGAGAAAAAACAACCATTTAACCATGGAAGATTTGTCTGCTCGCTGTGTAAGGATCAATCCAGAGTACGCGCCTTCGGTTTCTTACCTTTCTATGATTGAACGTGGAAAACGTGTCCCGAGCATCGATATGCTGGAAGTGATCGCGGAAGTTTTCCAAAAAGATCCCGCTTGGTTTTTAGATGATGAACCGGAACTCGAAGCTATTACCCCGAATAAAGGTAACCGTGGTGGTATTAGTGGCATGGCGCTGGAGCCAAGTTTCCTGTTTTCTAATGATATTCTTCAGATTGCGATTCCTGAAATGCTCTCCCAAACAGGAATTACAGGACGCCAGTTTGCTCACTTACTGATTCGAGCTCACCAAGAGAATCATCAGAACCACTTTCCTGATCTAGAGCGAGCGGCTGAAGAAGTCGGTCTTAAACGCTTGAACCTTTCGGTCGAAGACTTGATCGATATTGCCAAGAGCATGGGGCTCGACATCCGATGGGTAGACCGAGCACCTCAAGATGTGATCGATGAGCTTGGCGTGAGTGCTAAACAGTTGATCACCTCGTTTATGGAAGCGCCAGGGACGATTTATCTCAACAAGCGAATGCGCGATTACCCGACCAGACTGAAATATGATCTGGCGGTCTACATTGGTCACCGAGTTCTGCACAGTAGTGATGCGATGAACAACGTACTCACCATTGGGCATCAGAACAACTGGGAGCAAATGGACAGCCCAATGTCCAACTCGGAACTGAATTCACAAGATATTCTGCAGGCTTGGCGTGATTTTGAATCGAGCTTCTTTGCGGGTGCGCTGCTGTGCCCTAAAGTACCGTTTCGTCAATTGCTCGACCGCTCTGGATACGAAATCGACGTACACAAAAAAGCCGGGGTTTCTCCTTCTGTGGCCATGCGCCGAATGACGGTGGTTTCACCTTACCCGCATTGGCATTATTTTGATGCCTACGGCCCAGGAAAGCTCAAAGCGGTATATCGAGGGAATGGTATTCCTTTACCGTGGGGCAACATGCGCAAAGTAAACGATCCTTGCCAACATTGGGCGGTGTTCCGCCGTTTAGCGCAGCCACTGGATACCAGCTCGGCTCAAATCTCGATTCTTAATGTCGGTGATGAACCACGCATTTACTGCTGTGAGTCAGTCAATGTATTTGATCCGGCAGGGAACAACCGCGTGTTATGCGCTGGTATCGATTTAAATCCAGCGATCACTGCGCAAGGTGGCGATGCCGTTTCTATCGCAGAAGAGTTGAAGTCCCTGTGTGTGGCGTCAGGTGGCAGTAGTGTTATTCCGACACACATCAAAAAGGATTTAACGACCATCGCCAAAATTTTAAATATTAACTGGATAGAGCGTGGAATACAGACTCAGGCAAGACTGATCTGCTCGAGAGGTGCGGTTTGTCCAAGACAGCCAAGTTGTTACAGCAAGTGTGGTGAAGCAGATCAAACAGGAGATGAGGTGAACATTCTCAACCTCTAGAAAGAAAAAACGCCAATCACAATAATCGTGATTGGCGGTATATACTTGTGAACAAATTGCATTCACTAACAACGTCAGTTGGCTAGGTGACCCTCGGCTTAATAAGGGTCACTTATATACAAGCACGATGCGTGCCAACTTTTAAATCCCGTATTTTAAACGATCCAGATGCATATCGTTGTTTTATTAACCAGGATTTTTGCAAATTGCAATTGCAAAACGCAACGCAATGCAAATATGCTACCAACCGCATTGCTACTAATTACTTTCTCAAAAAGAACACCGCCCAACCAAGCAGCGAAACCACAGTGATCGCCAGGTCTTAAAACGAGAACGGCTTCCGATTAGCCTAATTTAGCTTTAGCCGCTTGATGCTTACCATGCTTGTGTTGATACATTCTTTCGTCGGCAATTTTCAACATTTGTTCTGGCGAGGTCATTCCAGGTTCAAACATCGCGTAACCCATACTCACATGCAGTTTAATGAATTCCTGCCCGTAAATGACCGGAGCCGTGCAAATCGCTGATTCGATTTTCTGTAGTAAAGCCAACAAGCTCTGCTCTGATTTTGGGTTATAAACGACAACTAAAAATTCATCTCCCCCCATGCGAGCAACCATATCAGAACGACGTAAACTGCCTTTAATGCGTTCCGCTGTCTCTCGTAAAACGGTATCGCCAGCATCATGACCATGCGTGTCATTGATGTGCTTGAAGTGGTCGAGGTCGATGTTCACCAAAGCAAAGTGGTATCGTTTTTTATAGCGCTTAGCGAGCTCAAACTGCTGCTTATAGGACTGCATGAAATAACGACGATTTGGCAATTTTGTCAGCTCATCATGTAAGGCACGAGTGTCGGCGATGATATACAGACGATAAATAACAATAAACGTAACGCTCAAAGCCAACAAAGCCGAATAGCCAAGAATTCTAACCACATGGAATTCGTACCACGGCAGTTGCTGTTCCAATGTATCACTTGAGAATACGGATAAACTCCAGCTTCCAAAAGGGAAGTAAACCGTCTCTGTCGCGTACCTTGTCTTTGATAAATTCGGCACCCCAAAAAAGATATCGCCAGATGCACCACTACTGTCATAGCCTCTTATCGTCAAAGGATAACGATGAGAAAACTCGAGAATGCCTGTTTCTTTCAGCAAACTATCAAAATCGATAACCGCGCTGATAACGCCCCAATAATCACTATTTGTTGGCGGATCTCGAAATACAGGAACTCGAACAATCAACCCTCGCCCACCCTGCACCAGCGTAACGGGCCCCGCGATGAATATCTCTTGAATCTCTCTGGCTTTTTTCACTTGCGCCCATTGCTCCGGAACTGTTCTATAATCCAGCCCGAGCGCACTCTCATTACCTTTGAGTGGGAACATATGATTTATAACGTCATTTTTTGCGATACCGATGGCATCAATATTCTTACTTTTATTCAGAATACGTTCTGCGGCAATACCTAACTCGCGCGCACCACTTTCAGGTAGCAATGTCACTAACGTACCTAAAGTGCTGGCTTGGTAAATGTCGGCCATAAGGCCTGCCTCCAGGTTGGATCGGAGGATAGAAAGTTGATCTTTGGCTTCAGCGAGTAATTGCTCTCGGTTATGTTCTTTTTGGTTTTGATGTAATAGTTCAACAACTCCGACAAACAAAACGAAAAAAATCAGGAAGAATAAGGCAAAGTAATACTGTTTCTTGGGAAAGTGGCGCATTGGCTCCCCACTATCTCGCATACCGCTGCGAGACGCTTTCATTTATTGTTAAAATTCTTATTTAATCAAATAATACTCAATAGCTATCATAAAGGTAACAATAATCTAAAAAATTTATACGTAGAGCGGTAAAAAATGCAACAAGATGACTTATTTAGCAGCTCATTCTGGCAAGAAGTGCAGCAAGGTAAACTCTATTATCATCCAAATTTTCTTGAAGCTGCCGAGGCCGACAACTTTTTTGCTATCCTCAGGAAAACATTACCATGGCAGCAAGAACGAATTAACATCTTTGGCAAGTCAGTCCTGCAACCTCGGCTGCAAGCTTGGCATGGCGACGCCGCTTACACCTATTCAGGGCTGACAATGACCCCTTATCCGTGGACACCCGAACTGCTTACTCTCAAAGCGCGTTGTGAAGCCATCGCTGAAGTAACTTTCAACTCGGTATTGGCCAATTTATACCGCGATGGTCAGGATTCTATGGGTTGGCATCAAGATAACGAGCCCGAGCTAGGCCGAAATCCGGTGATCGCTTCGCTAAATTTAGGTGACAGTCGACGATTTTTGCTAAGGAATTTACATTGTAAAACCCAGATTGAATACGATCTTTCTCATGGTGCTTTATTGATCATGACCGGAGAGCTTCAACACCACTGGCGCCACTGCGTTCCCAAAACCTCAAAGCCCAAAGGTGAGCGCATCAACCTGACTTTTCGACATATTTTGTAGTATTGACCAACCTTTTACACTTCATGTAAGTATTGGTGATAACTTTAGAAAAGATTTTCATGGAATGAAATTATGCGTATCAAGCCTATTAGTTTAGCGTTTTTACTATCATGCTCTCTCATTTTTCAAACTCAAGCCAACGAGGTTGAATCTCCTCCCTTAAGCTACGCTCAATCAGCGCAAGTAATTCGGGATACTTATGAACGGGAACTTTTCACTCTTCCTCCATTTAAAGAGGGGCATTTTGGTCTGCGTATGTACAGACAGACGCAGGACCCAAAATACCTACCCGCTGTTTGGACAGATATGGCGCAAGTCGCGAGCCGGTTAAATAAACTGTCCTCCGAAGTCATCCAGCCCGAAGAGATCATTTTGTATGCGTCACAACGATTGACAAGCTATCAAAATAAAGACGATGAGCGAGGCCAGCTGCGGTATACGGTGACAAAGCACCACCCAGAGTACTTATACCTTGGCATTGATTTGCTCGGCGCAATGGCAAGAGCAGACGAATACGGTTTGAAACACAAAAACGATACCACTCTCAGAGAAGTGTTGCGCAGGTATGATTTTACTCGATACGCCACTGACCAAGAGATGATCGAAGCTTGGGCGGCGCAGCTAGCCAATCAAGTGTATTGGCTAAAACAGCTCGGAGAGCAAGATGTGGTTGAAGCGTTTACACAAGCGTTTCAAGCAACCTATCCCGACGAAAAAGATAAGAAGCTATCGACTCAACAGTATGCGAACAAAATTTACGGCATGACGCACATTATTTTTGCCGATTCTCAGTACTACCAAAAACAAGTAAGTGAACAACAGCATCAGTGGATTTTCGACTACTTGCGCAAAAACATCGATACCATACTGCTTCGATGCAAAGAAGATGTCATTGCGGAAGTTGGCATTTCTTTCCTTCTAGCAGGGCTAACGCATGACCCTGTGGTAGAAAAGACACGAAATGCGATACGAGCAGCTCTGGATAAAGAGCAAGGGTTGATCCCGTCTGTCGAAGGGAGTTTTGATCTTAAATTTGGTGAGCATCGAAACGTGTTAGCCATCATGCTGCTGGACTGGAAAGGCGTGAGCCAAGGGCCGAGTTACCAATCATTTCCCAAATCGTTTCAATCGATACCCTATGGTTTGGTACCGAAAGAGCAAAAATAACAAAACCCGCCATAACGGCGGGTTTTTCGTACTAAATGAAGCGAGAGTTTTACAGAGAGATAAAGATACCCGCTAAGCACGCGCTCATCAGGTTAGCTAACGTACCCGCCGCAACCGCTCTGAGTCCCATATTCGCAACATCTTTACGACGTTCAGGAGCCATAACTCCGATGGAACCCAGCTGAATCGCTATCGAGCCAATATTTGCAAAGCCACACAAAGCGAAGGTAATGATAACTTGAGTATGCTCAGACAACGCCGCTTTGTGCTGTACAAAATCAATAAATGCAACGAACTCGTTCATCACAACTTTTTGGCCAATATACGAACCAGCCGCAAGAATTTCATGAGTTGGGACGCCAATTAACCAAGCCAAAGGCGAGAACATATAGCCAAAAATAGCTTGCAACGTCACGCCCGAGAAGCCAAACGCGCTACCTAAGTTTTCAAGGCCGGTATTCACCATAGCAATGACACTGACGAATGCAATCAGCATGGTGCCTACTGCAACCGCAACTTTCATACCGCCCATTGCGCCACTTGCTAGCGCATCAATGACATTGCTTTCGTCCGCTTTATCCAATTCGATATTGCTGTAATCGCTCGGCTGTTCGCGCTCAGGTACGATGATTTTAGCCATCATCAAGCTGCCTGGTGCAGCCATGAAGCTCGCTGCGATCAGATACTTCAGCTCGACCCCTAATCCTGCGTAACCACCTAAGACGCTGCCCGCGACAGATGCCATGCCGCCGGCCATAACCGCAAACAGCTCAGATCGTGTCATTCTGGATAAGAATGGACGAATCAAAAGCGGTGATTCACCTTGAGACAAAAAGATATTACCCGTTGCAACCAAAGACTCAGCTTTGCTAGTACCAAGAAACTTTTGGATAGCACCGCCAATAAACTGAATAACTTTTTGCATAATGCCCAAATAGTAAAGGGCGGAGATAAGCGCACTGAAGAAGATGATGATAGGCAGGACACGGATAGCGAAGATAAAGCCAGTAGAAGCTAAGTCACCAAACAGGAACTTAATGCCCTCGTCTGCAAAGCTCAACAGACCGGCAACACCGCTACTCAAACTCGCAAGTGCCGCCTGCCCCATCGGGAAGTAAAGCACTAACGCCGCAAAAGCCATTTGTAACAGTAATGCACGGCGTACCGTTTTCCAGTTAATAGATGAACGACTCTCGGAAAGAAGAACAGCACAACCAATGAGTGCAGCGATACCAAATAAACTAAATAGGATACTCATGACTCGGCCTACACTACGTGAACGAAAAGAGAAGCACCAAAGAGCTTGGTGAAAGAATGACTCAACGTATTAAGTGATGGCACACTCAGCGAATGTGAATATAGACAGAGCGAATAGTTCGACATCTTATTTTTACCTTATACAAGCAATTAAAGGGAGCTGGTCCGGTCCGTGGGGTCATTCACTGCTGGCGAGTTGATTACTCTGCCTGCTCCATGTGACGGCTTGTATGGGTAAGGGCCTTGAACAACGAAACCCTAAATCCCGTTTAAACGGGACGACAGTATAGTCAATAAAAAGAGATATTCATCACATTTATAAAAGCAAACGTTCAAGCGTTCATATTTCATGCAATCCAGACATTTTTCGTTAATGTCCATATCTAAATCAGGGCTATAAGTAAAATTCCTTTGGCTAAAAAAGCGGAAAACGGCCAATAAATGCGCAATCAAACTAGAATGGCCAAAAATGCTTAACTTTACACTCGCCAAGAGATGGAATTTGGTTATACAATTTGAATCGCTTCTTTCCGAAGCCTCTGTAACTACAGAGCATCATGATGCCGAGATGGTGAAATTGGTAGACACGCTAGCATGAGGTGCTAGTGCCTTTGGTGTGAGGGTTCGAGTCCCTCTCTCGGCACCATTATCCTTCTTCTTTTGATTTCGTTTGAGAGTAATGCAAAGTTCTAAGCAGGCAAGACCATCCACAGATGCAAACCAACTTCTGAGCGAACTTGCTGTGCATGCTTTACTGCATCTACACTTTAAAATTCATGCTTCTTCTCGCCCTATCGCTTTAAAAGAACGTAATGATCTGCTGCAAAAATGGCTTAAACCAAAGCTGAAAAGCAATCGCTACAAGCTGATTAAAAAGCCATTAAAATCGCTGACTCAGCAAGCTAAAGGGGAAAGCGGTAATCTAGAAGTATTGCTGGAACGCTGTGTGGGAGCAGACAAGCCAAGTAACCCTCAGCCACATTTAGATAGCTACCTGCTACTTATTAACGAAATCGAAAAGAAATTAGGCACTACCGTATTGCTCTCTCGTCCGGAGGATGTCGATCTGTCGCATGATCAACATGGCTGTCTGCTATGCGTCCTCTCTGAGAACTTAAATCAGCATTTCGACGACAATAACGCCCTGATCGCACCTATTTCGATGCTTTTCCGTGGCCCTATGAGTCAGCGTTCACTATTCCTTGGTAGTATTTACGCCAACAACACGTTTAATTACGCTGTTCAATATCAAGATGAGCAGTTCGTACGTATTGCTCTCGAGCTTGCGTAACCCGAGAGCCTCTTACAAACATCTCATCAATAGCGCTCTTCGCCTATATCGACTTTCGCTTTTATCTTCGCATCGATTTTATCGCAAATGTATTCTCCGATAGGTATTGCTGACGTTGCGGCTGGTGACGGCGCATTACACACATGCAGGCTACGAGCAGTCTCTGCAAACAGGAAGTCATGCACTAATGTGCCATCGGATAACACAGCCTGAGCCCGAATACCTGCTGGGTGAGGTTTAAGATCTTCAACTTGGATAATGGGGCAGTATTTGTTGACCAGCTGTAAGTAGCCAGACTTCCACCAAGAGTTTTTCAACTCTTCTAAACCCGTTTTCAGATGTTTTCGCGTAACTTTCCAAAAGCCGGAAAAGCGCAGCATTCTCCATGTATCTCGAAAACTGAAGTTCAATTTAGCGTATCCTTCCCGCTTCCAGCCTTGAACCGCATTCGGCCCCACAGTAACAGAGCCATCTATCATGCGAGTCAGATGAACGCCTAAGAACGGTAAGTCAGGATTGGGAATGGGGTAAATAAGATGATTCACAACATGATTGTGTTTGCTGTCCAGACGATAATATTCACCACGATACGGGATGATTTGAAAATCGGTCTTAATCTTCATCATTTTAGTCATGCGATCAGCCATCAGCCCGCTGCAAGTCATCAACATCTTGCAGTTCAGTTGCATCGACTGGCCGTCAGAAACACAAGTAAGCTGCACCTCTTGATCTTTTTCTTCAATCGCAACCACTTGAGTACGCAAGCTAACTTGCCCACCGAGCTTTTGGAACGCTTTCGCCATGTGTTTCGTCACTAATCGATAGTCAACAATACTTGTGTCTTTGACATAAATCGCGCCTAACCCCGTGATGTTTGGCTCCGCCAGCTTTAACTGCGCTTGATCAAGTAGCTCAACTTCGATGCCATTGATGTGGCAACGTTCATAGAGCGCATTCATTCGCTCGACTTCCTGCTCACTGGTCGCCACTAAAAGTTTGCCACAGTTCTCAACCGGAATGCCGTGCTCGGTGCAGAATGCGATGGTAGCCTCAACGCCTCGTTTACAAAATTCGGCTTTCAGGCTGCCCGGAGCATAGTAAACACCAGCGTGAATCACGCCACTATTATGTCCGGTCTGATGCATTGCGAAACCAGACTCTTTCTCCACCAGCAAAATGGAACGATCAGGATGACGCTGTTGTAATTGCCAAGCGGTAGACACGCCAACGATACCACCGCCGACGACAATGTAGTCATAAACTGATTTCATACGACCTCAAATAAAAACCCAGAGTTAAGACTGCTGCAACTTAAATTACCGCCACTGTAAACAAAATTGACAGGGAATACCGCGTAGCCTGCCACACGAAACAACATTGGTTTATCCGACATAAGAAATTGTCACGGCTCTCCAGGGTCACTATGAAAAATACACCCAAACTACACTTTCATTAAAATTGTGCAGAAAAAATGTCTTCATCGTGAAGCAGAGATTAGGACAATGGTAATCTGCTTACCTTTTGAACAATTTGTTGTAGCGAAAAAATCCAAATGAAGAGCAGAAAGCCATAAACTAAAATACCAAGCCAAAACACAGCAGTTATATATTCCATTTTATCTCTTAAAATCCAGTTTATAATGCCAACCTAAAAACAAACCTTAACCGTATCAACTTATTTTCCTCTGTAGGGTTGTGCCGAGGTCGTAATGTTCGTTAGTGTAGCGATGAGCCAAGGCAAACGTGTCCCTTGGCATTTTTCACTATATAAGGATTTCTCATGTCAGCGACCATGCAATCAACATTTGCATTAAAACGCCCTTCAGGTGTTGCTGCTGCGATCCTCCTGCTCTCTCTGAGACTGATTCAGGGCTGACAGGCAATACCACACTTTCTGTCAGCTTGATAAGAAGCTGACGGGTCACTACACACTCCCCATTCCTTTCAGTTTCTTTCAAGCGAAACACAAGAGGAATAACAATGTTAAGCGCACGCAATATCGCTGCTTTAGGCTTTATGACTTTCGCCATGTATTTAGGCGCGGGTAATCTTATCTTCCCTCCATTCTTGGGGTATCAGGCTGGCGAAAACTTTCTCAGCGGTATGGCAGGCTTTCTTTTGACCGGAGTGGGATTACCTGCAATGGCATTGGTGATCGTCGCGATTGTTAATGGCTCAGATAAATTAACCGCTGCTTTACCCAAACCATTAGCCACCAGCTTTTGGGTAATGGTTTTCATCGTCATTGGTCCGGCATTCGTAATTCCACGCGCTATTACCGTGGCTTATCAATTTAGCTTTGCGCCGATGCTTGGTGATGCAGCATTAATCCCCTTCACCGCCGTGTTCTGCGTAGTTACCATTTTGTTTGCTCTATATCCCGGTAAGTTGATAGACAATCTCGGAAAAGTTCTGACACCCGCTTTAATGGCAATCTTAATTGTCTTGTCAGTGACGGCACTGGTCTACCCTGCCGGTGATTCCACTCACGCAACGGGACCATACCTAGGAGGTGCTTTTGCAGAAGGCCTGACTCAGGGATACATGACGATGGATGCACTGGGATCAATTGGCTTTGGTTGGATCATCTTCCGCGCAATTAGAAGCATGGGAATAAACTGCCGAAAAGCAACGGCAAAATACACTTTAATCGCCGCTCTTATGTATGCCGTTGCCATGGCGTTTGTGTATATTTCTTTGGCTTACATTGGCTCGACGAGTACTTACCTGGGCAATGAATTCAGTAACGGTGGTGAGATTCTAACAGCGTTTACTTTCAGTCATTTTGGCGCTTTTGGCTCGCTTTTATTAGGCGCAGTCATGGTCTTAGCCTGTTTGACAACGGCTATTGGTGTCACCACGGCAGGAAGCGAGTTCTATGACAAGACCTTTAATAAAGTAAGCTACAAAGGCAGTGTCATCACAACAATGGTATTGGCAGGATTGATTGCCAATGTTGGACTAGAACAACTTCTGGCAATTACCTTACCGGTAGTGGTTGCCCTGCATCCAGTCGCGATTGCCTTAATGATGATGGCTCCACTGCGTAATAAAATGTCCCAACTAATGGTGGTATTCACAGCGTTCACCGCACTACTATTTGGTTGTGTCGATGCAATGCATATTCTGGGTAATATGCCTGAATCCATTGATCAATGGATGAGCGCTCACCTGCCTCTCTACAATGAATTTGCCAGTTGGATTGTACCGAGCGTCGTCATTGCTGGGCTCGGCCTGTTGTTTAAACCAAACGAAAACAAAGGGGAGACTCTGGCGTTGGTCAAAGAATAGCGGTCACACATAAGACAACTATCTATAATTACGTTAATATATTAGGGGCTTATTTGTTAAACTCAGGTAAAGGAGTTACCTGAGTGATAACTCATTACGGAGCGCCTATGGACAATCACTATTTAGATGTAAGAACACTTAACTTTATTGTTATTTTGTTTTCTTGCATCTGTTCTATTAGCCTCCTATGTTACCAATACACACAGAATAAAATAAAAGGATTGAGCACTTTTTCTGTCTCTTTGTTGTTTATTGGTCTCGGACCATTTTTGCTTGGACTCAGAGATTCCGCTCCCGACTGGGTCACCATTATCGTGGCCAATACGCTTATTTTAATAGGCTTCTTACTCACGCTTTATAGTGTGAGCATTTTCCGTTCTTTTCCACTTAAACTCGCCCACACTATGGCGTGTTTTATCCCCTTGATTAGCGCCTCATTTTATTACTTCACTTTTTACGAACCTTCGGTCAAAAGTCGCGTTATCTACCTGAGTGTTTATCTGTGTTTGGTGACATTATGCAGTGGCATTGCGATGCTCAAAGGTAAAGAAAATGATCTAAACCTTCCTGTAAAAACCATGGCCTATTCTTTCTTTTGTTATAGCGCTTTTATGGGAGCAAGAGCCCTTTGGAGTATATTCGCACCAGAGATGGCTAGCTTTATGAATGCAGGCGTTATCCATCAACTTACTTTCTTATTTAGTATCTGTCTGATCGTTGCTTTAAGTTTTAACATTTTGTGGTTAATTAATGCCCGCCTTGTTGCATCGATTAATGACTTATCTCTACGCGATGCGTTAACCGGTCTTTATAATCGTAGAGCATTGGAAGATATCGTTCCGTGCCTGCTCAAAGACGCGAGTAAACATAACCTTCCTGTTAGTGTCGTGATGGCCGATATTGATCGATTTAAAGCAATTAACGACCAATTTGGCCATAATGCCGGCGATCAGGTGATGGAAAAGATAGCCAACATACTTAAAAAACAGTTGCCTGAATCCGCATGTGTCGTTCGTGTGGGCGGTGATGAGTTCTTGATGATTATTTTAGACAAATTGGATCAAGCAAAAAATTTTTCAGAGCAGATTAGAACGGCGATAGAAAATGAAGCATCCCTTCAGTCATTTGAGTTCAAAATTACGATGAGTTTTGGGGTCAGTGAACTCGTACAAAGCAGTACGATGGACAGGGCACTGACTCAAGCCGATGTCGCGCTATACCACTCTAAGCATTCTGGCCGTAATCAAGTTACGCTTTTTGGTCAATATCATGACCTCCCAGAGGCTCCTATGCACACGATCACCAGCACACTTTCTCTTTCTAAGTAGATTTCTGCATTGATTACAAAACAAAAAGCCCTGCACAAGCAGGGCTTTTTAAAACCGTTTACTGGCGGCAGTTATACTGCGATTTCACCACCGTCTTCACGGCGAATCACAACTGTCGATGCACGAGGACGAACCGTTGTACCATCAGGTGTTTCTTCTGCTGCATCATCGCTGTATGGCCAGTTACCCGGGTGCTGGATATTTACAAACAATGATTTGTAATCTGGGCTAATGGTAAAGCCAGTCACTTCACAACCGTTTGGACCAACAAAGAAGCGTTTCAGTTCGGCTTGGTTATCCGCACCAATCGTCGCTTGGTCGCCATTTTCATCAGTCAGTTTCGATGGTACGACTGCCAACATTTGGTCGTTGGTGTAAGAGGTCACTTCGTCTGCACCGTTATCCGTTTGAATCCAAAGGATGCCACGGCCATCGAAAGACAAACCATCCGGGCTTGCGAACTGGTTTAACTCCGTTAGGCTTGAGCGGTTAGTGTCAGCATCACCATTTGCTGGTGAACCAAACACAAAGATATCCCAGCTAAACTCGGTAGCAGAATCGCCTTCATCCCAGCGAATCACGTGACCAAATTTATTGTTTAAGCGTGGGTTTGCCGCATTGGTATCTTCTGTACGACGAGTATTGTTAGTCAGTGTCAGATAAACCGTGCCAGTGAATGGGTCAACTGTACACCACTCAGGACGGTCCATCGGCGTTGCACCAACACTGTCAGCCGCACCCGCTGTGTTGAGAATGATTTCTGCTAATGAGTCGAACTCGTCAGCCAGCGTACCGCCATCAGTGGTGACGCTATCTAGCGTTAGTGGCAGCCATGTACCTGTACTGTCTTCATTGAAGCGCGCAACATAAAGCGTGCCTTCATCCATGTACTTATCACCTGTTGCCAGGCGATTCGCTGGGTTTGCATCAGCAGGGTCCCAGGCAGCAGCTGATTCAAATTTGTAAAGATATTCAAAGCGAGAGTCGTGACCAGAGTAGAATACAACCGGCTTACCTTCTTCCAGCTTACCGAATGCACAGCCTTCGTGACGGAAACGACCTAGCGCAGTACGTTTTTTCGCACGAGAGTTTTGCGTGTATGGGTCAATTTCAACAATATAGCCATGGCCATTAGCTTCGTTGCGGTAATCGTCACTTGAGCTTGCGCCTGTCGGTGCTAAGTTAAAACGAGTGAACTCATCCAATCGCTCTTCAGCGTTACCAGCTAGAGTTTCCCATAAGTAGCGAGTGCTTCCTGACTCGATGCCAATACGATCTTGCTCTTCTGTACGAGTACCCGCGTTAACGAAATAGCCTGGCCAGTTCTCTTCACAAGTTAGGTAAGTTCCCCAAGGTGTGTAGCCGTTACCACAGTTATTCAGCGTACCGCGAGCTTGGCTACCGTCAGGAGAAAAGCGTGTTACTGTCAATTCAGTGTGCGCAACTGGACCAGATAGATCCATCACTGTCGCACCCGTGTAGCGGCGGTTAAGTGGATCAGCATCAACCAGCTTCCACATGTTGTCTTCAAGTTGGATACGAACCACAGATACGCCGTGAGCATTGATTTCTTTACGAACTTCGTCAACGATGGTGCGAACATTGTTCTCAACCGTTGGGCCATTCGGATGCAGCGCTGTTGTATCGATGTATTCATGGTTGATACATAGCAAGCCATCTGTCGTGCTGTCATTCAATGGGAAGAAATGCATACCGTCGTGATGCATGCCTAATGCGTTAAGCTGGTCAGAACTGGTGTTTGAACCGTCATTTTTCCATGCGTTACCCTGAGCATTTAGAGGTGTCCCCCACGGAACCAATACCTGCGCGGTGTAACCTGATGGAATAGAAACTGCGTCCGTTAACGAACCAGGAATCGATTCAAAGTTGAGTACTGCTTTTGATACTCCAGACGCAGCACTTGTCGAAGTACCTGAGCTAGATGAATTACACCCAGCCAAGCCAAAAGCACCAAACGCAGTCATCGCACTGATGCCCAAGCCGCCTTTCAAAATGCTACGACGAGATAGACTCGCTTCTAATACTTCTTCAAAAGGTTTGTTATTGCTGTGGTTAAAGCGCGTTGCGTTGAACGTTTCCTTACTCATGATCTCACTTTCCCAATATTTGATTTAATTTTAAATTAGATTTTATAAGTAGTTGAACGAGGGGAAGTTTGGAGAAACATTGTGACAATAATAATTAAGATAAATGAAGGTTATGTTGCTGAATTATTTCTTCACCAAATCGACTCTAGCGCGGTTAAACACCCTATCAACACAGAAGAACACGAGACACCGCTTGCACAAAGAACAACCAAACATGTCGTATTAATAGAATTTTACTTGGGATATGATTCTATAGAAGGTATAACGTGTGCGTAATAAGATCATCTACGAGAGATAGTTATGAAATTAGAAAAAATCGATAACAAAAGCCGTCGTATCCGTAAAAAACTGTTCTTAGGCGAATTCGCAATCCTAGGGTTCGAAATCAGCTGTGAAACAGACATCAATGACTTCGACCGCTACGATGTATTCGTTGATGACTTTGTTGACTACATTGACAGTTTGGGTCTGTGCTTTGGCGGTGGTGGTCTGGAACTGTTTGAAGGCTTCCTGTGCTCAACTGAGCGCTACGGCAATGCAACTGAAGAGCAAAAAGCACAAGTTCTGGCTTGGCTGGAAGCACGCCCTGAAGTAAAAACTGCAAAAGCTGGCGAATTGGTAGATGCCAACTACTTGTAATTCCAGACAGGGAAACTGAGCTAGGAAATTATACAAAGGCTGATCTTCGGATCGGCTTTTTTATTTTTTGTCTGAAGGAAAGTAACACTAGGAGGGTATTTTAGAGCTGGCAATTGCTGGGAATATTGTATTCCACTGCCAGCCCATTGACGTCAAAAGTAGTTAACTATGATTTTTTAGCTGTCTCATCTTTCGTATCTTTCCAATACTGGATACGAACACGATGTAACTGAGCTCTTCTCATCTTTTTCATAGTAATCTCCCTTATTT
This sequence comes from Vibrio natriegens NBRC 15636 = ATCC 14048 = DSM 759, assembly GCF_035621455.1. Taxonomy (NCBI): domain Bacteria; kingdom Pseudomonadati; phylum Pseudomonadota; class Gammaproteobacteria; order Vibrionales; family Vibrionaceae; genus Vibrio; species Vibrio natriegens. The sequence continues at coordinate 768,614 of NZ_CP141823.1, forward strand.
ATATAAGTAACGCTCACGTTGAGCTTATTGTCTAAGGTTTGCAATTCCGTTAAATCTATATAGGAATCAACCAATTAACCGTGACCAAATTCACAACATAATGACAATAATGGTCTTTTTACTATCGATAATATTTGAGCAAATCAAATATTATCTTCCTTACACGGTCAACCTACTCACCTGATATGACAGAAAAATGGCAATCAAGTTCCTTCTTTTTACTGTCACCAAATCTTAATAAGAATTTCCGAGGTGGAATATAATCAATTACCACACTCTTAACGCAAAAGTCTAGCACTCAGAGATAAAAACCTGCGATACAACAAAGTCTTCCATCGAACTCATTTATTACTTCTCTTAGAATAATGAAAACTTTGTTCAGCAGAGAATATTGATCTCCCAGGATATATAGACCGGTTTGTGATCGAGAGCAAATCAGCCAGTTCATCCAAAACCCTCACATTTAAGATATTAGCCCAACAACTTGTGCGAGATCTCTTACATAGCGTGTAAGCAAATGGATTAATGCACACTAAGATTAAAGCCAGAAAACAACATTAACTTATTGTTTATAAATAAAAACAATTTCATTCATGCAATCGATTTCAAAAATAATTGCAAATAGAGGATTGAGTCAAAACCACAAACCATGAATACTGAATGTGTCGACAGGATGTTGGCAGGAACAGGAAAAAGCCTAAAGGATTAGGTATCTTCAGGATGAAGATTTGATAGCTTAGGATGAGTTGTCAGCAAGGATGTAGTTAAGCTCTAGGATAGAGTTCGCCCGTCAGGATGACAGGCTAGAATGGACACCGCTAGGAAGGCGATGAACAGGGAACTCGGTTAAAGGACTTAGCCATTATCAAGGATAGATGCAGGGAGCACCTATTTAGTAGCCGGATTGCTGCGAAAAAGAATAAGCCCCGTCTGGGAAACCAGGCGGGGTTTTATCATTTTTACCACCCATCATCGTTGCTCTTTGCTAGAGATTACCCATCGTAATTCGCTTCAGTTCGATAAAAAATATTTGTCGTCACGACGAGTTTTTTTCGTTTTCATCTGCCAGCGAAAAAATCTAATGTGCACACCCTCAACGACGTGGTTGTCCAACCACCATTCTAACTCGTTGAAGTATGTAGGTTATGTCATATCAATATCATCAGCCTGCTGCATTCTATACTCTATACTTATATTTTTAACCTGGTACTGACTTACAAAGGAACAGCCATGCGTATTGCTATTCTCTCTCGTAATGAGAATTTATATTCAACCATGCGCCTAAAGCAAGCAGGCGAAGAACGTGGACATCAAATTGATGTTATCGACACTCTGCACTGCTACATGGACATTACGAGTAACAACCCTAAGATTCGTTATATGGGTGAAGAATTGCCACAATACGACGCGGTTATTCCACGTATCGGCGCTTCAATCACTTTCTACGGCACAGCTGTCGTACGCCAATTCGAAATGATGGGTACATTTTGTGTCAATGAATCGGTAGCGATCAGCCGTTCACGTGACAAGCTACGTTCTTTGCAGCTTTTATCTCGCAAAGGCATCGGCTTACCACGTACTGGTTTTGCTCACCACCCTGACAACATTCAGGACGTGATCAAAAACGTTGGCGGTGCTCCTCTTGTCATTAAGCTACTTGAAGGTACTCAAGGTATTGGTGTTGTTCTTGCTGAAACCAATAAAGCAGCAGAAAGTGTGATTGAAGCCTTTATGGGCTTAAAAGCGAACATCATGGTTCAAGAGTTCATCGAAGAAGCTAAAGGCGCTGACATTCGCTGTTTCGTTGTGGGCAATAAGGTGATTGCAGCAATGAAGCGTCAGGCAAAAGAAGGTGAGTTCCGCTCGAACCTTCACCGCGGTGGTTCTGCTCAACTTGTCAGATTGAGCAAAGAAGAACGTGCAACGGCGGTTAATGCAGCAAGAGTAATGGGCTTAAACCTATGTGGCGTAGACATCCTGCAATCGAAAAACGGTCCTGTAGTGATGGAAGTGAACTCCTCACCAGGTCTTGAAGGCATCGAGTTAGCAACAAATAAAGACATTGCAGGGATGATTTTCGACTTTATCGAAAAAAACGCAAAACCAAATTCAAACCGTACTCGCGGTAAAGGTTGATCACTATCCAAACAGTATAAAGAGGTGACTTCGCCTCTTTATGCGACCCGTCGCTAGGATGACACTATGAATCAGAAAATTGTCATTGGGAATGCCGAAGCAATCTGCTTACCAGAGTTAGGAATTCCCCATCTTGAAGCTCGTATTGATACTGGGGCGCAAACTTCTTCTCTTCACGTCGATAATATCGAGTGCTTTGAGAAAAACGGCCGTTCGTACGTAGAGTTCGATCTTCACCCGGATGTTTATCACTTAGAACAGGTCGTTCGTTGTACAGCGCCATTAAAAGCGAACCGTAAAGTGAAATCCTCAAACGGGACGTTCGAGCACCGCTGTGTGATCACCACAATGCTACGCATGAACGATCAACAGTGGCCAATAGACATTACGTTGACTAACCGCGAAAACATGACGTACATGATGCTGCTAGGCCGTCAGGCAATGGCAGATAAAGTGTTAGTTGACCCAAGCCAGTCACACTTGTTAGCGCCATAACGCTATCGTATAGATGAGTGACCCTTTTACAAAATGTCACTCATCTCTTGTTTCTCCGCAACAACACACTCAACAGCCCTTTCGCTTTTATTTTCGTCGCTCGCCAATGGGTATGCGGCTTGGTCGGCGCTGTATCCAGAATATGCCGATAGGCGTTTTCATCCAAAACCACTTCCCCTCCATGCGCAAGCAACAAACAGCTTGGTTGCAGTTCAAAAACCCGTTTAACGGAAAGACGATATTGATTGGGGTGAAAGATAGGAAACGGTGCAATTAAGTGCTTCTTCACTTTTACTATCAGATCCGCGACGTACAACACACTCTGCTCCGCATGATAGACCGATAAATCTCTGTCGGTATGCCCCAGCGTTTCCAATACCTGCCAATCTTCAAAACCAGGAATAGTTTCACCGTCCACCAGCTCAATATCTGGATTCAGTTTCCTTGAATACCACAGGTTGCGTTTGGGTTTGTGCATTCGATTTGCCATCCACCTAGCCAACGCCAAGTCCGTCAAATGCATCAACCAGCCATCAATACCGCTGTACCACTGAACATCACGTTTGGCCGCTAAGATTTTGCACCCTGTCAGAGCTCTAAGCTTATGCGCCGCTCCCGCATGATCCGGGTGCATGTGGGTTACGACCACCAGCTTGAGATCGGTAAATGGTCGCTTAAGTTGATACTCAATAAAATCTTTAAGATGAGGGATATCAGCTCGGCTTGCACCATCAAGCAACATGAGTTTATCGGCGTACTCGGCCAGGTACATGGTCTGTATGTACCCCTGAATTCTATGTAGCTGCAAAATCTATCCTTATACTGTTTTAAGACCACATCCTTGCTGGTCAGACCAACTATAACAGTAGAAACATTAAATTGTTAAATATATGTTGTCCAAGTTAATTTGACACCAGTAACAGCACTCTGAATCCCCCCTCAAGAAGTAAACTGGGTATAAATATTTACACCAATCTTCGACAACAAAGCCTAATCGATAAGATAGATTTTAATCATTAGACTCTAAACAAATTTTGTCCGTTAATGCGCGCACACGGAGTTCGTGTCAGGGTATGAGGTGATACCAATCGTAGCAAATAACTGGTCATTCTAGCTGGTTAAAATGTTCGATAACTGCGTTACAATTTTTGACTGTAGAGTAACTACTTATGAAAAAGTTGTGCCTTGTTATCATGCATTTTTCCTGCGCTATTTCTGATCACTTACTCACTGTGATTGGTATTAATGCCTCATGAATTGCTTTTTGGTACTTTCCTTCTAATAAATTAAAGGGTTAAGTACATTTTTGTGAGAATTGAGTTGGAAAAAGCAACGAAATTAGACCGCATTCGCGCGGACTACAACGTTCACTACTGGAGCCAAGGCTTCTACGGTATCGATAACCAAGGCGAGGTATACGTCTCTCCTCGAAGTGACCGTGCACATCAAATCCCTTTCAGTGCCATTGTAAAAGAGCTAGAAGCGAAGCAGCTGAACTTGCCTGTTCTCGTTCGCTTCCCACAGATCGTGCATCAACGTGTGCATGGTCTTTGTGATGCTTTCAACCAAGCGATTGAAGATTATCAGTATCCGAATAAATACTTGTTGGTATACCCAATTAAGGTAAACCAGCAACGTGAAGTGGTTGATGAAATACTCGCCAGCCAGGCAGAGCTCGAGACGAAACAACTCGGCCTCGAAGCTGGCAGTAAACCGGAACTATTAGCCGTACTGGCCCTGGCTCAACAAGCTAGCTCCGTGATTGTCTGTAATGGCTATAAAGATCGTGAATACGTGCGCCTTGCGCTGATTGGCGAAAAGCTCGGACATAAAGTGTTTATCGTCTTAGAGAAGCTATCAGAGCTTGATCTGGTACTGCAAGAAGCAGAAAGCTTGGGCGTACAGCCTCGATTGGGTCTGCGTATTCGCCTTGCTTCTCAGGGAGCCGGTAAGTGGCAATCAAGTGGTGGCGAAAAGTCCAAGTTTGGTCTGTCTGCATCACAGGTGCTGAGTGTGATTAACCGCCTGAAGAACAGTGGTAACCTCGATGCTTTGCAATTGGTGCACTTCCATCTTGGGTCACAAATGGCGAACATTCGTGATGTACGCAACGGTGTGAATGAGTCTGCACGTTTTTACTGCGAGCTGCGCGCAATGGGTGCCGGCATTGATTACTTCGATGTGGGTGGCGGCTTAGCTGTAGATTATGACGGAACACGTAGCCAATCATCCAACTCGATGAACTATGGCCTTGCTGAATACGCACGAAATATCGTCAATACGGTTGGCGATGTATGTCAGCAATATGAGCAGCCGATGCCGGTGATTATTTCTGAGTCCGGTCGCTCTTTGACGGCGCATCATGCCGTGTTGGTATCCAATGTAATTGGCACAGAAGCTTACCAACCTGAAGACGTGTTTGCTCCAGCCGATGATGCCCCTTTGTTGCTGCAAAACATGTGGCGTAATTGGGAAAACTTGCAAAACGGCACTGACGCTCGAGCACTGATTGAGATTTACAACGACACGCAAAGTGACTTGGCAGAAGCACATTCTAATTTTGCAACTGGCGTAATTAACCTTGAGCAGCGTGCCTGGGCAGAACAACTGTCACTGCGCATTTACTTCGAATTGAGTCGTAAGATGAGCACGAAGAACCGCTTCCACCGTCCTATTCTGGATGAGTTGAGCGAACGTCTCGCAGACAAGTTCTTTGTTAACTTCTCGCTCTTTCAGTCTCTGCCAGACGCATGGGGGATCGATCAGGTATTCCCTGTATTGCCGCTTTCTGGCTTAGGCGACGCCGAAGAACGTCGAGCGGTCATGTTGGACATCACTTGTGACTCTGATGGTGCGATTGATCTTTACGTTGATGGTCAAGGTATAGAAAGTACGTTACCAGTTCCTGCATGGACCAAAGATAAGCCATACCTGCTGGGCTTCTTCCTAGTCGGCGCATACCAGGAAATTCTTGGTGACATGCACAACTTATTTGGTGACACCCACAGTGTGGTTGTTAACGTAGAAGAGAACGGTGAGTTTGAAATTAGCTACATCAACGAAGGTGATAGCGTAGAAGACATGATGCGTTATGTTCATATCGACGTTGAAGCGATTCGAGATAATTACAAGCAACTGGTTTCGGAACGAGTTGAAGCCGGTGAACAAACACAAATCCTTGCTGAACTGGAACAAGGTTTGGTGGGATACACCTATTTAGAGGATTTCTGATATGAATGATTTGTTTACTAAAACTGATTATTCGCTTTACTCCAACTCAATGTCGTTTCTGCGTCTTCCGTACATTAAAAATCCGGTGACTGCAGAGGCAGACGTTGTGGTACTCGGCGTTCCTCTCGACATGGCAACATCTGGTCGTTCAGGGGCTCGCATGGGTCCGGATGCTATCCGTCGCGCTTCGGTGAATTTAGCCTGGGAAGGTAAAAAATTCCCTTGGGATTTCAACGTATTTGATAAGTTAACCGTCATTGATTCCGGAGACTTGGTCTTCGATTGCGGTGACGCAGAAGACTTCACTTACCGTTTGGAAGCGGCGACAAGCGAGATCTTAAAAAGCGAGAAAACAATGCTTGCACTGGGGGGGGATCATTTCATCACCCTTCCGATTCTGCGTGCTTATGCGAAACATTATGGCGAAATGGCGCTAGTTCATTTCGATGCTCATACAGACACATATGCGAACGGCAGCTCATACGACCACGGTACGATGTTCTACCATGCACCGAAAGAAGGGCTAATTTCTGCGAAGAACTCAGTACAAATTGGTATTCGTACTGAATACAAACAGCAAGATCACGGCTTCAACGTTATTAATGCGATGCAAGCCAATGACATGTCTGTGAATGAGATTCTAGACGAGATTCGTCGTACCGTTGCTGATAAGCCAGTATACGTTACCTTTGATATAGACTGCTTAGATCCAGCATTTGCTCCGGGAACGGGAACGCCGGTTTGCGGCGGTTTAAATACTGACAAGGTGCTTAAAATCATTCGTGGTTTGGCTGGCATGAATATCGTAGGCATGGACGTGGTAGAAGTATCACCACCTTATGACCAAAGTGATGTCACCGCATTAGCAGGCGCGACCATTGCTCTAGAACTGCTGTACGCTTACGCATCAGGTCGAGAACAAGCATAAATTTTTCAAAGGGAGCATTCGCTCCCTTTTTTGTCTTTTCGCACACCAAACTTTCGGATTATTTTTTCTAATCCAAATCATAGATTTTAATCTTGCTTGACGACAAAAGTTTAGATTGCCAAGCACAGATTCAAGCACTAATATCTCGCACGAATCATCCCCTAATATAACAAATTACATTAGCACTCTTTATGGAGAGCTAAGGCTTCTTACACCTTAAATTTATTGGAGATACACGTAAATGCCGGCTTCGTTTCCATTAGTGAAACTTACGTTTTTAATCGCAATATTGACTGCCGTAGGTCAGATGACCCAAACGATGTACGTGCCTTCAATCGGTCATATGGCGAGTGAATTTTTGGTTTCTGCGTCTTCACTTCAAGCCGTTATGGCCTGTTACTTGATCCCATATGGCTTGTCACAGTTTGTGTATGGTCCGTTGTCCGATCGCCTTGGACGTAAACCAATTATTATTGCTGGCTTGCTCATTTACATCGTGGGGACGTTAGTCGCTCTATTTACCCACCAGTTTGAATGGTTCTTAGTCGGTAGCTTTATTCAGGGCTTGGGCATTGGCTGTGGTGGCGCGATGGCACGTATCTTAACTCGTGACTGTTTTGAAGGTGCAGAATTACACCGTGCGAATAGCTTGATCAGCATGTGTATCCTCTTCTCACCTTTGATGGCACCATTACTGGGTGGCTATTTAACAGAAGCGTTCAGTTGGCGTTCTAGCTACCTATTTCTCGCGCTATTTGGTATTGCTGTGGTCATTACCATGATGACGAGCATGATGGAGACTCTTCCTGTCGAAAAGCGCAAAAATGAGCCAGTGACTAAGAGCTATCAATACGTTTTATCCGATAAACGCTTCCAAGGTTTTTTGATCTGCCTTGTGGCCACATTCGCGGGTGTGGGCGTCATTGAAGCAGCTGCAGGTGTGCTACTAGGCGGCGTGTTGGGATTACCAGCGACAACCGTCAGCTTGCTGTTTATTATTCCGATCCCGGGATACCTGATTGGTTCAGGCTTATCGAGCTACATCGCTCAGCGCCGTTCAATGCGCCGAGCCCTGAATGTTGGTCTGGTTGCCATTTTTATCGGTTCAGCCGTCGTGTTGATCCCAGGCCTGTTTGGCTTAACGACCGCGTTAACCTTGATTGGCGGCGCTACTATTTACTTTTTGGGTGCAGGTATACTCTTTCCGGCAGCCACAACGGGGGCGATTTCTCCGTTCCCATACCATGCAGGTACTGCGGGTGCGACGTTGGGCGGTATGCAAAACTTGGGCGCGGGTATCGCAACCTTACTTGCGTCACTATTCCCCGCTCAGAACCAAATGCCTCTGGGTATTTTGATGATGGCGATGTCAGTTATCGCAATGCTCGGGCTACGCTGGGTTAACCGCACGCCGGATCATTCCAACCAAGTACCACAGGTTATATAACCAAACTCAATATGCATTTTCTTAGGGACATACTATGTAGTATGTCCCTTTTTTGTACTCACATTCCAAAAGACTGTTTGCTTTGTATAACAACTGCTTACACAATGAAGTTTCATATCGATCACTGGAAGATCAAAAACATCGGTAACAAACCTGAAAGCACGCTCAAGCCATATACAATTAGATTCCATTAAAAACGATGACTTGGGTATAAAATACAAGGATAAACAGATGCGTTTTACTCTTACGACGTTGGCCGTATCAGTCGCAATTTTGGCCGGATGCAGTAATCAAGGAACTTCAACTATGAACCATTATTCTCAGTCACAGCTCATTGCCCAGCAAACACAAGCGCCTGTCGCAAAGAAAGTGCCGCATGCCATGACGATTCATGGCGACACCCGTATCGATAACTACTACTGGATGCGAGACGACGAGCGCAAAGATTCGGAGGTATTGCAGCATCTTGAAGCAGAGAATAAATATACCGAAACCGTTCTCAAGCATACCGAAACGCTTCAGCAAACACTGTTTGAAGAAATCAAGGGCAGAATAGCCAAAGACGACAACTCCGTTCCGGTTCGTAAGGGCAATTACTTTTATTCCAGTGAAGTCTCTGGAGACAACGAATATGAAGTTCATCTGCGCGCCAAAGACTTTTCCGGCACCGATAAATCAGTGATTTTAGATGTCAACGAACTGGCCAAAGGTCATGAATTCTTTAATGTTAGCGGATTACATGTCAGCCCTGATGAAACGCTTTTGGCTTATGGCGAAGACACGTTAAGTCGCCGTATTTACACCATCAAAATCAAGAATCTGGAGACGGGTAAATACCTTGAGGACAAAATCGAAGGCGCTTCTAGTGCCATTGCCTGGCAAAACGATAACCAAGCGTTCTATTACATAAAAAAGGACCCACAAACACTGTTAGGCTACCAAGTCTATCGCCATGTACTGGGAACCCCGCAAAGTACAGACAAGCTGATTTACGAAGAAACAGATAGTGAATACTACACCTACATCAGCAAGAGTAAGGATGGAGAAGAGGTCTACATTTGGCACTCCAGTACCGAAACGAGCGGTGTGTCTGTGCTCGATGCAAACAATCCAAATGCGAAAGCTGAACCCTTTTTTCCGCGCGAAACCGGTATCGAGTACAGCATCGCAAAACTTGGCGACTGGTACTACATCTACACGAACTATGAGGCAATTAACTTCCGTTTGATGAAAGTGCACAAAGACAACATGCACGACCGTTCTCATTGGCAAGATGTTATTCCGGCAGACGATGATACTCAGCTGGTCGATTTTGAGTTGTTCGATGACCATCTGGTTTATGAGCAACGCGCAAATGGCTTATCAACGGTCACTGTGCGTGAACTATCCAGCGGTAACGAATTCCCCCTCCAATTTCACGATAGCGCATTTGCAGCGTACCTAACTGGAAACTACGAGTTAGATAACAATAAAGTACGCATTTACTACAGTAGCTTAACCACGCCGGGTACTTACTATGATTTCGATCTGAAAACGGGTGAATCTGAGGTCATGAAACAAACCCCAGTCCTGGGTGACTTTAACGCTGATAATTACCAGTCTGAACGAATTATGATCAAAGCTCGTGATGGCAAGTCAGTGCCTGTTTCGCTGGTTTATCGCAAAGATCGCTTTAACAAAGATGGTACCAATCCTATTTATCAATACGGTTACGGTTCTTATGGCGCGACAATAGAGCCAACCTTCAGCTCAACGCGTTTAAGTTTGCTGGATCGTGGTTTCGTTTTCGCCATCGCCCATATTCGCGGTTCTGAAATGCTAGGCCGCCCTTGGTATGAAGATGGTAAAAAGCTGACAAAGCAAAACACCTTTAACGATTTTGTCGATGTAACGAAAGGCTTAGTCGAGAAGAACTACGGTGCAAAAGATAAAGTGTTCGCGGTGGGCGGTTCGGCAGGAGGCCTGTTAATGGGCGCTGTTATTAACCAAGCGCCTGAGTTATACCGCGGCATTGGTGCGCATGTACCTTTTGTCGATGTTGTGACGACGATGTTGGATGAATCGATTCCATTAACCACGAATGAATACGATGAGTGGGGTAACCCGAACAACAAAACCTATTACGACTACATGTTGAGTTATTCGCCTTACGACAATATTGAAGCACAGGATTACCCAAACATGCTCGTCACCACGGGTTTGCATGACTCTCAGGTTCAGTACTTTGAGCCAATGAAGTGGATAGCTAAGTTGCGCGAAATGAAGACTGATAACAACGTGCTGGTGTTTAAGACCGATATGGAGGCAGGACATGGTGGCGCTTCCGGTCGATTTAAACGCCTAAAAGAAGATGCACTGGAATATGCTTTCTTCCTGGACCTGCTAGAAACAAAGTAACAGAAAAACAATGCCCGCACTTGCGGGCATTGTTACGATCAGCGTCAGCACAATAATCGGCCGGAAATAAAAACGCCTACTCCCTTAATCCTTTTTACAAAGCAAGAAGTAGGCGCTAACACAATAACTGTGTTTAGGCAGTAGATACTGTCCTATTGATTAGAAGTAGTAACGAGCACCGATAGTCCAGTAGTCGTTCTCATCTTCATCAATGTCGTTACCTAGATCAATTTGGTAACCTGCGAATGTATAGAATGAAGGAGTAACAGCGTACTCTGCTTGTAGTGCCATTTCGCTGTAAAGAGTGTCTAGATCATCGTCTTCCACGCCTTCGTAGTTCACGCTGAAAGTCCAATCGTTAACACCGTACGCTAAAAGTGCTTCTAGCTGAGTAGTGTCTTCTAGACCTTCAAAGAAGTATTCGTTCATACCGTATACAACTGCCGCATAAAGGCCTGAACCGTAAGAGCCGTAGTATGCTGACAAAATATGTGAACTTGCGTTTTCTTTACCAGTTTGACCACCAAATTCAACATCACCACCGCTGTATGCGTAGCCAAGACCGAAGCCTGCTAACTCAGTGCTGATAGAAACTTGGCCACGGTCATCGTAATCACCGTTTTGACCTTGCCAACCTAGACCTAGATTGAACGCAAAGCCTTCACCGAATTGGAAACCTTTACGGTAGCTAACCATTTTTTCACCACGAGCAGAACCAAGCTCGTAGTAGTTTGAATATAGGAAGTCGTTCGCAAACGCGATTGGCAAATCAGCAACACCACCTACATCGTAGTATGGAGTCCACTGCGTACCTACAACCAGACGACCAAGTTGCTCATGCGTTGCGCCAATGTAGCCAAGACGAGTTGAAAAAGACTGATCGCCACCGTTTAGGTAGTTAAGTGCCCACTCACCTTTAGCATCAACAGTCACACCATTGCCGATGTCTTTTTTGCCAGCCACGTTGATACGAGGAGATACTTGGTGAACCTTTACGTCCTCGTCATAATACTCACCCACGCCCACAGATACATGACCGCCGATTGATAGAGATGTACCATCGCTGTTGTAAACTTCTGCTGCGAATGCCTGTGTACCACATGCTAGTGCCGCCACTGCTACGGCTAGAGCTTTCATTTTCATTGTTAACATCCATATAGTTGTTTGTGCCGATTCGTTCAAAAACAGAATAACCCTGCATCATTTGCAACGAACAGATAACAAGGTAGTAATGAAATTTAAATAAAACAAACAACTTATTATGCAACCAATCCACTCATTGATTAATATATGAACAATGTCACATAAAAATAGTGAACTTTTCATTCATATGCATAAAATTTGTGCTTTTTGCGTGCTACTTCTCTCAATGTACCGATATCTATTAATTTTAATTCTATCAATAGAAAAATATTGGCTGATACCTTTGCAGTATGATGTGTTATTAAGTAAAAATCAGTGAGTTTGGATTAATGATCTTTGTCTAACCAATACAGAGCTTTGTATCGAAATCAGCCTAGTTTGTTAGATAAATTCGCTGATTTTTACTGATCTGACACAGGCTCCTCAGTCTAAATCTCTTGCATAAATGCTGTAGATTATTGGAAATATGGAGGGTTAAAATGCAAAAAAGCCCGAGTGTTACCTCGAGCTTTTTGAGTGTTCTTGACAGCTATCTAAGAATTTAAACTGGATTCTGCTTTACGAAGTTGAGACAAATAAGTCACCCAACTTTTTGCCTGATCGGATGGCTTCATTTCATAAGATCGTTTCGCGTTTGCGAGCGCATCATCAATTCGCTTCAACTTGTAATAAACCCGAGCTTTGATAAGCGCGACGTCAGATGGTCTGCCAGAAACGTCATCCAAAACGGCCAATGCCTGTTGGTACTGCCCTTCCTGTACGAGTAGCTGAGAGTAGTTCCAGTTGTACTGTGAGTCGAGTTTCGCGGCTATACGCCAGCTATCTATCGACTTATCCCACTCTTTGGCCATTTGCCAGTACGTCGCTTGCTGAGCTTTCAATTTACTGTCTGAATTAATCTCATTGAGCTCATCCAAGACCAACGCAGCACGTTCTGGAATTCCTCGATTTGCATACAGCTGCGCTAACAGCTTCAAATCATCCTGGCTGAGTTCGACACCTTGAAGCTTAGCAAGAGCCAAAGAATCTAAAGCACGCTTATTATCATTAATGCGGAGATGTAAAGCGACCAGTTGACGCCACCATTCCACACGTGCAGGTTCAATCGCAATCAAACGCTTTATTGTGCCAATCGCTGGCTTCCACTTTTTGAGTTCCAGCTCAGCAGAAAGCTTGATCGAAAGCGGGCCTGTCTTGTCTGGCTGCCCAAACTGCTCATAGCGCCCCATGGCTGAAATCACTTTATTCCACTCTCTTTGTTGGTAATGCGACTGTGCTATACGCAACCAAACATCATGGGCTTTCTGGTTTTTTGGCACGGTCTTACTTAACGCATAATAGTGCGGTAACGCCTTGGAAAACTGTTGTTCGTTAAGCAGCATATCAGCCAGCATCTTACGGGTTTGCCACGCCTGTTCATCCTGCAACAAACCACTGTTCACTGCATACTCAAGTTGTTTAATTGCAGGCTTAATTTGCTGATTTTGCCAATAGAAAATACCCAACATACGAGCGACAAAAGCCTGATCATAGCCACGAGAAAGATCTAATCCTTCAAGTGTAGAAATGGCCTCTTTGAGGTTATCTTCCTGCGCCATAGCATGCGCCCGCTGGACACGGGAAGCCGTGTACTGACTTAACTCGTTAGCGGTGGTCGTAAAAGCGCTTAAGCATAAGACGGCACCAATTAGGAATTTCTTCATCATTTCGGTAACTTGAACTCCAGTCTTACGGTCTGCCCAAACTGCTCGATTGACACACCATTCTCAACTTTTGGCTGATATTTCCAATTTCTAAGCGCACGTATCGACTCACGCTCAAACATGCGGCTTGGCTCAGCTTCAACCACTTCAATATCTTTTGGACGGCCAGTCGCGTCAATAGTAAAGCGCAACACCACGTAACCTTCTACCTTACGTTTCTGAGCTTTGCTCGGATAGCGAGGTTCCACGCGATAAAGAGGTAGCGCTTGTTGGTTACCCATCGTGCCTTTTAGATTTGGCGCACTAATCGCAATACCATCCAACGCCGTATTGAGCCCCAAAGCGCTGGTCGGTGTGACTTGGCTCATCGGCTCAACTTGCGTGTTCGCTTGAGACAAATCCATCGGCTCTGGTGCTTTCGGCGGCTCAGGCGGCTCTGGAACCGAGCGTTGACGACGCTGTATGTCTGCATCGTTTTCCACCATCACCATGTCAAAGCGAACCGCTTCAGAAGCTTTGGGCGCACGCTGGTTGCCATTGTCTACCATCCACGCCATAAAGCTAAACAAGCTGACTGAAATCAACAAAGACAAAGGTAATGCAAGTAACAGCCTACCCATTAAGGTGTCTCCGCTGCCAATGCAATGTTCTTAACGCCTGCGCCTTTTGCTGCGTCCATTACTTTTACAACCGTACCATTATAAGCATGCTCATCCGCTTGGATGACAAGTGATGCATCAGGCTGATCAAGCAGCAAATGCTCGATAGACGCTTCTACACGCTCGATATCGACCAAACGCTTGTCAATATACACATCGTTTGCTGCCGTTACCGCTATGAAAATACCAGCATCTTTCTGGCTCACCACGTTTGAAGCCTGCGGGCGATTGACTTCTACCCCTGACTCACGAACAAATGAGCTAGTAACAATAAAGAAAATCAACATGATGAACACGATATCAAGCATGGATGTTAAATCGACTTGAGCTTCGTCTTGTTGATTAGGTCTGCGTCCGAGTCTCACTTCTGACTCCTTAAAGATTGTTCTAATTGGATGGCTCTGCGTTCACACACTTTGCTTAATCGTGCATGAATAAACATCCCCGCCAACGCCGCTACCATTCCAGCCATAGTCGGTAAAGTGGCAAGCGAGATACCTGAAGCCATCAATTTGGGATTGCTGCTGCCCTGTGAAGCCATCACATCAAACACGGTAATCATGCCCGTCACCGTGCCTAACAAGCCAAGCATTGGGCAAATAGCCACAAGCAATTTGATCGTTGATAAGTTCTGACGCAATTCAATCTGCGCCTTTGCAATCCATCCTTCGCGGATTTGATGCGCGTACCAAGAGTGATGTTCTGACCTTGCCAGCCACTGATCACGAAGCTCTGCTTTTACTTTAGGAAAAACCGTAGTCAGGTAAATGACCCGCTCCATGACCAATAACCAGCACACCGCAACCACGGCAGCCAGCCACCATAAGATTTGGCCACCTTGCTGCATAAAGCTCATCAAGGTTGTGGCCCAATCTTCACTGATCAAACCCAATGTGTTGAGTAAGATCTGCTCCATTACGCTGCATTCTCCGCGACAGTGTTCACTTTATTCATTCCTTTCGGCATATCGCGCTCGGCCTGTTCTGCGACTAAGCCGATGCCTTGCTTCTCAAGAATATTGCGAATATTTTCTGCTTGTGAACTCAACACATTGTGAGCCAGAAGCAGAGGCATTGCAGCAACCAGACCAAGTACTGTCGTTACCAGCGCCATTGAAATACCACCAGCCATGACTTTTGGATCACCGTTACCAAACTGAGTGATCACCTGAAAGGTTTCGATCATGCCTGTTACGGTTCCAAGCAGACCAAGCATAGGAGCCAGTGCCGCCAGTAGTTTCAGCATCGACAAGCCTTTTTCCAGATGCGTCTGTTCATCAACCACCGCTTCAAGAAGACGCAATTCTAATGCTTCCACACTGCGGTGTTTGTCTTTCTGATACACCGCAAGGACACGGCCTAACGGATTATCTTGTGGCTGAGCAGGGCTCTTCAGTTGCTGTGCGATCTTCTGACGTGCAATCATTAGTGATACACCACGAACGAGCGCAATGATCAAACCAATCGCAAGTAGACCGAGGATGATCTTACCCACGACACCACCAGCGCTGAGGCGATCTTGCAGGGTTGGCGAGTTCGCAAGTTGCTCCAAAAGGATACCGCGTGATGGATCAATAACGATGCTTTCTAGTTCGCCCGAAGTGAGTGTGCTTGCTGTCGGACCATTTTCAGGCTGACGAAGGTAGTTAACCGCATCGCCACGCTGACCATTCCAGTTCACATAACCGTTGTCATCCAGTAACGCCATCGCGCCCAGGCGAGCGCCCGAAATCGTCTGCTCACGACCTTCACCATCCAGCAATGTGAACGAAACATTCGCGAGTTCACCACTTGCCTTCACCTGCTCTTCCATGCTGCGCCACATGGCCTGAAGCTGTGACAAAGTAGGCAAAGAGGTCGCAGCAACAATCGCCTCGATGTCTTTCTGGTAAGTGTTGCGGTCAACACCCGTTACGGAATGTTTAAGCTCAGATTCAAGTTCTTTTGCATTCTGACGTACAACACCGAATAGCTCGCCAAGGCTGCCTGTCTCTAAACGAAGTTTCTCTTCAAGTTGTGCCAATTCAGCTTCATTTTCACTGAACGTCGCGCTTAAAGCGTCTGCTTCAGCTTGCAAAGCTGCACGCTCTGCAGCCAGTTGATTTTTAAGCGACTGCAACTGTTGTTCTGATTGTTTAAAACCGGCTTCACGCGTTACGTTGTGTGATTGCTGTTGACGATTTTCCTGCTGCGCTTTTTGCATCAAAGTGTCGCTGGCAAATGTGGTGTGAGGCATCAACGCAGCGCCTGAGATTAATGCAACCGATAACCATTTTTTGATCATTTATTTGCCCTCCGCAACGGTCAGCGACACTGGCAACGTTAACATGCTCGGTGCGATTTGTTTGTTTGCCATGGCAAACGCTTTGTCCAATTCTGTTTTTTGGTCAGAACCAAGTGGCTGCCAGGCTTTTTGCTGTTGCGACCAACTCCAGAACGTTTCTCCGGATAAGCTACGTGCGATCAACGATATTCGACCTAAATAAAGGACGTCAGCCTCGACTTTTTCGTTTGCAGATAAATCAATCTTGCCTTGGTAAACGCCAAGTCGAGTGCCGTAATCCATTTCGATTTGGTACGCTTCCAGGATTCGGCGAAACTTTTCTGCATCGGCAACATCCGCACGAGTCATCATCGAATCAAGCTTCGCAATACGCTCTTCGCGTTGTGCTTTACGAATCGGCTTATCGTTCGCCACGATCTCTTTTAACCCGTCAAGCATGTGATACATCAACGGCACAACACCTTGGCGAGTGTGCGCAATCTGCTCAATTTGATCATTCAAGTTGTCTACTTCTTGATTCTGACTATTCACAAGACTGGTAAGGTGATCGCGATAAATCTTTAAATTGCTGACTTCTTCTTGCAACTGTTCGATTTCTGCCTCCAAGGTCAACGCCTTTTCCGCACTGGTATCAATGCGTTTTTGACTAGCCGCGGATGCTTGATTGGTTTTACTTTGCACTGCTTGTGCACCGCTGAGATTTTCCGCGTGAACGGGAATCAAAACCGATGAAATCAACAGAGCGATACTTGATTTAATTAGATTCATACGAGTTTAAATGCTATTTCCTAAAACGACTAAAGGGGAATACGACCCTTCCCCTTTATTAATCAGATTGTTATCAGTACTTAAACTGGATTGTCGCCATGTAGTTTCGGCCTTCACCAACCACTACACCGTTCGCTCCTTCATACTCTAGAGGGTCGGTACTACCACCACCTGCTAAGTACTCAGTATCAAATAGGTTTTCTACATTGAATCGAGCAATAATATCCAAGTTTTCGTCGTACTTATGCTTGTATGACACACCCATATCAATGCGTGCATACCCATCTTTTTCGAAGGTATTCGCTGCATCTCCGTAGCGATCACCTTCATAAATCAAACCTAGGTTTAGGTTAGTGTTGTCTTGCACTTTATAGCTAGACCAAACACTCGCCGAAAACTCAGGTACATCTGCCGGACGATTACCTTTGTAACTTTTACTTTGTGTAATCTCTGCATCTAAATACATTGCAGAAGCCGTAAGCGACAACTTATCCGTCACAAAGCCCTGCGCTAGGATTTCTGCTCCACGGTGAACTTGCTCACCATCTTGCGTAATCGTCTCTTTGCCCGGATTATTTGGCGCATCAACCGTTAGCTTTACGTTCTCTAAGGTGATATCAAATAAAGCGCCTGTTAAGTAAAGACGTTGATCAAACAACTCCCACTTAGTACCAACTTCGTAAGAAATGCCGCGTTCTGCGTCTAGTTCTTCACCATCGTTAGTATAATCCTCACCATTTACCTGCCCTTGTGGCATAAAACTTTCAGAGTATTGCACATAAATAGAGCCATTCGATGTTGGGTGGAAAGTCACACCAAACTTCGGAGATATTTGACTCTCTGTTAACTCATCACTGCGTTTTTCATCATAACGAACACCCGCAAGTACCTGCCAGTAATCGTTAATGGTCATCATATTTTGCGCGTAGATTCCCCAAGTATCGTATTCATTCGTTGGCCATTTTCTAGAACTGCGATAGTCAGGCTTTGGCACCGTTTCTCCCGGAGCAATCTGAGCTTCATTATGAAACGCCATAAAGCGATCGTAACTGTAATCTAAGTAGTTAGCGCCGACTAACAGTGTGTTTTCCGTACCAAATAGATCAAAGCCCGTCGTGACGTCCAAATAAGCGGTATCGAACACCCAGTTATCTGAACGATCGTTGCCACGGTGAACAATGACGTTACCTGCATCGTATTCATTGAACTTCGGGTACGACTCTACGTCAAAACGCTCAAAGTCCTGGCGGTTGTATCCCGCTTTGACATTAACGTTCTCAACTACTTGAGCGTTAATGTCGATGCCATAGTTTTCGACGTCGTTATCGATCTTCGACCACTGCGCATCCCAAATGTATTTGTCACCACGCACAGGCTTACCATTCACAACGTAAGCACCTGAGTCTACGCTACCTTCATCTTTTGTACGGTCATAGTGCGCTGACACCATAACGTTTTCGGTAATGTCATACTCAGCAACTAAACCACCAACAAAACGGTCAGTTTGAGGCTTTGTACCATCACCGTATGTTCGCCAAGAACTGTAGTTCTCCTTCGCCAAAATCGCACGAGCACGCAGCGTCTCGGCTTCGTTTAAAGAGCCACTTACATCAAGCACTGTACGTGAATGCTCGTTTGAACCGATGTCCTGGCTCAGGCTTACTTGTGTTTTGGCTGTTGGCTTCTTGGAAACCATGTTTACTAAACCACCCGGCTCAGACTTACCGTAAAGCAGACCAGACGGACCTTTTAAAACTTCAACACGCTCTAAAAGCTCAATTGGCTGACGGTAATGTGACCAGTGTTGGCGACCATCTTTTAGAAAACCATCAGAACTACTTAGTTCAAATCCACGAAGCGAGAAACGTTCACGGTTACGACTAGTGCCGCCAGCGCTTACACTCGCGTCATTACGCAGTACTTCACCCAGCGTACTCGCTCGTTGCTCATCAATCACGGTTTCGTCAATGACGGCAACTTGTCCCGGAGTTTCTAGCTGCGTCATTTCCATACGCATCGCTGTACTGTTGGTATCCGCTTTGTAGCCGAACTCGCGTCCTTCAACAACTAGATGCTCATCCGTTTGAATTTCTGCCACTGCTGGTGCTGCTAACACCGCACCGATCACTAATGCCAAATGGCTCTTAGTAAACATATACTTTCACTCCGATTGTGTTTCGGGTCGCACATACAATGAATGTGATTCCCTCTTATTTATATCGCGAGTGAATATAAGTGATAAGTATTACCATTTGCATTAAATTTACATTCTTTGCATTTGCAGGATTTTGTAAAGAACTATTGGATGACGAATTATTCATACGAGATCTAGATCACAAAAAGCTTGGCCGCATCATGTCGTATTATTGTCTGAACATCAAACTTACGTTTAACCCACCTTGCGGACGGCTTTCTGCTTTAACGCTTCCTCCCATTATTCGCATCGATTCTTTGACAATCGCCAGCCCGAGACCATACCCACCGACGTTTTTATCTCTCGATGCATCAAGGCGTGTAAAAGGATTAAAGATTTCGGACAACTTGTTCTCTGCAATTCTGGGCCCATCATCAGATACCGACATAACGAGATAACGCTCGCCATTGACTTCTTTGTGGCTCAGAGCCACTTCTATCTGGGCACGTTCGCCTGCGTATTTGATTGCATTGCCAACAAGATTATTAAGACAACGCACCACCAATGTTTCTTCACAATATGCGCTCGGCTCAGTCGCAAGAGAAACAAATGACAAGCTTTGTTCTTGTTTAAGATCGATTTGGCAGCGCTCTACTTGTGGTGCCAAAAGCACTTCTAAATCATTACGTTTAGTCGTTTTATCGTAACGGGCATTCTCAAGACGGCTAAATTCTAAGATGCCGCTGATCAGGTGGTTTAGCTCTTTAGTCTCTTCTTCGAGCCTGGTAACCAGAGCCTGTTCATCTTCTCCCACGCGCTTGCGCAAGAGGTGTAGCACAAGATTTTGCCTGGCTAGTGGCGTTCTGAGCTCATGAGAAACATCACGAATCAAAAGACGTTGTTTTTCCGCTAGTGAGTGGATCTCTCTGGTCATGTGGTCAAAGTCCTCCGCGAGCTCATTAAACTCTCGGGTGGTAGACTTTAATTCCTGCACAACACTGACGTCGAAATCCCCGTTAGAAAGCTTCTTACTCGCCTCTCTGAGACGAGCGAGTGGCTGCTGTAATTTGCGCGCCATTAAAAGTGAGAATAAAGACAAAATTACCGCGGCAATCACGACCTTGATGATAGAAAAATAAAGGATAAAGTCATTCGCAGGGTGCAAACGATGCGGGAGTTCAATCACTAAATTGTGTTCATTAACCAGAGGAATATTGATAAGGGGTTGATTAACTTTGTCTTCCAATTGAGAGTCAAGACTGCGTTTGAACTGAAGCTTAAACTCAAAGTGTGGATGCATTAAACGATGTGTGATGGGTTGGAGCTGCTCATTCAATACAAACAGGTAAAATTGCTGTGCGTTGGCCCAATCTGCCAATTCATCCATATCACCGTATTCAATCAGTTCATTTGCTTGGTGGGCAAGTTCTAGCATCTCTGATTTGACACTATCAGGGACTTTTAGCATGGCTTTGACCAAAGCTCGTTCGGTTAAGTCCTGAACAAGCAATATGCTGATGACTATTGCCGTCATGTAGCTAAACAGCTTAAACGCAAGGCTGTCTTTACGTTTTACTATGTAAGATGGGCAGACAATCTTCATTACATGCTCACAGCTTCTAAATAGCTATAGCCTTTACCACGAAACGTTTTGATGTGCTGCTTTGAAAGACCCGCCTCAACCAGTTTCCGGCGGATGTTACTGATATGCATATCAAGATTACGATCAAACGGACTGAGCTCTTTTTGCAGAACTTCTGTTTGCAGCTCCGCTTTAGAGATCACTACTCCCTGATTTTTAACCAGATGGCTTAAAAGTTCAGCCTCAGTGCTGGTCAGCGGCAAGCTCGTTAGTTGATCACTTATATTCTGAACGGTATTACAAATGGTTTGTCGTTGGCGCTCCAAACCTACTCGACGAAGGATAGCTTTAATGCGCATCAGTAACTCTTCGACATTGAATGGCTTACCGATATATTGGTCAGCTCCGGCTTGATAGCCATCAAGCATCGAGTTCTCATCATTCAAAGCCGTGAGCATAAGAATGGGAGTAGCGAATCTCTGACAAACACGACGCGCAACTTGCATTCCGTTTAAATTCGGCAACATAACATCGAGTAAAACCAAATCGACAGGTGTTTTTTCCATGTATTGCAGAGCACTCTCACCACAATGCACAGAAGATACGGTATACCCTTCGTCTTGTAACACTGCCGCTAAGAGTTCACACAGAGGAACGTCGTCATCAACGATTAAAACTCGAGACATACCTAACCTATTATTCAAATAAAAATAGTTCTCATTATATTCCTCACCTGTAAGTTAAACAACTGAGCAATAGAGGCTTATCTGTACCAAAAATACGAAAGCCTGCTTTAAAGCAGGCTTTGTGAAATTAAGCGAGGGTTTCCGTTTTAAACTCGCTAACACTCTAAACTGGTTGACGATGCAACGTTCTTTACGATTGAACGTAAGTTCTCACTGATGGCTCTTAACGTTTTTAGCTCTTCACCACTAAATGGATGAGTAAGAACCGAGTCTGCGCCATTTTTACCCACAACCGTTGGCAAACTGAGTACGACTTTATTCACGCCATATTGCCCTTTTATCATCGTTCCGACAGGCAACACCGAGCGCTCGTTAATGATAACTGCCTGCACTATCCGAAATACACTCGCGGCAATGCCGTGTACGGTATTGTTCTTGCGACGAAATATTTCATAGCCGGCTTGTTTCACCGCCTCCAACAGCTCATCCGCATCAATTCGTTTGATATTGTGTGTATCACAGTAGTAATCCGCCGGTTGGCCTGCGATAGAAATTAAACTCTTCGGCGTAAAACAATGACTACCATGCTCGCCTAATACGTAACCAAAGATATTCTTAGGATCGAGATCCACACGGTTGGCGACAATACTCATCAATCGGGCAGTATCTATAACACAGCCACTGCTGATCACCTTATTCGCTTCAAACCCAGTATTAGCAACAATAAAATGGGTAACAATGTCACATGGGTTAGTGACAACAATAAGAATGGCATTTGGTGCCACACGCTCTATATTACGTGCGATATCCACCCCAATCTTGGCGTTGATTTCTGCGATATCCAGACGAGTCTGCCCATGTTTGATTTGTGCGCCAGCAGTGATGATGACAATGTCAGCTTCTAATAAATCCAGATAGTCATTCGAAGGAATAATACGAGTGTTTTTAGAAAACGTTAACGCCGTTGTGTGACGGAAGTCGAACACTTCTCCTTCGGCTCTTTCCAGATTTTGATCTAATAAAACTAGCTCGCTGAAACTACCCATTGTGAGTAAGTAGTTACAAACACCAACACCAACCGCTCCAGCGCCAATGACACCGATCTTCATTTTTCTCTCCCTGATAATTCTAAAAAATCACTGCAAAATACAGGATTCAAGTCCATCCAATCATCAAATTTTTCGACATGCATAAAGGCTTATGCTCAGCTCAACTCCGTGCGTTTCTGGGTATTGTTCTGCGCTTGCAAGATTAGTCGTTACTTTAAAAATGAGCTGCGATAGAGTAAAAGTCCAACATATTTGTATTCCTGTGAATACCGCTGTAAATGAAGGTGTTGCATCGACCTCGCTTGATGCCCACTAAACCAAACCACTTAAAATCGATTAGTATCGGGTTCAACCCAAACGAGAAGAACGACAACATGGATACATTGTTAATTGGTCACCGAGGTGTGGCGGGGTCTTACCCAGAAAACACAAAGATAAGCGTTCTGGCTGCAATAAACCTTGATTTGAAATGGGTAGAAGTCGATGTTCAGCCGACGAAAGACAACATTTTGGTGGTATGCCATGACCACACGGTCAACCGCTGTAGTAACGGACAAGGGCGAATAGATGAACTGACTTTGGATGAACTCAAAAGCTTAGACTTTGGTAGCTGGTTTAGTGATGAGTTTAAGGGTGAAACCATCATGACGTTGGAAGAGCTTCTTGAACTGGCCGCAGAGCACAACCTCAATTTAAACATCGAAGTTAAAGTTGATCGTCATCCCGCAGAGCCAGTTGCAAAGTTATTAGCGAAAGTGCTTTCTGGTAGCCCTCTGCCCTCAGAGAGTATTTTACTTTCTAGTTTTAGTCATGATGTGATTAGAGCGCTCTTTGAGCACTGCAGAGGCTACCGTTTAGGTGTATTGAGTGAGTTTCTCACCAGAAAAGACCAATTGCTGCTTGAAGAAGTCAACGCTTACAGCTGTAACTTAAACATCAATTGGGTGCGCTCCCGTCAGATTAAAAAACTCCAACAACATGGCTATAAAGTGATGTGCTATACCGTCAACAACCCACATAAACTCAAACATCTGCCACCTCTAGATGGCATCTTCAGTGATTACCCTACACGGTTTCTTCGGTAAAAGACTGTTTTAGATCATGAGGGGGATATACTGCTACCACTCAATGGTAATAGGTGTGCCCCTTCTAACCAATTGAATAAACTCATCCATCTCTTCGTTAGTAATCGCGATACACCCATTGGTCCAATCAAAACTTTGTATAAAGCTTGGATCTTGGGTTTCTCCATTTTTTAAGCCATGGATTTTAATGTTGCCACCAGGGTAGACACCGCGACGATGGGCCTCAAGCGTATCAATAGGATCGGGGTAGCTGATATGTACGGAACGGTAAAAAGCCGAGTCATAGATCACGTAATCCAGAGTATAATCACCTTCTGGTGTGCGATTGTCTCCTTCTTCTTGTTTATGACCTTTGGGGTTAGCACCCAGCGCAATTCGATACTCCTTTATCACAGCGCCTTCTTCCATCAAGTACATTCGACGCTTCGACTTGTCGACTTTAACAAGATCGACAGCACCCTGCGCTTCGAACACGAACGCACAACATACAAGTAAAGAACACCATTTTACTGACATCGCCAGAACGCCTAATAAATAAAGAAGCCAACAAGGAAAGAAGAGAAGGGATATGCTAGTCAGTTGATGATGACAAAGCAATCTGATTATAACGTGGGGACGTAAAAAACCTATGTTAATGGCATTTTGGTATGACAGAGCCCGTATTGCAGATTTATCTATTCATTGTACCTAAGTTGCATTACGGTATTAGAGAACACAATGATTTCGAGAGAGAACCATGATTAACATTGCTTTTTTTAGCGCCAAATCCTACGACGAAGCTTCTTTTAACAAAGTAAAAAATCAACAGGATTTAGAGTTTCATTATCACGATTTTCGGTTGACCACGAAGACGGCGAAAATGGCTCACGGCTGCGAAGTCGTCTGTGCATTTGTTAACGATGATCTGTCAGAACCCGTTTTAAAACAGCTATCTCAGGGCGGGACTAAGCTTATAGCGATGCGTTGTGCGGGATTTGATAAGGTCGACCAACAAGCGGCTAAGAAGCTAGGCTTGCAAGTAGTACGTGTGCCCGCCTATTCACCTGAAGCGGTTGCCGAACATACGGTTGGTATGATGATGTGTCTAAACCGTCGACTACACAAAGCCTATCAGCGAACCCGGGATGCGAATTTCTCTCTGGAAGGTTTAGTTGGCTTCAACTTTTTTGGTAAGACTGTCGGGGTAATAGGTACGGGGAAAATCGGCATTGCTGCGATGAGAATTTTTAAGGGATTAGGCATGGAAATTCTTTGCCATGATCCTTACGAAAACCCACTGGCAATAGAGATGGGCGCACGTTACAGCTCTCTTGAAGATATATACGCCAATGCGGATATTATTACTTTGCATTGCCCGATGAGTAAAGAAAACTACCACCTCCTCAATGCTGACTCATTTTCGAAAATGAAAGATGGGGTGATGATCATTAATACGAGTCGTGGAGAGCTATTGGATTCTGTAGCAGCAATCGAAGCGCTAAAACAAGGCAGAATCGGCTCACTAGGCTTGGATGTGTACGACAATGAAAAAGAGTTGTTCTTCCAGGATAAATCAAACGACATTATCGTAGACGATGTTTTCCGCCGACTGTCGGCATGCCATAACGTGCTGTTCACGGGTCATCAAGCTTTCTTAACTCACGAAGCGCTCAACAACATCGCGTCGGTGACACTAAATAACGTAGAAGCCTTCTTCTCTGGGCAAGTTTCAGGCAATGAACTGATCAACTAAATAAGGAATCGAGGAGGATAGTAGAGCGTAGAATTTTAGCTATGCTATACTCCTCGGCCATTGAAAATTAGAGTCTAACTACCATGAGCATTAAAACTGATATTCAAAAGCTGCATAACCGCGTAGATAACTGCCAACGTAAGCTCGATGCAGCGCGTTCTCGTGGTGATCACGAAATGATTTCTAAGTTTACCGACGAAGTTGAGCAATTAACCAAAAAGCTAAATCAGCTTAAACACAAACAGAGTTATGAGCTTAACAAAGAGCGTAAGAGCTTGCTAGATATGCCATTTTCTCGTGAAATCACCAAAGCTGAGCAAGCGGACATTGGCAAACTAAAAAAACGCGTGCGCGGACTTGTGATCGTTCACCCTATGACCAAAATCGGTAAAGAGCTACGTTTGGATGTAATGACTGGCTTTGCACCAAAAGAGTTTTAATTCGCGTTAGTGCAACGTTTATATTGAGCCTGAGTCCAAAAACTCGGGCTTTTTATTTTCTACCAATCGAATAGGTTAGTGGCCTAGTTCTTACTTAGGGAAAATGCTCGCTAATAAGAATGTAATTAGCACATGAAAGGAAAACCTCGCTATTTCTAACGAGGCTTTGCAATAGAGATTAAGTCAATTGCTGAAGCTTATGTTCAACTAAAGGATCACCAGGAACCAATTGTTGAGCAACCTCTAGAAGCTGCACCGTATCTTGTGGATTGTCATGCTCATGCTTAAGCGCAATGTCTACCAGTGGCTGAATATCAATCTGCGCCTGATGCTCTTTCACATGCTCTTTCTTCTCATCAATTAACACATTATGAGCAGTACTCAGTAAGTTCAAACGATGTTGTGAGCTTGCGTTCGCCTTGTTTAGGCAATGGTAGTAATCCTCTTTTAAGCGCAGTGTTTTGGTTTGATGGCGAAACTGGGCAATGTCTATCTGTTGATGGCGGATAAAGTCAGCGGCCACTTGTTTGTAAAAACCAAATTTATTCATATACGTAGCATGAGTTCCATGTCCCATGCCGTAAACACGAAGATGCGTCAGCTCTGGATAGCGCTTAGCATGAAGTCGGTCAATATCATTCGTCGGGTCATAAATGATATAGCCTCTTGCATCTCCCAGATCCAGATCGTGGTAATCACCATCCCAATCAAACTGTTGCGCTATTTCAGTACTGGATCTGTTATCCCAAGGCACCAGTGCTTGGTTTTTGGTACTAACCGGATGAAACAGCAGAACTTGGTCGAGCTTAAGCAAATTGGCGAATGCCCCTATCGCGAAACCTCCCCGACTCAGTCCATAACCTAAACGGCACTCGAAAGGCGCCAGCAGCGTTGACAGTTGCTCAAGGAAGAAAATCAAGTTACGGCTGCGAAACCAATTACTTTTACCTAGATGCTGGAAAGAAATAATATTTACTTTTTGTTTTTGGGCTAGACGATAGCCCCAAGGCGCGAAATCGGGATGTAAGTCCTGTACTTGCAAGTTAGTACCTGCAGGAGAAAAGGTGAACAATAGTGGTTTGTTAAGATCAACAAACTCATGCTTAACAAAGACATCATCAAGCAAGTCCTCCCCGGATATTGGTAGTCTGGTTTCCTGCTCTTTACGAGAAAGAGTCAGCCATTCCTCCAACCAGTACAGTAACTTCATTAATCCTCCATCTAAATTGCGCCTAGCAATTGTATTAAAAATTTAATTTTTAGTGCGTGATCATTCCCCCTATCGCAGGGGGCTCTGATATCAGTCCTCTTTTAAAAACAAAGTCTTGGTTTGCTCATTAAATTGGGCAATATCTATCTGTTGATGGCGGATAAATTCTTCCGCCACTGAATTAAAAAATTCTAATTTATCCAATTGGTTGGATTGGGTTCCGTGCCCCATTCCAACAACTTTTAAGTGCGTGAGTTCCGGGTAACGTTCTGCATGCAGACGATCGATGCAATTGGTAGGGTCATAAATAACGTAACCTTTGGCATCACCCAACTCTCGATCATGGTAGCCACTCTCCCAGTCAAACTGCTGCGCTAAATCAGTGCTAGGTCTGTCATCCCATGGAACAATAGTCTTATTCTTCGTACTAACAGGATAAAACAGCAGGACATGGTCCAACTTTAGCAACTCTGAAAATGCACCAACAGCAAAGCCACCTCGGCTCTGACCATAACCCAAACGACACATAAAGGGCGCTAATAGCTCGGATAACTGCTCAAGAAAGAAAATCAAATTACGACTTCGGAACCAATTACTTTTACCCAAATGCTGGAAAGCAATAATGTTCACTTCTTGCTGTTCTGCGAGCTGATAACCCCAAGGTTTAAAATTCGGGTTTAAATCCTGAACCTGAACATCAGTACCAGAAGGAGAAAAGGTAAACAGTAAAGGCTTATTCGGGTCGACTAACTCATACCTAACATACACATCGTCAAGTAAATCAAACCCGGAAATCGGTAGTTTAGACCGCTGTTCAATACGGGTATACGTTCGCCATTCATCTAACCAGTACAGTAACTTCATTCATCCTCCAAATAAGTAACACACTTTATCTCTCTGTTAAGTTTACCAAAATGCTATTAAGGACCCTATAAAGCACCGCTTCACAGAAATCTTACTAGCCAATGAAGAAACTATTGCACGGAAAAGAATCGACGCGAACTTAACTTGAAAGCAAATGTACAGAAAGAGGTTCGAGAAAGGTAAATTTTAGAAGAAGTACTTACTTGATAAGCAAGACGTTACAGAACTTTTATTTGCAAGGCTGTTTAAAAACAACAGATACAAAAAAACCGCTGTAAGAACAGCGGTTTTTTCTTAAAAGTGGCGGAGAGATAGGGATTTGAACCCTAGATACGCTATTAACGTATGCCGGTTTTCAAGACCGGTGCTTTCAACCACTCAGCCATCTCTCCACAAATTGTTACTAAAACTTAGTCTTATTTAATGATGCCAAATTTTAGTTTTGCTTTCAGATATACCTTCTATCAAAGGCTATACCTGAAAACGATATTTAAAGCCTGGCGATGTCCTACTCTCACATGGGGAAACCCCACACTACCATCGGCGCTATTTCGTTTCACTTCTGAGTTCGGAATGGAAGTCAGGTGGGTCCAAAACGCTATGGTCGCCAAGCAAATTCTTACTCTCTATTTCTAGAGAAAACTTGGAAAGCTGTTTTTTAATTCTCGTTATTACACATTCAACGTTCTTACTTTGAGTCCATCAAAACCCCTTGGGTGTTGTATGGTTAAGCCTCACGGGCAATTAGTACAGGTTAGCTCAACGCCTCACAACGCTTACACACCCTGCCTATCAACGTCGTAGTCTACGACAACCCTTTAGGATACTTAAAGTATCAGGGAGAACTCATCTCAAGGCTCGCTTCCCGCTTAGATGCTTTCAGCGGTTATCGATCCCGAACTTAGCTACCGGGCAATGCGTCTGGCGACACAACCCGAACACCAGAGGTTCGTCCACTCCGGTCCTCTCGTACTAGGAGCAGCCCCTTTCAATTCTCCAACGCCCACGGCAGATAGGGACCGAACTGTCTCACGACGTTCTAAACCCAGCTCGCGTACCACTTTAAATGGCGAACAGCCATACCCTTGGGACCGACTTCAGCCCCAGGATGTGATGAGCCGACATCGAGGTGCCAAACACCGCCGTCGATATGAACTCTTGGGCGGTATCAGCCTGTTATCCCCGGAGTACCTTTTATCCGTTGAGCGATGGCCCTTCCATTCAGAACCACCGGATCACTATGACCTGCTTTCGCACCTGCTCGAATTGTCATTCTCGCAGTCAAGCGGGCTTATGCCATTGCACTAACCTCACGATGTCCAACCGTGATTAGCCCACCTTCGTGCTCCTCCGTTACGCTTTGGGAGGAGACCGCCCCAGTCAAACTACCCACCAGGCACTGTCCGCAACCCCGATAAGGGGTCAACGTTAGAACATCAACACTACAAGGGTGGTATTTCAAGGACGGCTCCACGAATACTGGCGTACTCGTTTCAAAGCCTCCCACCTATCCTACACATGTAGGGTCAATGTTCAGTGCCAAGCTGTAGTAAAGGTTCACGGGGTCTTTCCGTCTAGCCGCGGGTACACTGCATCTTCACAGCGATTTCAATTTCACTGAGTCTCGGGTGGAGACAGCGTGGCCATCATTACGCCATTCGTGCAGGTCGGAACTTACCCGACAAGGAATTTCGCTACCTTAGGACCGTTATAGTTACGGCCGCCGTTTACCGGGGCTTCGATCAAGAGCTTCGACCGAAGTCTAACCCCATCAATTAACCTTCCGGCACCGGGCAGGCGTCACACCGTATACGTCATCTTACGATTTTGCACAGTGCTGTGTTTTTAATAAACAGTTGCAGCCACCTGGTATCTGCGACTCTCAATAGCTCCATCCGCGAGGGACTTCACCGTCGAGAGCGTACCTTCTCCCGAAGTTACGGTACCATTTTGCCTAGTTCCTTCACCCGAGTTCTCTCAAGCGCCTTGGTATTCTCTACCCGACCACCTGTGTCGGTTTGGGGTACGATTCCTTACAATCTGAAGCTTAGAGGCTTTTCCTGGAAGCATGGCATCAATGACTTCACACCCGTAGGTGCTCGACATCGTGTCTCAGCCTTAGAGAGAGCCGGATTTACCTAACTCTCAAGCCTACGCACTTGAACCTGGACAACCGTCGCCAGGCCCACCTAGCCTTCTCCGTCCCCCCATCGCAATTGTAAGAAGTACGGGAATATTAACCCGTTTCCCATCGACTACGCCTTTCGGCCTCGCCTTAGGAGTCGACTTACCCTGCCCCGATTAACGTTGGACAGGAACCCTTGGTCTTCCGGCGAGGAGGTTTTTCACCCCCTTTATCGTTACTCATGTCAGCATTCGCACTTCTGATACGTCCAGCATGCGTTACCACACACCTTCAACCGCTTACAGAACGCTCCCCTACCCAATACTCAAAGAGTATTGCCGCAGCTTCGGTTTACTACTTAGCCCCGTTACATCTTCCGCGCAGGCCGACTCGACCAGTGAGCTATTACGCTTTCTTTAAATGATGGCTGCTTCTAAGCCAACATCCTGGCTGTCTGAGCCTTCCCACATCGTTTCCCACTTAGTAGTAATTTGGGACCTTAGCTGGCGGTCTGGGTTGTTTCCCTCTCCACGACGGACGTTAGCACCCGCCGTGTGTCTCCCGGATAGTACTTACTGGTATTCGGAGTTTGCAAAGGGTTGGTAAGTCGGGATGACCCCCTAGCCTTAACAGTGCTCTACCCCCAGTAGTATTCGTCCGAGGCGCTACCTAAATAGCTTTCGGGGAGAACCAGCTATCTCCAGGTTTGATTGGCCTTTCACCCCTAGCCACAAGTCATCCGCTAATTTTTCAACATTAGTCGGTTCGGTCCTCCAGTTGATGTTACTCAACCTTCAACCTGCCCATGGCTAGATCACCTGGTTTCGGGTCTATATCCAGAGACTGAACGCCCAGTTAAGACTCGGTTTCCCTACGGCTCCCCTAGATGGTTAACCTTGCCACTGAATATAAGTCGCTGACCCATTATACAAAAGGTACGCAGTCACAGGACAAAGCCTGCTCCTACTGCTTGTACGTACACGGTTTCAGGTTCTATTTCACTCCCCTCACAGGGGTTCTTTTCGCCTTTCCCTCACGGTACTGGTTCACTATCGGTCAGTCAGTAGTATTTAGCCTTGGAGGATGGTCCCCCCATATTCAGACAGGATATCACGTGTCCCGCCCTACTCGATTTCACTGAACACACATCGTCAACTACGGGACTATCACCCTGTATCGTCGGCCTTTCCAGACCGTTCGTCTAACGTGTGTAAAGCTTAAGGGCTAGTCCAATTTCGCTCGCCGCTACTTTCGGAATCTCGGTTGATTTCTTTTCCTCGGGGTACTTAGATGTTTCAGTTCCCCCGGTTCGCCTCCTGTTGCTATGTATTCACAACAGGATACTTACTTATGTAAGTGGGTTTCCCCATTCGGAAATCCCAGACTCAAGTGGCTTTTACTGCCTAATCTGGGCTTATCGCAAGTTAATACGTCCTTCATCGCCTCTGACTGCCAAGGCATCCACCGTGTACGCTTAGTCACTTAACCATACAACCCGAAGGAGTTTCGAATTGATGTTAAACAACCAAAGTTGCTGTCTCATTATTTGAATGAGCGAGACAGCTTTCGATTTTGCCGGACTCAAATATGAATAATCCTAAGATTATTCCCAAGAACACTTGAATGTGTTTTTAGTTGTATTCAAATACATGAATACTTTGAGAACTTTACAAGTAATCTTAAAGATTACTTTGTCAGCTTTCCAAATTGTTAAAGAGCTAGATTCATTTAAGAACCATTTTTAAGAACACTTAAGACTTTCTGTTTCAAAAGAAATGCGCTTAAAGATGGTGGGCGATACCGGGCTCGAACCAGTGACCCCCTGCTTGTAAGGCAGGTGCTCTCCCAACTGAGCTAATCGCCCATAGAATCAAGAATGGTGGAGCTAAGCAGGATCGAACTGCTGACCTCCTGCGTGCAAGGCAGGCGCTCTCCCAGCTGAGCTATAGCCCCATATCTTGAGATAATGGTGGGTCGTGCAGGATTCGAACCTGCGACCAATTGATTAAAAGTCAACTGCTCTACCAACTGAGCTAACGACCCAATGGTATCCCGTAGGGGAGTCGAACCCCTGTTACCGCCGTGAAAGGGCGGTGTCCTAGGCCTCTAGACGAACGGGACACTAAGTTGAACATCTTGGGGGATGTTCTATCTCTTAAACTTCATAAACCATATCAATCTGTGTGGACACTCATCGTGAGTAATCATCGTATAAGGAGGTGATCCAGCGCCAGGTTCCCCTAGCGCTACCTTGTTACGACTTCACCCCAGTCATGAACCACAAAGTGGTAAGCGTCCCCCCGAAGGTTAAACTACCTACTTCTTTTGCAGCCCACTCCCATGGTGTGACGGGCGGTGTGTACAAGGCCCGGGAACGTATTCACCGTGGCATTCTGATCCACGATTACTAGCGATTCCGACTTCATGGAGTCGAGTTGCAGACTCCAATCCGGACTACGACGCACTTTTTGGGATTCGCTCACTTTCGCAAGTTGGCCGCCCTCTGTATGCGCCATTGTAGCACGTGTGTAGCCCTACTCGTAAGGGCCATGATGACTTGACGTCGTCCCCACCTTCCTCCGGTTTATCACCGGCAGTCTCCCTGGAGTTCCCGACATTACTCGCTGGCAAACAAGGATAAGGGTTGCGCTCGTTGCGGGACTTAACCCAACATTTCACAACACGAGCTGACGACAGCCATGCAGCACCTGTCTCAGAGTTCCCGAAGGCACCAATTCATCTCTGAAAAGTTCTCTGGATGTCAAGAGTAGGTAAGGTTCTTCGCGTTGCATCGAATTAAACCACATGCTCCACCGCTTGTGCGGGCCCCCGTCAATTCATTTGAGTTTTAATCTTGCGACCGTACTCCCCAGGCGGTCTACTTAACGCGTTAGCTCCGAAAGCCACGGCTCAAGGCCACAACCTCCAAGTAGACATCGTTTACGGCGTGGACTACCAGGGTATCTAATCCTGTTTGCTCCCCACGCTTTCGCATCTGAGTGTCAGTATCTGTCCAGGGGGCCGCCTTCGCCACCGGTATTCCTTCAGATCTCTACGCATTTCACCGCTACACCTGAAATTCTACCCCCCTCTACAGTACTCTAGTCTGCCAGTTTCAAATGCTATTCCGAGGTTGAGCCCCGGGCTTTCACATCTGACTTAACAAACCACCTGCATGCGCTTTACGCCCAGTAATTCCGATTAACGCTCGCACCCTCCGTATTACCGCGGCTGCTGGCACGGAGTTAGCCGGTGCTTCTTCTGTCGCTAACGTCA
Source organism: Vibrio natriegens NBRC 15636 = ATCC 14048 = DSM 759 (assembly GCF_035621455.1). Lineage (NCBI taxonomy): Bacteria > Pseudomonadati > Pseudomonadota > Gammaproteobacteria > Vibrionales > Vibrionaceae > Vibrio > Vibrio natriegens. The sequence continues at coordinate 801,987 of NZ_CP141823.1, forward strand.
AATCTATACGCTATTAACGCATAAACCTTCCTCACGACTGAAAGTGCTTTACAACCCGAAGGCCTTCTTCACACACGCGGCATGGCTGCATCAGGCTTGCGCCCATTGTGCAATATTCCCCACTGCTGCCTCCCGTAGGAGTCTGGACCGTGTCTCAGTTCCAGTGTGGCTGATCATCCTCTCAGACCAGCTAGGGATCGTCGCCTTGGTGAGCCCTTACCTCACCAACTAGCTAATCCCACCTAGGCATATCCTGACGCGAGAGGCCCGAAGGTCCCCCTCTTTGGCCCGTAGGCATCATGCGGTATTAGCCATCGTTTCCAATGGTTATCCCCCACATCAGGGCAATTTCCTAGGCATTACTCACCCGTCCGCCGCTCGACGCCGTTAACGTCCCCCGAAGGTTCAGTTAACTCGTTTCCGCTCGACTTGCATGTGTTAGGCCTGCCGCCAGCGTTCAATCTGAGCCATGATCAAACTCTTCAATTTAAGATTTTGTTCGGCTCAATGAATACTGAACATTACATAAAGTAATGTTTGAATTGACTGTGCTCTTATTGGTTTTCACTTTTGAAAAAGTAAAACAAAACAGCTCAAGGCTGCTTCCCAATTCGAATGGTCACTTCGTATCATTGAAACCTAATTTGAAACCGAAGTTTCTAATTGGATTATCATCAACGAGTGCCCACACAGATTGATAGGTCTATATTGTTAAAGAGCTTGCTTTTCGAGAAACTTTTCTCTCAAAGCGGAGGCGTATTCTAATGAACTAATTCTTGGTGTCAAACACTTTTTAAATTAATTTTTAGAAGCTTTTAATTCGCCTTGTTGCCAACTGCTTTTGCGTTTCCGCTTTGCCCTGACAACGGAGGCGCATTATAGGGAGATGATTTTTCTTGGCAACCCTTTTTGAAGAAAAAATTCAAAAAAAAGCGCCGAGTGATGAAATCTCACTCAAACGCTTATTTTTAGCACTCATTTGTTAATGCCAGGTAGCAAATAGGCAATCAGAATGTATCCAACCAAGACTCTTCAAAGCTTGTAATATCAAGTGAAAGCGATTTGCTCACTTCGATCTCTTCTATGGTTTCTAATTCTTTAGTTACGCTACTCATGGTGAGCGTGTTGTTGTCTAACTCGAATACTTGTCTTTGCGTGGTGTAGTAGAACTTGAGAATGGTCAGCGCTTTCAAATCATCCGTACTTGCAGCAGCTTTGATATTTTTTAGCTTACGGTAAATCTTGTTGTGTATTTGCTTAAGCTTCCAAACGTACAGAACTTCTCGCATGTAAGGGTGAGTTTTAAATTGGTTTAGCAAAGAGAGGGACGTCGCGAGAGACAGAAGTACGCCAATCAAATTCCAATGAAAGTTTCCTGTAGATTGTTCCGGTTGAATGTTGGTATTGCCAAAAAGACTAATGAGTAGCGTACTGAAGGCTAACGAAGAGACAGCAAGCAATACAACAAAGCCGCCAATCACCAGGTTTACTTTCTTTTTATAGACTTCTTTATTGATTTTTTTAATTTCCATATACCACTCCTAAAGGGTTACCCCTATTGTAGCGGCGAGAATCGGCACCACAATCGTAGCTTTGTAAGTAAGTTCATAATTCTCGCATCAAAGCGTCGTCTGGGTATATACTCCGCGCATTCACTCTTCATATATAGAGGCTAAATTCATGCGCTCTTTTGTTTTACGAGCTCGTGCTGCACCAACCACCAGCAAAGCACTACTCGAAGGTGTCGGTCAGGAAGCACATACCGAGATCCTTGCTCACACTATGATGAATACTATGTTTGTTGCACAGTCACATCGTGAAGACGTAGTTGTGTACCTGGTTCTTGAGAGCACCAAAGATTACTCCCGCACGATTACGATTCGATCGAATGATATTACTAATATTGGTGGATTCCACGAGTCGACGTTGATCGCTGCCGTGGCGCGTGCTTTGGATGCATCGGTTGGTATGGGCAAAGAACAGCTGCGTGACGTTGAGCCAGGTATTACGGTTCGTACCATTAGTTTTGAGCGTTTGGTTCAAGAACTGGCTGAGGACCATCAGCTATATATGTTGGATAAGAAAGGCGATTTCGTTCGTGATGCAGAAATTGGGGCCAACCCTTGTTTCTTGCTAACTGATCACATTCCAATGCCGAAGAAGTCATTCAACAGTTTGAAACGCCTTGGGACAGAAAAGATCAGCCTTGGTCCTAAGATGTTGTTTGCTTCTCAGTGTGTAGTACTGATTCACAATGAATTGGACATTCGCGAATTCTAGTTCTTCGCTTACGAATAGTGTCACTGACAGATGGTTAAAGAACGAAAGAGGACTCCATGGAGTCCTCTTTTTGTTTCTCAATTTCTGGTGGTGGCCTTATTTACCGCCAATGCTCAAACGTGCAAAACGCACATCTGGTGCAAAGAAAGTTCGGCTGTCATTGATTAGCTGAGTATCTCCAACCGCGTCCACTTCTTGCAGCATTTTGTAGAAGTTACCCGCAACAGTAATACCACGTACAGGCTGAACTCGTTGACCATCTCGGCATAAGAACCCGCTAGCACCAAACGAGAAATCACCGCTGACAGCATCGGCACCAGAATGAACACCCTGCAGTTCTACTAGTTCAAGGTACTCACCCGCTTTAACTTCCGCAATACTGCTCTTGCCCGTAGCAATCACTTTGTGGTTAGCAGCAACATCTAGGCTTGATTTCGCTCCTCGAGCAGCACTCGCGGTTGAAACGGCACCTAAGTAGCTTGCAGTGTGACTGTTGTGCAATAACGTATTGAGCTGACCATTCTCAATTAACACGTTGTCCTGCGTTGCAAAGCCTTCACTATCGAAACCACAAATCGCCATACCATTTGCCATGTATGCGGTGTCAGTCAGGGTGATCAATTCACTTGCAACGCTTTGACCAAGCTTGTTACCCAATGGTGTAATCCCTTTCACTGCGCTTACACCAGAGAAAGCACTGCCGAATGCACCAAACAAACTGCTTAGTGCATCGATATGGAAGATAGCTGGATAGTTGCCAGTTTTAACCGGACCGCCATCAAGCAAGTCACGGGCTAAGTTGTAACCCTCTTCAATACAGAAAGCCGAGTTCAACTCGTCGAAACGACGCCCTACCGACATCTTACCCGCCATCGACTGCTTACCGTCTTTTTCAAAAAGCGTGTAGGCGTAACAGTTGAAAGAGCGCTCGAAGTGCTGACACAGAGTACCTTGCGTATTAGCAATGATCAGTTGAGTTTCACCATCGCTATAGCCGTTGTATGGCGAGCTTGAAGCATGAGGTAAGCTGACCACACCTTGCTCAAGCGCAAGAGAAAGCTCGATTTTTTCATCAACAGACGTGGTGTCTTCCTGCGCAATTTCCGCAACATCCGTCGTGATCTGGCTGTCTACACAGCTGATCGTTTGATGTTCATCTTGCTTGGAGAAGCGAGCACTCTGCAACGCATTAGTCAGCATCAAATCTAGGCTTGGCTGTTCTAATGACTCAGAATAACTGGTCGCTACTCGTGCGTCTTTTACCACTCGAACACCGAGTACCTGGCTCGAGCTTACTTTGTATTCATCCAGCTTGCCTTGGTTCGCTTTCAAAGAGAAGCTGCTGTTGCGGTTAACAATCACATCCGCTTCTGCGCCTTGGCGTTTAGCTTCTGACAGGACGTAATCAACGGCATTAAGAAGTTGTTGTTCTTGGCTCATTAGTTACCACCTCCTACCAGAATATTGTCGACTTTCAGCGAAGGCTGACCGACGGTTGTTGGTACAGCGCCACTCACAGAACCACACATACCCGGAGCAAGCGCCATGTCCTTGCCCACCATGCTGATTTCTTTCAGAACTTTAGGGCCAGTACTGATCAGCGTTGCCGCTTTGAGTGGTTTAGTGATTTTGCCGTTTTCGATCAGATAAGCTTCACGTACTGCAAAGTTGAACTCGCCCGTACCTGGCTGAACAGAGCCGCCGCCCATTTTCTTGGCGTAAATACCACGCTCAACACCTGCCAGCATATCGTCCAGTGAATGTTCACCTTCTTCAATAAAGGTGTTACGCATACGCGAAGTTGGAGCGAACTTATAGTTTTGGCGACGGCCTGAACCGGTTGGCTCATAACCCGTTTTCATGCCGCCCATTTTGTCGACCATAAAGCTAGTTAACTTACCGTCTTTGATAAGTTGAGTGCGCTGAGTAGGCAACCCTTCGTCATCGACATGAATTGAGCCCCATTCGTTGGTCATGGTGCCATCATCGACTGCGTTCACGGCCGTGTGAGCAATCATTTCGCCCATCTTGTCATGGAATACGGATGCTTTCTTCGCGACCGATGTTGTTTCAAGCAAGTGACCACAGGCTTCGTGGAAGATAACACCACCAAAACCATTGCCGATAACCACTGGCATTTCACCTGATGGACAGGCATCCGCTCCAAGCTTAACCAAAGCTTGTTGAGCGATAGTCTGACCCAGTTCCTTGGCATCTAAATGCTCACTGAACTCCCAGCCAGCCAGTGCACCAGGACCTTCCATGCCAGAAGACTGCTCATTGCCTTTTTGAGCAACGGTGTTACCTGCGACGCGAATGTAATGACGCGTATCATCAACGTGTAAACCTTCCGAGTTGAAGATAGATACCTGCTGCTCTCGCTGTAGCACACTACCAATAAACTGGCTGATGTATTCACTTTCCGCTCGTGCCGCTTGATCAACTTTTAAAAGAAACGCGATTTTAGAATCCAGATTGGCGTCTTTACTCAGAGGCAAACGGCATCCGTGCTGAACTGGGTAGCGATTCAAATTAAGAGAACCCGCAGATGCGATTTGCTCACGTTTGTCTTTCGCAGCCAGCAACGAGGTGACGCGTTTGAGTTCTGCTTCGTCTGTGCTGTTGGTGTACCCATAAAGCACTTTGTGACCGAAGAAGAGGCGAATACCGATACCAAAATCGATACCGGAATTGACCTTATCCACCTCACCAGATGCGATCTGGACGGTGTTAGTTTGATGATGTTCAACGAATAGCTCAGCGAAATCAGCTCCTAGAAAAAGAGCATGATCGATCACTGACTTCGCTGTTACAGAATTAAGCATGAAGTCTCCTTGCTTGATGATCGTCTTAGCCTTCCTAAATAACTTACTGTTAATTCAGTAAAGTTAAATTGGCAACACGTTAAATTTTAACAGTTTATTAACCTTGTTTTGTGCTAATCCTTGCTAAGTGAGACCACGATTGTTTATTAAATATTCCAGTTTCTGCACATAAACCAGAGAGTTGCACTGGTCAATTCCGCGCTACAAAACATATAAAGGCTACTCTATCACTCACAACACACAAATGAACACTTAAAAAACGTATCCCTTAAGTAAGTGTCCTGCTATCATCAAAACGAAATAGTCGGGGGGCCACGTATTACGCGTTGGCTGAGATCGAAATTCGAGACCCGTTGAACCTGATTCAGTTAGCACTGACGTAGGGAACTATGAGCACTTTGCCTTTCGCCTAACATACTAGGCACGTTGCAGCGGATACGAAAATCGATCTGCCTACCGTGGTCAAAGTCAGTTCCTATACGTCTTGTAATAGGAGCGACCATGACGCAGCAATCACAGCCTAATTCCCACAAGACGCCATCTGCAACAACCCCAATCGTTTTGACGATCGCTGGATCAGATAGCGGTGGCGGCGCTGGTATTCAGGCAGACATTAAAGCCATGTCTGCAACGGGCAGTTTTGCATGCTCTGTCATTACTGCAATTACCTCGCAAAATACTCAAGGCGTCTCAGCCATTTTTCCTATTCCACTTGAGCACGTTGAAAGCCAACTCGATGCGGTATTTACTGACCTTAATATCGTGGCCGTTAAAGTCGGCATGCTGGCCGATGCCAACATCATCAAAGTGGTGGCTAACAAAATTAAACAATACCAACCGAAACATCTGGTCATTGACCCGGTAATGGTCGCCACCAGCGGTGATTTATTGCTGGAGCACTCTGCGATAAGCACGTTAAAAGAAGAACTCATCCCTCTCGCAGACATCATCACCCCAAATCTTCCTGAGGGCGCAGCGTTAACCGGAAAAGCAGCACCGCAATCCGAAGCTGAAATGAATGAGATGATTGCGGATCTCCGTGAACTCGGCGCAAAAGCAGTCTTGTTGAAAGGCGGTCACTTGGAGAAAGGTGAAAACAGTAGCGACCTACTGATCATGCAAGACTCTTCAGAACTCATTAGCGCGAAACGCTTCCCAACCAAGAATACGCACGGTACGGGATGTACGCTTTCTTCTGCTATTGCGTCTTACCTTGGACAAGGCAATAACCTACACAAAGCCGTGCATTTAGGTAAACAGTACATCTCTCAAGCTATCGCCCATGCCGATGAGCTGGAAGTCGGTAAAGGTCACGGTCCGGTCCACCACTTCTTCGCAGGCCACACGTATGTTCGCTAACGCGATTGGTATTCAGTTTAGTCACGCTAGTCTGCAATACAACGACAGCCAGGCACCCACTCTGGCAGGAGTGAACATGACCATTCCTGCAGGTCAGTGGACGGTTTTACTGGGGCGAAGCGGCTGCGGTAAAACCACCATTTTGCGCTATCTCGCCGGCTTACTTGATGAACAGGTGAAATGGCAAGGTGAACTGACGACCACTGACGGAATAGCTTTGCACGAGCGTATCGCTTACATGGCTCAACAGGATTTGTTACTGCCGTGGCTCAACGTGCTGGACAACGTTTGTTTGAGTTCTCGCTTTTCTCACGCTAACTCAAATTCAACCGATGAGAAACAGCGAGCGATTCAATTGCTCGAACAAGTTGGATTAGCTGACTACGCCTACGCTAAGCCAACGCAACTTTCCGGAGGTATGCGCCAGCGTGTTGCCCTTGCTCGTACACTGATGCAGGACAAACCTCTGGTCTTAATGGACGAGCCTTTCTCTGCACTCGATGCCGTTACTCGTCATAAGCTGCAAACCTTATCGGCCACGCTGCTCAAAGGAAAAACAGCCGTGCTGATTACTCACGATCCGCAAGAAGCCGTTCGTCTTGCCAATCAGTTGTATGTACTGCAAGGCACACCTGCACAAGCTAAACATCTGCTGGTGCCAGATACGATGCCTCCTCGCGTGCTTGATGGCGAATGTGCCTCCTTGCAACAAGCGATCTTGGATCAGCTGGAGAAAGATTATGAGTGATATGACTCAATACAACTCCGTCTCAGAACGTATCAGCAAAAAAGAACGAGTCACCCATCCAGCTCTGCGCTTGGTGATCAGCACTGCGGTCATTTTAGGCCTGTGGCAACTGATTGTCGTGGCGTTCAATATGCCCAGCTTCATTTTGCCTGCGCCTGTTGATGTGCTGAATAGATTGATCTCCCGCTATGACGTGTTGCTCGCACACACCTGGGTCACCGCACAGGAAATCCTACTTGGTCTTGGACTCGGCTTGTCGATGGGTTTGCTGTTTGCGCTGCAAATGTTGCTGTTCGAACCACTAAAACGCTGGCTGCTACCGATTCTGATTGCTAGCCAGGCGATTCCGGTATTTGCCATTGCACCCGTTCTGATGCTTTGGCTTGGCTACGGCATCGCTTCAAAAGTCGTGATGGCAGCGATCATCATCTTTTTCCCTGTTACGACGTGTTGTTACGACGGTTTACGCAATACCCCAACCGGATACCTGGATTTGGCGAAAACGATGGGCGCTTCGAAATGGCAACTTCTGCGTCACATTCAGTTGCCCGCGGCACTGCCAACATTGGCTTCAGGCATTCGTGTCGCAGTCGTTATCGCCCCAATTGGAGCGGTCGTCGGTGAGTGGGTCGGTTCAAGTGAAGGCTTGGGTTATCTGATGCTACAAGCCAACGCACGCATGATCATCGACGAGATGTTTGCCGCACTGTTTATCCTCGCCGTGCTGTCCATCGCACTCTACTTCATCACTGACAAATTATTGAAAAAAGCCATCCCTTGGGAAAGCAAATAGATAAAACAAATAGAGATCACCAAAAGGAAGATTACCCGTGAATAAAAACAAACTTATTAGCGCTGCAGCTCTGCTTGCTTCAATTGTTTCAACTAACGCACTGGCGGCCGAAAAAGAGCTGACTTTGATGTTGGATTGGTTCGTGAATCCGAACCACGGCCCTATCGTTATTGCGAAAGAACGTGGTTACTTTAAAGAGCAAGGCTTGAAGATCAACATTCAAGAGCCTGCCGACCCAAGCACGCCACCTAAACTGGTTGCCGCTGGCAAAGTGGATATGGCGATTTCATACCAACCAAGTTTGACGATTGATGTTGCCGCAGGCCTGCCGCTTATCCGCTCTGCAACATTAATCGCAACACCACTGAATACCATGATGGTGCTGGACAACGGTAAAAACGACAGCCTTGCCGATCTAAAAGGCAAGAAGATCGGTATTGCTATCGCGGGTAATGAAGAAGCAACCATCGGCACAATGTTGGCACAAGAGAATGTAAAGTTTTCTGACGTACAAATCATCAACGTTGGCTGGGCGCTATCTTCCTCTCTGGCATCAGGCAAAGTGGATGCAATTTGGGGTGGACTACGTAACTTCGAAACTAACCAGCTTGCGTTAGAGGGTTACCAAGCTAAAGCCTTCTTCCCGGAAGAACACGGCGTGCCAGCATATGACGAACTTGTGTTTGTCGCGAATGCAAATACATACGACAAAGAGGCCATCAAAGCCTTCAACAAAGCGCTTGAGCAAGCCACTACTTACATCGTGAACCATCCAAAACAATCTTGGAAAGAGTTTGTTGCTTACTCACCAGACACGCTGAACAACGAACTGAACCAACGCGCCTGGAATGACACTTTGACTCGTTTCGCGCTTCGCCCATCCGCAGTTGATCTAAAACGCTACGACGATTACGCCGAGTTCATGTACTCACAAAAAATCATCGAAACGCTACCAAAAGCGAAAGATTACGTGCCTAGCTTTGACTAATTCTGAGGTTATCCCATTATGAAATACCAAGATTTGATCGACGCTTGCCGTCAAGACTGGCAGGAATACACCGAGCACCTTTTCGTTCAGCAACTGGCGAACGGTACGCTTGCTCAACCTTGTTTTCTGCATTATTTGAAACAGGACTTTTTATTTCTCAAGCAATACGCGCGCGCTTACGCATTAGCGATTTATAAAGCACGTACTTTGTATGACATGCGTCGCGCACTACCGAGTGTTCATGCGTTGTTGGATTCAGAAATCGCTCATCATGTGACTTACTGTGGTCAATGGGGTTTAACTGAATCCGATCTGGAAAACGAACCGGAAGATTTCGGCACCGTAGCCTACACACGCTATGTGTTAGATGCAGGTATGACGGGTGATTTGGTTGACCTGTATGCGGCATTAGCGCCTTGCTCTATCGGCTACGCGGTTATTGGCAAAATGTTGATGGAAGATGAAAACACCATCATTGAAGGTAACCCGTACGCTAGCTGGATCACCCTCTATGGCGGTGAAGAATTCCAGTCAGGTGTTGCGGAGGGCGCAGCGCACTTTAACGAGCTATTGGCTGAAATCGATATCAATAGCCAGCGCGGCCAGAACCTGATTCAGGTATTCAAAACGGCAACGCGTATGGAAGTCGCTTTCTGGCAACAAGGCTTAAATGCTCAGCAAGATTAATTGGAGACGCCCATGTTAATTGAAAATATCACTCAAGCATTAACCGCTGTACGTCAACAAAAGCCGTTGGTTGTGAACATCACTAACTACGTTGTAATGAACAACACGGCGAACGCTCTGCTGGCAATTGGTGCCTCTCCAATCATGGCGCACTCAAAACAAGAGATGGCAGAAATGATGTCATTTGCTGGCGCGCTGGTGATCAACATTGGCACGCTCGACAGCGAGTGGATACCTCGTATGATCTTTGCGGTAGAGCAAGCCAATGCCAATGGTAAAGTTGTCGTCCTCGATCCTGTAGGCTGCGGCGCAAGCACACTGCGAACAGAAACATCTCGTCAGATAGCGCGTCTTGCAGACAAACTTATCATTCGTGGTAACGCGTCAGAAATCATTGCTCTGGCTGGTGAACAAGCTCAGAGCAAAGGGGTCGATTCTCTGGATAGCAGCGATGCAGCATTAGGCGCTGCGCAGTTCCTCGTTGCAGAGTATGGCGCAAACGTGGTGATTTCTGGCGAGACGGATTACATCGTGACGAAATCGCAGACCGTAACACTCGGCAATGGCCACGAAATGATGCCATACGTAACGGGAATGGGTTGTACGTTATCTGCACTCACTGGCGCATTTGCCGCGGTGGGTGATGAAACCGGTTTGGCCGCCGCTGCCGTACTTGGCGTAGCGGGTGAAATCGCCGCCGAACAAGCGCGCGGTCCGGGTAGCTTACAATTAACCTTGCTTGACGAGTTGTATCAGCTTGATGAACAAACACTGGCAAAACGACTCAAGCTTACCGTCATTAAAGACTGACAACTTAACATCGATGCCTCCGGCTCATAACGAAGAGTTGGAGGCATAAAGGAAACAAAATGAACGCCTATCGTTTGTATTTGGTCACCGATGACCAACAAGATCTTGCCACGCTCAAGCATGTGGTCAGTAAAGCAGTGGAAGGTGGCGTGACCATGGTGCAAGTTCGTGAGAAACATGGTGACGTACGTGCTTTCATCGAACGGGCTCAAGCGGTAAAAGATATCCTCAAAAATACTAACGTACCTTTGATAATCAATGACCGAGTTGATGTTGCACTTGCAGTCGATGCTGACGGCGTGCACCTCGGTCAATCGGACATGCCTGCTCATATCGCACGCGAACTGATTGGTCCAAATAAAATCCTCGGTTTATCCATTGAGGATGAGCAACAACTCGCGGAAGTCGACATCCTACCCATCGATTACATAGGCTTAAGTGCCATCTATGCGACACCGACCAAAACCAACACCCAAAAACACTGGGGTATAGATGGTTTAAAAATGGCACTCAATACTACATCTCTGCCGATCGTCGCGATTGGCGGCATTAACGAATCGACTATCCCAGCGCTAAGCGCAACGGGTGTACACGGTTTGGCTCTGGTATCGGCTATCTGTCACGCCGACGACCCTAAACTGGCTTGCGAGTACTTACTTAGCCTAATGGCCTGATATACCAAGAACAAATGAAGTAATGAGTTTCTTCAAACCAATTTCACTCTACTTTTGCGATTTGACACATCTTTGATAAGTTTTTCACGCCCAGTGGCGTAAGATAACTGTCTATATTCCCGGTTGTAAAAGTTCTTAATGAAAACAAAAAATTACGGATTGATGATGCTCGCCTTGTTTGTTCTTGGCATCATCCCATTGTCACTCTCCTCTTCATATCAGAATCTCTCCTCTCCAGTATCGGACGGACTCGGTATCACCTTCACTTTATTGACAGACTCCGCTGGCAGTAAGGGGTTTCTTATCACTCTTATCTTGTTGATTCTGTCTCTCTATCGATTTAAACCCAGCTATAAAGAGTGGATGCAGAAGCTGTCTATGCTTGGCTTACTGTTAGTGATTGGTTTTGTCTGTAAAGCAGGCTTAAAACTGATGACAGAAAGCCCACGCCCATATACCGAACTTCTGGTTGCCGAACAGCTTATAGACACACCAGAGTCTTTTTATCAGCTAACAACAGAACAACAATCGAGCGCGATTGAACACGTCTCAAACCAAGTCAGCGATTGGAGAACCCGCCATTGGCAAGGAGAAAAAGACTACTCTTTTCCTTCTGGACACACGATTTTCGTCGCAATTTGTCTGGCATTCTTTGGTGGCTTAATGCTGCAACAGCAATGTTACTTTTCCGCTTTTGCTCTTTGGTTTTGGGGAGTCAGTGTAGCATACAGCCGTTTGTGGTTAGGCATGCATCGCCCTGAAGATTTGATAGGCTCAGTGGTATTTGTCGCCGTGATATTTACGCTTCTGCCCACATTTCAGGTCACTAAAAAGATGCCGTTTGTTGCTTTGGCGCAGCGCTAATACGAACGAATTTGAGATAAAAAAGAAGCCAGCGAATTGCTGGCTTCTTGCTGTCAAATACTACTTGTTGCTACCCATTTTTAGGTGGTTCAAACGCGGTGAGTTCTAACTCAGGGCCGGTATATTTTTCGATACGGACCAGTGCCGAGTTTGCCGCGCAGCCATTGCCGAGTCTGGAGGTCGGAATATCCAGAGTCAGCACATTGCAACCACCGTTCTTACATATCCCGGTATTTGGATCCAGATCTGGCCAGCCACCTTCGTGAATACAAACCGAACCTTGCTTGATGCGATCCGTCACTTCTGCGCCGACTAACACCTGACCTCGGCCATTAAAAGCTCGAACAAGATCACCCGTTTTTATGCCGCGGGATTTCGCATCTTCAGGGTGAATCCAAATCGGTTCACGGTTCGCAATCGCGTACTCTTCGCGGATTTTCGCGTAGTTAAACTGACTGTGAAGACGATGGGCTGCGTGTGCCGTCATGAGCTGCAACTCTCCATCTTGCGCATTACCCGTATATTCTGTTGGTTCGAACCAAGCAGGGTGCGGCAAACAATCTTCTAGCTGATAACCTTCAATCGTCTTCGAGTAGATTTCAATTTTGCCACTAGGCGTACCAAGAGGGTTCAAAACAGGATCTTCACGAAAATCAGCATAACGGACAAACTGAGCGTTTTTCTCGTTCCATTTCATCTCGATCAGCTGGTTGTCTTCCCAGAATTTACTGAAGTTCGGCATTGCTACGCGAGAGCCACGACCACCTTGTTGCGCCACTTTGTAGAACCCGTAAAGCCATTCCATTTCCGTTTTGCCTTCGGTGTACACATCTCGTCCACCCGGAGCGATCATCTCCGCCATGTCGGCAAAAACATCGAAGTCGTTACGCGCTTCTCCCTGAGGCTCTACCACCTGCTTCATTGGAACCAAGTGCTGGTTACTGTAGTCACCCGTCATGGTCATATCGTTACGTTCAAACGACGTGGTGATTGGCAGAACGATATCGGCATGCTTCGCAGCAGCTGTCCAGTAAGGTTCTGAAATCACGATCAGTTCAGGTTTTTGCCATGCTCTGATAAGACGATTGGTATCTTGGTGATGAGTAAAGTTCGCGCCACCAGCCCACCAAATCATTTTGATATCAGGGAACGTCAGCTCGTGACCATTGTGATGATAAGCTTTGCCTGGGTTTTCCAGCGCTTCCACAATTCGCGCCACAGGGAAACTTTGTACAGCCCCCGACACCGCCCAGTCATTACCCGCAGATGAACCGCCACCTAACGATGCTGAAATTGCAGGAAGTACACCCGCATCTCGGGCAGGGTTACCACCATTAGAGTAGTGGTACGAGAGACCGAAACCGCCGCCCGGCAAGCCAATCTGACCCAGCATAGATGCCAGCGTAACCAGCATCCAGTGACGTTGCTCACCGTACTGTTGACGCTGCATGCCCCAGCCAGACATTAACATGGTGCGGTTTTTACTGAAGATATCTGCCAACAGCTCTAGCTGCTTAACAGGCACACCACAGATACTTGACGCCCATTCGGCTGATTTCTCTACCCCGTCTTCTTCGCCAAATAAGTACGCTTCGAATTTATCGTAACCCGTGGAGTACTTCTCGAGGAAAGCTTTGTCATGCTTACCTTGTTTGACTAAAGTGTGCGCAATACCCATCATCATCGCTACGTCAGTCATTGGATGCGGCGCGATCCACTCGGCATTATCACCAAAGAATTCGATGGTTTCAGAACGAATCGGGTCAATCGCAATCACCGTCTTGCCCGATTTTTTCAGTTGATGGAAAAACTCAAGACCCGCGCAGTCAGTTGAGCTCCACGCAATTTTTAGGGTGTTGATTGGGTTTAACCCCCAAAGAACCACCACGTCACTGTGCTCAAGAACAACAGGGTAAGTGGTTTGTTGCTCATAGACTTCAATCGAACCGACAACGTGCGGCATGATGATCTGTGCGGCCCCCGTAGAGTAATCGCCTAGGTGACCAGAATAACCGCCCGCCATACTCATATAGCGTTGTAGCAGGGTCTGCGCTTTGTGCAGCACGCCGCTAGAACGCCAACCATACGAGCCAGCGAAAACAGAAGCTGGACCATAGGTTTTACGAATACGCATGTGTTGCTCATGGATCAGCTTGTAAGCCTCATCCCAGGACACGCGTTCAAATTCATCACTGCCTCGAATGCCTTCGGGTGAGGATGGGTTTGCCAGGTAGCCTTTTCGCACCATTGGGTATTTAACACGAGCCTTAGTATGCACTTGGTCTGGCCCAGTGCTTTGCAGGCTGTTTGGTACCGTCTGAGGCAGCGCATTCGTTGTAGAAATCAGTTTGCCATCTTTCACTTCACACAGCATCGGGCCCATGCGACCAGCCGTTAAGATGCCTTTACCACGCGCATCCGAAGAGGCAACGGACAACCGTGAAAATGAAGTGAATGCCATCGCACCGGCCGCCATACCAGTGCCTTTCAGAAATCCGCGGCGGGTCATATTAGTCATAATCGTTTCCTTCTATTTATCGTTAGTGACCAACCACATCTTTCGCGTGGTGCTGGAAGAACTTAGTCAGAATTTCTAGGTTTTCGGCGGTAATATCCGTGCGATCACCCATACTCTTCGCGACTGGTCCCCATGCGTTCACCGTGAAGTGATTTGAAGGAATCTTCGCATGACAAGTTGCACAGTAAACATTGTCCAACTCTTCTGCGTATGACCATACTGGCTCTAGCGTATCTACGACTGGAGAATCAATCGTGCCAGTTAAAGAAACAGAGCGCCATTCGTTACCGTATACATCAGCAGCAAACTCACCACCTTCAAGCGCTTGCTGACCTTGCTCTGTCAGTGTGGCGACAATTGCACGTTGACCTTCACCCATGTAGAGCACTTGTTCAGCGCCTTTCATTTGGTAAGCGTTCAGTTTAACCGTGCGAGCATCACCTTCCGTACTGACAACGTCTAACTTCGTTGTTGGATTAATAGTACCCAACTCACCCATATCGATGGCTGTGACTGGGTAAACCACTTCTGCTCCAGGAGAGGTTTGAGTGGTAAAGCTCATGAGTGTTTCAAACGCTTTACTGTCGAGTTCGGCCTCTGGTGCGAAGTGAGCCACACCTTTGTGACAATCAATACAGGTCTGATTGTTTGCAATTCCGTACTCGTGCATTTTCACAGCATCACGTGATTGCTCAAACGGTTCCATCGCATCAAAGTCGTGACACGAACGACAGGTTGCAGAATCATTTTCGCGGAACTGCTCCCAAACCATTTCAGCCAATTCTTTCCGGTGCGCTTCGTATTTTTCAGGCGTATCTATTTTGCCTGTGATGAACTCGTGGTAAATATCCTTCGATGCACGAATTTTCGTAATCAAATAGTCGACAGGTTCATGAGGGATGTGACAGTCAGAACATTCTGCGCGAATGCCTTTTGCGTTACTAAAGTGAACAGACCCTTGATACTCTTTATAAGGTGTTTCCATGGTATGGCACGAGACACAAAACTCCGTAGATGAAGTGTAATGCATCACCGCAGCCGATCCCCCGAGGGTTAACCAACCAACCCCTATCCCAACCGCTAATAACAAAATAATAGTTCGTTTTTTCATTGTAATAACTCGCAACACTTGCTCACAAATTGTAATTGTAGGTTGTAAACTAATACTTTGTGGGTAGGTGGCACATGATCCACGTCATACGCTACTGATTTCTGTATCTCAAGAATGAAATATCGCCACATTGATCCCATAAATAAAGTTTCAGCATTAATAATTTGAATAATTCGTCACTTACAAAATAAATGCCTTTTATAAATGCAACCAATTGAACAATGTATAAAAAAGGTGAGAAACTGTCTGTTGAGACTCATGCAGATAGGAAGCGTATGTCGATTCAACTATCCACTCCCAGAACAATAATGACACCTATCGGGGAAAACGACTGGGCATTATTTCATCGTCTTCATACTGAAAGGGATATCATCTCTCTCTGTTTCGATGCACCCAACGAAGAACAGTTAAGAGAAAAGTTCGCATCGCGCTTATCAACCTGGACACCGAAGAGCAAACACTGGCTTTGCTTGGTGATAAAAGATTCCTTAACCGAACAACCGATAGGTATCACCGGGTTTGTTGCTCATAACGGAGCTGCAGAAGTCGGCTATTTGCTTCTGCCAGAGTTTCATGGCAAGCAATTAGGTACCGAAACTCTCGAAACCGTAATAAGCTGGGCACATACGCAACATCAGATCAATGTATTTTCTGCCACGGTAACTGAGGGGAATATCGCCTCTGAACGTGTGTTGGAAAAATGCGGCTTTGGCTTAGTGAAAGTCATCCCAGAGGCTTATGAAATAGGTGGTATTCGTTTCGCAGACAAAATCTACGCTCTGGAAATATAAGAACGTTAAAAGAGTGAAAGAGGGAAAATTCAAACATGATTTATCTATTCGATTGGGGCAACACATTAATGGTCGACTTCCCTCACGCAAAGGGGAAAATGTGTGACTGGAACACTGTCGAAGCGATCCCTCAGGCCAAAGAGGTTTTGGCAGCGCTCTCGCAAAATCATCAGATTTACATCGCGACCAGTGCGTCAGATTCAGTAATGGAAGATGTCCAGCGGGCGTTCCAGCGAGTTGATTTAGACCAGTACATCAACGGTTATTTTTGCTTTGCCAATGTCGGCATTAAAAAGAATCGTGCCGAATTTTACCAAGCGGTGGCGAAAATCCTGGGTGCTAAAGAAAAAGAGTTGACCATGATTGGTGACATACCGACCAAAGATATCTACCCAGCGATCGAAGCGGGATTAAATGCTATATGGTTTAACGCTGCTGGTGATCCCGCTCCAGGTCAACCCATTGAGCAGCAAATCCGCTTTTTGTCAGAGCTGGTTTCAGACTAAGTACCATCGTTCACCATATCAACAAAAAACTCCACATGACGTGGAGTTTTATCTTTTTGTCTCAGACAGATCTAAATCATTTCTTTGTCCATAACCGTGCGACGTTCTCGGCCAAATTAGCCACGTTAGTTTCCGCTTCTGTCATCGCATCCGCTAAACTCATGGCTCTTGGCACACAAGGAAATACCGCATCAATACCGCATTGATAAACGGCTTGATAGTTGTCGCCCACACAGCCAGCCAACGCTATTACTGGTAGGTTAAATTGCTTCGCCACTTTCGCGACCCCCATCGGAGTTTTCCCGTGAGCCGTTTGATGGTCAATTCTTCCTTCTCCGGTAAAAACAATATCAGCATCGGCAACATGATCCGCTAGTTTGACCGTCTCTAATACAATTTCAATGCCCGGTTGTAAACGAGCAGGTGTGTAACCTAGCAGTGCAGCCCCCATGCCACCCGCAGCACCTGCACCTTCTCGGGTGAGTACATGCTTACCTGTGACTTGTTCTGTCAACTCACCAAATTTACGCAATGCATTATCCAGCACAGAGATATCAGTGGTTGTCGCTCCTTTCTGTGGCCCAAAAGTTGCCGAAGCACCTTTTTCACCACAAAGAGGGTTATCCACGTCACACGCTACGAGTATTTCACATTGTGCTAAACGGACGTCGAGGCCTGACGTATCGATGGAAGCGAGATTAATTAAGCCACCACCGTTTGTGGCAATTGCATTCCCCGATTCATCAAGAAATTTAACACCCAACGCAGACAACATACCGACACCACCGTCATTGGTTGCACTCCCGCCCAAACCAATGATTAAACGTTGCATACCACGATCTAAAGCATGTTTAATCAACTGACCAGTACCAAAACTGCTGGTCAGTTTAGGATCACGATCTTCCGCAGGAACAAGATGCAAGCCACTGGCTTCTGCCATCTCAATCACAGCAGTTTCACCATCGCCGAGAATGCCGTAAAACGCCTGAACCTCTTTATTTAAAGGGTCAAAAACAGTAGTGAATACTTGCTGACCTTGAGTTGCATCAATCAAGGACTGGACAGTACCTTCGCCACCATCGGCAACGGGGACCGTAACAAACTCGGCATCATGCCAAACACGAGCAAGACCTGCCTTTATCGATTCGCTAACTTGCTTGGCGGTTAAGCTTTCTTTAAATGAATCAGGTGCAATTACCACTTTCATATCTATTTCCAGAGACTTATAAGAGAACGAGACTCAAAATGTATACCAACGCCATCGCAGTAACACCTTGAATTAGGGTTGCCATGGTTTGCGCTCGATAAGCCAAACCCACTGACATTCGGCTAAACTGAGAAACAACCCAGAAGAAACTATCGTTTGCATGTGAAACCGTCATCGCACCCGCACCAATTGCCATTACAGTCAGCACGCGGCCCATTTCTGAATCCAAACCAAGCTGCGTAAGCATTGGCGCTACCAAAGCAGAGGTCGTCACCAAAGCAACGGTTGAAGAACCTTGCGCTGACTTTAAAGCTGCGGCAACAATAAACGGCATAAAGATACCAACACCTAACGCTGATAATGTCGTGCCAAGGTAATCACCAAGTGGCGTCGCTTTTAGCACTGCACCAAATGCACCACCAGCACCAGTAATCAATAGAATAGGCGCTGCCGCCGTGATGCCTTGGCTAATGCGCTCACCAAACTCTTCAATCTTACGGTCTGATTTTAATAGGCGAACAGAAAGGAACAAGCCAATGACCAATGCCGTCAAAGGTTGACCTAGGAAAGTCAGTACATCAAACAGTATACCCTCACCTAACGGCAAGCTTGGGAATTTTGCAATGGAGCCAAAACAGATCAGTAAGATTGGAACAAAAATTGGAGCAAATGCCTGGCTTGCGGTCGGAAGTTTTCCGTAAGAGGCTTTCAGAGCTTTCCAATCATGTTGAATTTCTTCTGCTTCAAGGCCATCAGGCTCAACATGTTTGAATCGGTTTGCCCATAACATACCTGCTAACGCTGCGACCGCCGCTACAAAGATACCCACGCCAATAACCAAACCAAGGTTAGATTCCAAACCAAGGTTACCTGCTGCTGCAATAGGGCCCGGAGTTGGCGGTACAAAGGTGTGTGTCGCGTATAAACCTGTTGCTAGTGCCACACTCATCGCCACACTTGACGTTTTGAGTCGCTTGGCCAGTGACTCTTTCAAAGAATTAAGAATAACGAAGCCAGAATCACAGAATACTGGCACAGAAACGATGTAACCGATAATACTCATCGTGAGGGTTGGAAAACGCTCACCCAGCACTTTAATCACAGTATCCGCCATGGTTATCGCTGCGCCACTTTTTTCCAGGATAACACCGATGATGGTACCTAGGACGATAACTAAACCGATGTATCCAAGGATACCGCCAAAGCCAGAAGCGATGGTTTTAGCAATGCTATCGGCAGGTAAGCCATATGCAAACGCAGCAAGAAACGCCGCGATTATTAAAGCGAGGAAGGGATGTAACTTAAATTTGGTGGTGGTAAGCACGATAAACGCGATCACCCCGAGCAGGATTAATATAAGGTTCATGATAACTCCATTTATTTTTATTGTATCGAGCTGAGTCAAACGACTCGCTCACTCAATATGTAGGGACATTAGAATTATCAATTGATTGCGATCAAATTCCTTTAGGCCGAGTGACAAATGATCGGAATAGAAAATTAGCTGTTATTGGGCCAATGCACAATATTAGGTCATTTTTGAGAGCCGGGTCGCAATATATAGCTCAGCTAAACCCACAAAATCTGTAGTGGATAAACCGGTGATTTCCGTGATCTTATCCAAACGATACCTAAGTGTATTTCTATGAATAAACATAGCATTAGCGCACTCTTTCACGTTCCCGTCGCATTCGAATAATACATCCAGTGTTTTCAGTAACTGACCAGATTTATCTTTGCCCTTCAACAGGTTCACACTATCAATAATTTGTTCACCCTGCCAAATATCCGCCAAAGGAGCCAACAACACCGGCAAGCGTAAATCATCAAATAAGTATTTACGTCGCTCTGGGTAAAACTGCTTCCCAACGGCTAATACTTGCTTAGCACTTTGATACGATAACGCCACATCTTTGGGCTCGCTAAATACCTGACCAAGAGCAATATGAAAGGTATGTGAGTCATGGTCACTTAAGCGAGACATCAATTTATCAATCCGTTCGCTTTCTATTTGGCTGTTCCACTGTTTGATACTTTGACACGGCTTAAGAACGACAATTTCGTTTACAGAGACAATGGCGACAAGGTTATTTCGTTCTGGATATTCCAACAGCTCAACAATATTTCGCACACTTTTCATGCTTTTCGAGGCTGATGAAGTCGAAACTTCAATTACCGTAGCGACTCTGGGCTGAGTAATATCAATCGACAGTCGCATTGCCCAATCTTTAAGCTCTTCGTCGGTTAAACTGCCCTTGATCCAAGACAGAATAAACTCCTCTCGATGACGCCTATCCCACTGAAACTTTTCGACCAATGCGGCTTGTTCAATGGTGAGCTCAGCCGTCATTTTAACCAAACTCGCAAAATCGCGTATGGTGTCTGGCTCTCCAGTAACACCAACCGTGCCTACCACTTCACCATGAAGTTTGAGCAGCATATTGATACCCGGTTTCACGCCCTGCAAAGTGGAACATTGCTGTTGAGTTAATTCTAAGGATTCCCCGTGACTTATCGCAAGCACCGCCCCGTCATGCACCTGCCCAATTCGCTTGGCGTCACCGCTGCCTATAATGATGCCAGATGAGTTCATCACATTAACATTGTGACCAATAATAGACATGGTTCTGTCGACGATCTCCTGTGCGAGCACATGATCCAGAATCACCATAACGTTTCCTTCCTAAACAATGAACAATCCAATAAATCACAAACTGTCCAATATCACCATGACGTTAATACAAATTAGACGAGTAGCTCTTACCAGCGCTTTATTAGACTTATTAAAAATAGGGTTTTATACGTCATTATCACGTCTGGCATATATACTTAAACCAAAGGCACTTCGATGTACTTGGAGCAGCACGTTGAAGTCACTTGGCGAAAAACGGAAGTAAGGGAGAACAACCATGGAATTACACAATAAGGCTGGCGAAGTTGCAAAAATCGCTGACAACCTAACATTGAAAGAAATTACCGAAATGGGCTATACCGTTGACTTATGTGATGAAGCGTTTGACCCAGGTGAGCATTGGAAAGCAGAAGGTAAAACTCAAGGCATGGGTGAATACCCTGAAGAGTAATCACACAACCCATTGTGGTTCTTAACTCCTGCTGAATAACAGACACAAAACCGAGCGGCCTACGCTCGGTTTATTTTGTCACTTCTTCGATAAACATCGTCATCTCTTCGAGATAGTTACCATTCGCGCATCCCCAATCGGTCACCTCAATCAACTCCGTCATTAATTGTCTGGTTTCATCCGATTGCACAGACTGGATAAACGCATTGAATCGGTTACCGTCAGCCTGATTGTGTAACGCATGTATTGCGTACTCCTGCAGCAAGTCATTGTAGACCGCCCAGCGCTGATCCTCGGACATATGGCTACTGAGAATAAGTGCACATTTCTCTTGGATACTATTCACGGAATCCTTTTGTGGCGATGTAACCGACGAGCACCCTGTCAACATCAAACCTAGTGTCAGTAACGTTGTAATTGTTTTCTTTGTCATTTTAATTTTTATCGTTGCTGAAAGAGAATGCATAAACTATATATGCAAAAACTATCTGTGTATGGCTTTGATGATAAATGCCGTGATCAACGACGAGACTGAGGCAAACAATCGCCTACGCTTTAACCAACCAGGTTTAATTTGCAGGCTCGCTTAGAAACAAATCAGCCACTAACCCATTAAAATGTAAACGAATAGTAAAACCACGTTTACGAACAGCAAAAGCAGTAAATAAGGCGCAAACTCCTTTCTTGCTCCCAAGCGTGCCATAATCAACCGTCTACATAACGCAACCATTTGAAGGATCAAAATGACCGCAACGCATTACCTCAACGACCTCAATCAGCGCTACCTCGCGATTCACCGCACCAAGGAAGATTTCTTTTGGGAAACTTACATGGGGATCAGCGATGACCATGACGGTTCGACGCAAGCACAAACAGCATGGACAAGCTTTTTGAGCAACGCGGAACAAATTACCGCAATCAAACAACAACTTGAAGCCGCTGACTCCATTTCTGACCCGCAAGAAAAGCAGCAAACCATCACGGGTTTGTCAGGCTGGCTGGCGATGTTTGAGTCACATGCTATCGAAGGCGAAAAAGCGCAAGCATTAAAAAATCAATTGATTGCCTTTGAAGCTGAGCTTTTTGAAAAAAAACAGAACCACGTCCAAACGTTTACCGATGAAAATGGCAAACAAACCGAAGGTTCGCTTCCGGTATTGAGCTCAACCATTCGAACCAATAATCATGAAGAAGTGCGCCAATCTGCGCATCAGGCGCTGCTAAACCTTGAGCAATGGTTGCTGGAAAATGGCTTTATTGAGTTGATTAAACTGCGTAATCAATTTGCTCGTTCATTGGGCTATGCAACTTTCTTTGATTACTCAGTACAAAAAACCGAGAAGATGACCTCTGAGCAGCTGTTCGAGATTCTGGAAGATTTCGAACAGCGTACTCGAGATGCGCACCTGAATAGTTTAGAAAACCTGGCGAAAGAGAAAGGTCAAAGTGCGCTGACAGGCCACAACTTTATCTATTCATTCGCAGGTGACGTCATGCGTGACCTAGACCCATACGTACCGTTCTCGAAATCTCTGCGACGCTGGGTAGAGTCGTTTGGCCGTCTGAACATTGATTACTCAGGCGCAACACTGACTCTGGATTTACTGGATCGCAAAGGTAAATACCCGAACGGATTCTGCCACGGCCCTATTCCTTCTTTTTACAACCAAGGTGAATGGGTTGCTGCGCAGGTCAACTTCACCAGTAATGCCAAACCAGACCAAGTAGGCAGCGGCTACGATGGCATTAATACGTTATTCCATGAAGGCGGCCACGCCGCGCACTTTGCCAACGTTAAAATGAATGCTCCTTGTTTTTCACAGGAGTTTGCACCGACGTCCATGGCGTATGCAGAAACGCAATCGATGTTCTGTGACAGCCTGCTGACCGATGCGGATTGGCTAAAACAGTACGCTCTGGACGAAGAAGGTAACCCCGTTCCTGATGAGATCATTCAAGCGATGATCAACAGCCGTCAGCCATTCAAAGCCTACGAAGAGCGCAGTATCTTAGTTGTGCCATATTTTGAGCGCGCGCTATATCAACTCAGCGATGAAGAGTTAACGCCAGAGCGCATCACCAAGCTTGCACGTGATTGTGAGAAGCAGATTCTTGGGTTGGAATGCAGCCCTCGCCCACTCATGGCCATTCCGCACCTGCTCTCTGACGAAGCCGCTTGTGCTTATCAAGGTTATCTGCTCGCACATATGGCGGTGTATCAGACCCGAGCTTACTTCCTGGATAAATTTGGTTACCTAACCGACAACCCAGAAATCGGTCCACTACTAGCGCAGCATTACTGGCATGCAGGCAACAATTTGTCGCACAACGAAACGATTGTTAGCCTGACAGGTGAAGGATTCAACGCCAAGTATCTTGCCGACGTATGTAATCTGTCACCAGAGCAAGCGTGGGAAGTGCAGCAGCAGAAAATCAACTCACTTACCACGCGTGAACGAGCTCCCGTAGCATCGCTGAACGCGACAATTAAAGTCGTCGACGGCAGTAAGGAACTCGCAAGCAATACCACGTCCGACGAGCAAATGTGTGACGATTTTGAACGTTACATCGTAGAAACGTACGGTCGATAGTAAAAAGAGGAGCCAGAATCTGCGTTCTGGCTCTTTGCTACTGACACATGGTTACAAAAGGAAGCGCTATGCATCAGTCAATCATCAAGTTCTGGTTTGAAGAACTGACCCCACAAAATTGGTTCGAAAGTAATCCTGAACTGGATAAACTCATTGAAATTCGGTTTTCCTCAGTGCTAGAACAAGCGGCTCGCTGCGAACTGTTTACTTGGCGCGACAGTGCACAAGGTCGATTAGCCGAAATCATTGTACTCGACCAGTTTTCGCGTAACGTGTACCGCAATACGCCAAAAGCGTTTGCACAAGATCCACTCGCGCTCTCGTTAGCACAAGAGGCCATTCGACTTGGTCTGCATAAAGCGCTGAATCGCGATCAACGTAGTTTTTTGTACATGCCGTTTATGCATAGTGAATCTCGTGTCATCCATGTGGAAGCAGAAAAATTATTTCGAGCTCCGGGGCTTGAAAACAACTACGATTTTGAGCTAAAACACAAAGCCATCATCGACCAATTTGGGCGTTATCCACATCGTAATGCGATATTAGGAAGAACGAGTACGCCAGAGGAAGTTGAGTTTTTGAAAACACCAAATTCTGGCTTTTAACGTCAGTAAACAACAAGGCAATAGAATGACGCTAAACACCGTAATGTGGCCGTGCTTATTGAAGCTAGAGGGCGATGACGAACTCATCTATCTGCAATCCCACTCAGAGTTACAAACAGAGTGTCAGGCACTCATTTGGGGACAAGAAGATTACGTGATTGATTCAAACGGTCAAACTTTCGGCTTGCAGCATGATAATGCCAATCACATAACCCTGAACCCAAATAACAAAACCCTGTCTGTCGAAGAAGTCACTACGCTGATTCAATCTCATGAATTTAGTCAGGCTCAAAGATGCATCATTAAAATCCATTTCAGTAGTGTTCAGCAGGCCGTTTCTGCGTTAGCTGATTAAGATTACAAACTCTTCTATCAGACATAAGTTCCTAATCTTGATTTAAGTGCTGCTGGCCACCCTCACAGATGACCAAGCACTCTTCAACCATATGCTATTCTCAATAGCAAACAGGAGGAGGAACACATGCCTAGTCAGAACCCCATCGAAATAAAAGCACTCGATCACATTGTTTTGCGAACAACTAATCTCAATGCCATGTTGTACTTTTATCGAGACATACTAGGTTGCCCGGTCGAAAGGGAGCTCGCTGAATTGGGGTTAACTCAGCTCAGAGCCGGTACAGCATTGATTGATATCGTCACAGTAGAGAGTGAACTGGGCAAACTGGGCGGAAAACCTCCTGTCCAAAATGGTAGGAACGTCGATCACTTTTGTTTGCAACTTACGCCGTTTGAAGAAGCTGAACTCATCCAATATCTGAACACCCACGATATTCAGACTGAGGATTTTGCCGAGCGTTATGGCGCGCAAGGTTTTGGACGCTCGCTCTATATTAATGATCCCGAGGGGAATGTTGTCGAGCTCAAACCTCAGGTGATAATCGAGTAAGTTTCAGCTATCTCAACATGATTTCGATAAGGCAAACAGAATGAACGCTATCTCACTGATTAAGGGAGACATCACCACAGCAAAAGTCGATGCTATCGTTAATGCCGCCAATCCAAGCATGCTCGGTGGAGGAGGCGTCGATGGTGCGATTCACCATGTCGCTGGCCGCGAGCTGTATGTTGCTTGCTTAGCAGTGAAAGAAATCGATGGTATTCGCTGCCCTTTTGGCTACGCGCGCATTACTTCCGCTGGAAAGTTAAACGCACGTTACGTTATTCATGCCGTTGGGCCGATCTACGATAAATTTCACGACCCTCGAGCGGTGTTAGAATCGGCCTATAAAAACGCACTCGATCTGGCGTTGGAAAGCGGCTGTAAAACTGTCGCGCTACCCGCCATCTCATGCGGGGTTTATGGTTATCCACCACATGAAGCTGCCGAAGTGGCACTCTCAGTCTGTCAGCGCCCGAAATACCACTCGCTGCAGATGCACTTTTACCTGTTTAGCGATGAGATGCTTAGAATTTGGCAACAAGCTCTCGCGGCCTATCAATAAACCCAATAGACCAGAGAACAAGAGAACCAGAGAAGAATAGGCTAAAGACTTAACCACACTGAGGCGTCAATAAGCATAAGATGTAACAACAGCTTACACCTCAACCCCTCTTACGAGTTCTTCACTGAATTCCTTCTGCCACCAAGTTCGGTTTTTGTATTCGTTCTGAACAAGAAAACTCTCTCCCGGCATAGGCGTGAGTAACGTTACGCTTTCGCTTTGGCAATGGCGAATCAAATCTTCAATTGGCTCATCCCATTTATGCGTGAACAACTCATAAGTTGCCCAGTGGACAGGCAATAGCTTTTTCGCCTGTAAGTCCTTGAATGCCTGAACCGTATGGTGTGCTTGCATGTGGCCCCAGTTTTCTACTGGATAGCCCTGATTGTTTTTTACATCCGCCGCTACTTCCAAACAGGCAATGTCGATAGGTCCGCACCGCTGTGCGATGTCGGCAAAATGCTGGTCGTAAGCACTGTCTCCACTAAAGTACAGTGTCTCACTTCGCCCTTTAATGACCCATGAAGCCCACAATGTGGTGTTTTTATCGAGATAAGTTCGCCCTGAGTTATGGTTAGCCGGCGTACAAATAAGCTCGACATTGGCATACTGTATGCTCTCCCACCAGTCGAACTCAACAATATCATCAGCACACACTCCCCATTTGATAAGGTGTTTACCAACGCCAAGCGGCACGTAAAAGGTGACTGATTTATCTGCATAAAAACGGATACTCGAAGCCTCTAGGTGATCATAATGATCGTGCGAGATCACGATAACATCTGGGATAGGCAAACTCTCTCGAGCGTGTGTATTAGGGATGTTACGCTCGAACCAAGCCTTCGCGATTAACGGTGAAGCATAGTCAAATACCGGATCGGTCAGAATACGAACCCCATTCACTTCCACCAGCATGGTTGAGTGCCCAAGCCAGGTCACTCGCATAGAATCACTGCGGTGTAAAAACTGATCTTGAACGATTGGGGAATAAGGTAAATGTCCATTGGGACACAGTGGCGCACGGCCTCCCAAATAGCTCCAGCAAACCTGCCAGAGCGACTGATGACTTGGCACGTTCGGCATGGCATTTTTGACCCGGCCATTTTCGAACTGGGGAGAGTGATGAATACGATGTGCGAGTTGCGCGGTATAAGCTTGCGGCTTAATCGGTGAGCCTAATTTACGCTTAGGGCTCAAAAAATTGCTCTTCAGGGTCGTTTCAGACATTTCTTAGCTTCGTTTGCTCGACGATAGGTTTAGTAAAGCCCGCTTTCATGTCTGTTTTATGACCAACCAGAGGCGTAAAATGAAGATTAGGTTTCAGTGGAAACGATTCCCCTCGAGTGGAATCTCAAACCAAACATTTTGTACTGGGTATACTTAAAGCAAATAGATTTGGTACAAAGGGAGAACAACGATGGTGACCTGCAATCAATACGATTTTATTGAAATAGCCTGTATGTTTCAGTTACCTGTTGAAATTACTCTGAAGAATGGTGAAAGCCATCAGGGGAGAGCGTTTGATACCGGCTTTGATATGCAGCGACAAGAATGTTTGTTTCTTGATGTTGACGGCGAACATGTGGCCTTTCCGACTGAACAACTGCTCATGATGCGAGCGCTAAAAGCCAACCCACATTTTAGTGAAGTAACGTTTGATTAGTGCATTATGGTTTAAAGATGAGAGCAAAAAAGAGGGGCAGTGCCCGAATACCGCCCCTAAAGTCATGCCAAACCTGTCATACGCTGGGCCTTTAGCCTTGCGCGTTATAAAAATTGCTAGCGGTCAAAAGACCTGAAAACTACTGGTTATTGTTTAAAACTTGTAACCACCGCTGATCATAAATACCCAAGGGTTAATTTCTACGTCAGTCTTTTGCTTCACGCCACCTGCTTTGTAGGTTGCTTCTGTTTCAATGTTAGCGTACCAAGCAGATGCGTTTAGGAACCATTGATCGTTGATCATGTAGTCCACACCAACGTTTGCCGCTAAACCAAATGAATCGTCCAGTTTCAGATCCGACAGGCCATTCACTTTACCTTTGTTATTAAAGCCTTCATCAAAGAAAATGGTGTAGTTCAGACCCGCACCAACGTATGGACGGAACTTACTTTGTGGCTCGCCAAAGTAGTACTGAACCATAAACGTTGGTGGCAGGTGTTTGGTATTCGCAATATCACTACCAACTAGATCCGTAGAAATATCGTGACTAAACGGTGTTGCCGCTAGCACTTCAAAGCTGATGTTGTCCGTAAACATGTAGCCAAATGTCAGACCAAGCTGAGTGTTAGAATCCACTTCCAATTCATCTTGGGAACCAAGAATTTTATCGCTGCTATCATTAGGGACAACAGACGCTGCACCCACGCGAAGAACGAAGTCACCTTGTTTATGAGCGAAAACACTTGGTGACACGAGCGCAGCAACCACTGCCAAACTGCAGATTGTTTTTTTCATTTTTATTTCCTTTTATAGGGCTTCGTTTTTGTACCCGTCACTGGTTCATGAAACTCTGCAATATCCAATGGAAAGTCAGAGTGTTAACGAACCCGGGTATTTATATTTGTTAACTGCGCGCAATCTAGCACATAAAAACCTTACTATTTTGACGGAAATCAATTTGTAAAAAATATAGCGAGTCTGTGTTAGAAAGCGCCAAATTGATCAACAAATTATGCAAATGATACACAACCTTGTAATGCAAAATGTGCGTGTGAGAAGCTCTTGCCCCTTTAGAGGCATTAGCTCAAGCAGGCTGAACGACGATAAATCACTTATCATCAGATGAGTGAGACACTTTTCAAGCTCAGGAAACGCGATGAACCTGTTTAAAGACTTACCTCATGATGTTAATGAAGAAATATTTGAAGATCTGCTGTGTTACGACAAGTTGCGTATTGAACGTATTGTTTCTTACGGGCAGACTTCTCCCGAAACTGGTTGGTACGATCAAGAAGAAAATGAGTGGGTGCTGGTATTAACAGGAGCGGGAGAGCTCACTTTTGAGAATGATATAGTCAAACGTCTAGAAGCAGGCGATTACATTAATATCCCGGCACATACTAAACACAAAGTCAGTTGGACCGCCCCCGATACGGAAACAATTTGGTTGGCGGTATTTTACCAATAATTCAAAATCAAGTTACCTTGATAAAAGCGAAAACAAGTAGGCATTCATAGTGAGCGATGTGAAAAAGCCGTCATTGGCACTGTTTGATTTTGATGGCACCATCACCAACCAGGATATGTACAGCCTGTTCTTGCACTATTCCGCATCAGGCAAGCGAAAGAGCGTCGGCAAGTTCGTACTCACGCCATTCTACTTGTTGTACAAAATTGGAATATTACCTGCGCACATTATGCGTCCAATTGCGAGCTTTATTGCCTTTGCGGGAAAAGAGACACAGCACGTTAACGCCATCGGTACTCAATTCGCTAACGATATTATCCCCCAATACCTCAGACCAGAAGCCGCAGATAAACTGGATTGGCATCAACAAAATGGCGATACCATTGTCGTGGTATCAGCTTCCCTAAATGCGTATTTACGGCCGTGGTGTGAAGCAAACGGATACCATCTACTGTGCAGTGAACTGCTGATCAACACGCCCACAATCAGCGGACGATATCTGCAAGGCGATTGCAGTTTGGAAAGAAAAGTAAGACGAGTACACGAATCATTTAACTTGAATGATTTTGCCTCCGTCTATGCCTACGGTGATACTCATGAAGATATCCCGATGCTCAAACTTGCCGATCACGCCATGCTGAACTGGAAAAAGTGGGAAACCACGTAGACACCGCCAAAAGCAGCAGTGGTAAGGCTATCATCGCTCATCTTTAGGCGTGTCCATCACCACCATGGTTGTAATCCCCTGAACGTGCTCACACTCCCCAAGAACGCCAGCATGAAACGCTTTGTAGGCGGCTAAGTCCCGCGTTTCTACTCGCAACAAATATTCATTCGCGCCAGTGATGTTATGACACTCAACGACTTCTTTCACAAAACGTACGTGATCCTCAAACGCGTGCTGCGCCTGTTTAGAGTGAGAAGCTAACCCTATCGAAACATACGCGACAAAACCGACACCCAGTTGCTGACTGTCGAGCACCGCACGATAGCCTTTGATCACGCCTTGACGCTCCAATTCTTGCACACGGCGCAACGTCGCAGAAGGTGACAAACCAACTCTCTCAGACAGCTCAACATTGGAGATTCTTCCGTCCAACTTAAGCTCTTGCAATATTCTTTCGTCAAATTTATCCATAGTGATTTTTTATTGCTTAATTAATCCATTCAAGGTCAATAAAAGCACAATATTGATGACGTTTCTACTTATAGTTGTTTGAAAGATGACGTCCACTCAGGACAGTTTTGATGTAAGGAAAAAACTATGGAATACCATCAATTAGGCGCTCTGGCATTGTTTGCTTTTGTATCGACTTTTACTCCGGGCCCGAACAATATCATGCTGATGACATCAGGCGCGAATGTCGGGTTTAAACGCACCATTCCACACATGTTAGGTATTACTTTTGGCTTTGGTGCAATGCTAATTCTGGTTGGTATTGGCTTAATGGGGTTATTTCACGCGTATCCGGTTACCCATACAATATTAAAAGCACTCAGCTTAAGTTACTTGCTGTATCTGACTTATAAAATCGCCACCAGTGGTAAAGCAGAAACAAAAAATGATTTTAAGCCAATGTCCTTTATCGGTGCGGCGGCATTTCAGTGGGTGAATCCAAAAGGCTGGTCAATGGCGCTCACGGCTGTCACGGTATACAGCTCGGGTGCCGCATGGTTAGAGCTGACATTTATTGCAGGTATCTTCTGCTTGGCTAACCTACCCTCAGTCACTTTTTGGACCGCTGCCGGGATACAGCTACAGCGCTGGTTAACCACATCTAAACGTGTCAAAGGGTTTAATTACGGCATGGCGGCATTACTGCTTTTATCGACGATTCCAATGATATAACTGAATCCCAATCAAAACCTCTACGGAGGTTTTTTTAATGTTTGAGGGATAATCATCGAACAAGCGAACATTCTCGCTTAGGTTTGAGTTTCAGTTTCAATTCACAGTGTAAATTTGTTTAAAGACACTACTCTCTCAAGAGAGATATTGATATTCTTAAATGAGAAAGAGAATAATTATCGAGAAAAGTAAAGATGAAAAAGAAACCTGAACCTAAAGAACTTGTCGTTACGCACACAGAAACGATTACCCCAAACATGCAGCGCCTTACTTTGCAAGGAGACGCCCTCAGCCAATTCCCGGCAGACTGTGAGGGTAGCTACATTAAGCTGCTTTTTAATCAAGATGGTGGAACCACTTTAGAAGCGATGTCTGAAGATAATCGCCCGTTGATGCGTACTTATACCATTCGCCGTTACCATCCAGAGAAATGCAGCATTGAAGTCGATTTTGTTCGACATATCACACAAGATCTGCAATGTGGATTCGCCGCTCGCTGGGCGATGTCAGCACAGAAAGGAGACACCATCAACATCGTTGGTCCGGGTAGTATTTCTAACCTCAATACCGACGCAGATTGGTTTTTCATGGCCGCCGATATGACTGCCCTCCCTGCTCTGTCCGCCAAAATCCGAACGTTGTCTGAAGAAGCAAAGGGCTATGCGGTAATTAGCGTCATCTCCGCCGCAGACATTCAACCACTGCACGCGCCGGCGGGTATGGAACTGATTTGGCTGACTGAAGGACAAAATCTGGCAGACGCCGTTCGCGAATTGGAATGGTTGGAAGGGAATGCCGCCGTTTGGTGTGCTTGTGAGTTTGATTCTATGCGCGCATTACGCCAGTACTTCCGCAATGAAAAAGAAGTCGAGCGTGAAAATATCTACATCAGCAGCTACTGGAAACAAGGCGTGGCAGAAGATGGGCACAAAGTGATTAAGCGTGAAGATGCCGAATCCAATCAATAGCAATTCACGATAAAAAATACGCCCGGTGGAGCCGGGCGTCGGCAAAATGCCTAATAGCTTTTTTGACTATCAACGATAGTTTTCAGGCTTAGCAGGGTATAAATCATTCAATAATTGTTGCAACTTCACGAATCAACAACGCCAGTTCGTCCCATTGCTCGTTGTCAATCAAATCGCCAGGCACCATCCAGGTTCCACCACACGCCAATACAGAAGAAATGGCCAAGTAATCTTTTACGTTACTAGGACTTACCCCACCTGTTGGCATGAATTTAACTGGGTATACCGCTGAAAGTGCTTTAAGCATTGCGGTGCCACCCGATGGCTCCGCAGGGAAAAACTTAAGGGTACGAAGGCCCATTTCCATCGCTTGTTCAACCAGGCTTGGATTATTTACACCAGGTACGATAGCGATGTTTCTCTGCTGACAATATTTAACGGTGGTTGGGTTAAAGCCCGGGCTAACAATAAAATCGACACCAGCTTCAATCGCTTCATCCACCTGAGCACTGGTTAGGACAGTGCCCGCGCCAATTAACATCTCTGGGTACGCGTCGCGCATATTCTTGATCGCGCGTGCCGCATCTTCAGTACGAAACGTGACTTCAGCACAAGGTAGGCCGTTTTCAACCAATACCTGAGCCAATTTTACAGCCTTGCTTGCATCTTTAATTGCAATAACAGGGACTACTTTAATTTCAGAAAGTTGTTGATTTAGGTCTTTCATTTCATCGTTCCTTAAATAGTCGGCATCGATTCGCTTGGAATGATTGCACCGCGATGTTGGATAACAGAACCAGCCACTTTGTGCCCAGCCAGCGCAGACTCAGCAACGTCTCCGCCTAGAATGCGTTTTGCAAGGTAACCTGCACTGAAAGAGTCGCCAGCTGCCGTCGTATCGACCACAGCGTCTACTTTCAATGCCGCAACGGAGTGCTGTTGGTCTTGTGTCACAACAAAACAGTCGTCCGCGCCGCGCTTAACAATGATCTCTTTCACTCCAAAGCCTTTGCTACGATTAATGGCTTCAGATTCCTCTTTGTCACCCCATAGCATGACCTCATCATCAAAAGTCAAAAATGCCATGTCAGTAACACTGAGAATTTGCGAGTAGAAACGACGAGCCAACTCTATACTTGGCCAAAGTTTTGGCCGGAAATTGTTATCAAACGCTATCGTAACGCCCTCCTTACGGCAGGCAGCCAACAGGTCGATCAGCGTTTGACGATGCTCTTCAGCGATAATAGCTAAACTGATACCGCTCAGATAAATCATTTGATGTTGGCAAAGATCTTTAACCAAAGATTCAAAGTTTTGCTCGCGTAGCCAATATTTTGCTGCAGCGTCTTCACGCCAGTAAAAGAAACTTCGTTCACCATCGTCCGCGGTTTCAATCGCATAAATGCCCGGCAATTTATCTTCAGAGAAGTAGACCATGTCGGTGTTGATGCCTTCGTCCTGCCAAGCTGTCAGCATTTCGCGGCTAAACGGATCGAGTCCCAGCCCAGTCACATAGGATGTTTCGACGCCATGTTGTTGGGTTAAACGAGACAGGTAAACAGCAGTATTGAGGGTATCACCACCAAAACCTTGCTGTAGCACGCCATGATGTTTCCTTAGCTCCACCATACATTCACCGATGATAGCGACGCGACTGATTGGGTTCATGGGAGCCTCCTTAGTGGTACAAAAAATAAGCCAGCACAATGGCTGGCTTGTACTTAATTCCCGATAAATTAAGTAATTAGTCCAGTAGAGACTTCACGTATTCTGCGATCTCAGGCACTTGGCAATGTGCGAAGAAGCACTCTTGGAATTGCGCACTACCAACAGCCGTTTTCACTAGCTCTTGATCGATGGCACGTAAGCCTTCAACCACATCTTTAGAGACTGCGGCTTTTACGTCGTTCAAGATCGCAGCGTTAGCTTGCTGAGGCGCTGCTCGCTCGATAGGGTAACCTTCACCACGATTTCCAGTGAACGCTTTTTCGAAGATGTAACGCACGTTCAGTTCACCAGCCCAACCAAAACCTTTAGCGAAGGCTAGAGAGATAGCGTTGCCGTTGTTGATTTGGTTGAACAGGAATGCATCAGATGGCTCCAGGCAGTAGCCACAAACCACACCCGGGTGTAGGTTGCTTGACATCAGCGCGCCTTGGCCAGTTCCACAACCCGTTACCACGAAATCTACTGCTTTTGAGTTCACTAGGATATTCGCCATGATACCTAAGTGGACGTACGTTAGATGATGATCATTTTCATCAGTCATACCAACGTTAAATACTTCGTGGCCAAGACCACCCGCTACAGTGTTTAATTCACCAGCCACCATTGCATTTTTCGCGGCTTGGCTGTTTTCCATCATTAGTGCAATTTTCATCTGTTACTCCTGCGGTACAAACCGCATTCAAAAAGTTTCTTAAACAAAATTCTTAGAATCTATGACCTTTCAAGCTGATTTTGATCAGTTTGTAGCGTCTTCACACAAGGCGGAAGCTTTGGCTCCAGTCGCTGGCGATATAAACGGTAAATTGTCATTGAATTCATAACGATCACGGTCATTTCCAGCAGTGTCCCCCCAATAGAACCCACCAGAATATTGTTGGTCAGCCAACAACAAGCACCAATCAAAAAGCCCACGCGCATCTGAATTCCCGACAAGCAGAATACAGAGTAGGTCCCGATAATCGTTCCCAAAATAGGCCAAATGTCACGCCACTGCTCAGCAGCCCAATAACCACTAACTAAACTGATAACAATAAATGCAGCAGCAATTCGCTTCGACGAAACAAATATTGCTGTGGTCGTTCTGATTGTCGACAGGAACGCCCCAAGCGCTGAGGTCATTGAACCAAGCAATAAAAAATGGAGAAGATGATTGAGATTAAATATCAGCATCAAGATTTTTAGGCGTTTATCATTTTTTTGGTAAAAGACGGAGAATCCCAATCCAAAACTAATAAACCCTACTACTTGCGCTAATGTTGCAGTATCCACAATCAACTTCTCACAAATCGATTAGCGAGCTAACCAGCCACCATCAACCGCGATCGTGTAACCATTGATATAGTCAGCCGCTTTTGACGCCAAAAATACACAAGGGCCAGCTAAATCTTCAGGCAAGCCCCAGCGTTCAGCAGGGATACGTTCAAGGATGGCAGCGTTACGCTCTTCGTCAGCACGTAAAGCAGCGGTGTTGTTTGTTGCCATGTAACCTGGTGCAATCGCGTTCACGTTAATGTCGTGACTTGCCCATTCGTTCGCCATTAGGCGCGTAACACCCATCACGCCGCTCTTAGAGGCAGTGTATGAAGGAACGCGGATACCGCCTTGGAAAGACAGCATAGATGCGACGTTGATGATCTTGCCACCTTCACCTTGAGCGATGAACTGCTTTGCAACGGCTTGAGACATAAAGAACACCGATTTGATGTTAATGTTCATTACGTCATCCCAATCTTGCTCAGAAAACTCGATCGCATCTTCGCGACGGATGATACCTGCATTGTTTACCAGAATATCAATGCGGCCCAGCTCTGTGACTGCGCGATCAACGATTGAAGGGATGTCATCCAGCGTCATTAGGTTAGCGCGAACATCAACAAATTTACGGCCTTCGGCTTCAATTTTCTCAATAGTTTCTGTCGGTTCAATGATGTTTACGCCCACGATATCACAACCGGCTTTTGCTAAACCAAGCGCCATACCTTGGCCAAGACCAGTGTCACAACCCGTAACAATGGCTACTTTGCCTTCAAGGTTAAATGAATCAAGAATCATGTCTTTTTCCTCAATAATTAGATAATTCGTGATTTGGCGACTGGCCATGTCACTTTCTACACACATATACTGAATAAAAAAGAAATTAGTTTCAATTATTTTTGAAAAGACGTTTCAAAAAATAGATTACGATCCAATTTTTCTGCACCGAACCCCAATTTAATTCCAAATTATTGAAAAGGTATTTTATAAATACTAGTGCTACAGATTTTATAAGATATAATGAAGCAAACAAAAAATTCACAAGGACATCAATGAAAACCTCAAATCAACCTGAAGCAGTTTCATCAGTA
Source organism: Vibrio natriegens NBRC 15636 = ATCC 14048 = DSM 759 (assembly GCF_035621455.1). Taxonomy (NCBI): domain Bacteria; kingdom Pseudomonadati; phylum Pseudomonadota; class Gammaproteobacteria; order Vibrionales; family Vibrionaceae; genus Vibrio; species Vibrio natriegens. The sequence goes on from NZ_CP141823.1 coordinate 837,911, forward strand.
CTGAAAGTGTTTCACATTCTTCAAGCACTAGGGGAGCAAAAATCCATCGGTGTATCCGATCTTTCCCAACGACTAATGATGTCGAAAGCAACAACATACCGTTTTCTACAAACAATGAAGTCACTAGGCTACGTATCGCAAGAAGGTGAAGACGATAAGTACTCACTAACACTCAAGCTGTTTGAGTTGGGATCAAAATCGCTCGAGTATGTTGATCTGATTGAACTGGCCGACAAAGAAATGCGTCATATTTCAGAACAAACCAATGAAGCCTTGCACCTGGGTGCTCTGGATGACAATGCCATCATTTACATCCACAAAATCGATTCTGGCTACAACCTACGCATGCAATCGCGCATTGGTCGCCGTAACCCTCTTTACAGTACTGCTATTGGTAAAGTTCTACTTTCTGAGCGCGATGAAAGCTTCGTCCGTGAGGTGTTAAGCGGTGTAGAATTTATTAAGCACACTGAAAAAACGCTAGAAAACACGGAACAAGTGCTAGAAGAATTGGCAAAAGTGCGCGCTCAACACTTTGCAGAAGATAACGAAGAGCAAGAACCTGGCCTTCGCTGTATCGCAGCGCCGGTTTATAACCGCTTTGGTCAAATCATTGCTGCTCTGTCTATCTCATTCCCTGTTATTCGCTTTGAAGAAGAACGAATGGAAGAGTATGTTGGCTTATTGCATCAAGCAGGCAAAAATATTTCCGAGCACTTGGGATATCATAACTACCCCGCATAGTCTGGAAAGCAGCTAGACGGCTGCTTTATTGCCTACTTTATAAATCTTTATTGCCTACTTTATAAATGTTGAGAGGGCGATTAAATTTCGCAATTTACCTTATGTAACGCTTCGGCAGCTGATGCGCTGATCACGCCAACTCTTTCGCTAAAAAGTCGATGAGTAATCTAACTTTAGGCGATAGTTTATGACTTGGTGGATACAGCGCCCAAATACCTTCACGATCGTCCCGGTAATCACTGAGCACTTCGACGAGTTCACCGCAATCTAACGCCTCTTGAACGTAATAATCCGGTAACTGCACTAAACCAAGCCCACGCTTTGCCGCATCCACTAAAGCGAAACCACTGTTGCATTTGATCCGTCCAGAGACGCGCAACGACTTCTCTCGGTTCTGCTCTTTGAAATGCCAGTAATCGACAGAACCCACCAAACACTGATGACGCCCTAACTCTGATAGTGTATGGGGTTCGCCAAATCGTTCCAGATAATTAGGGCTCGCACAGACATACATTTGGCGTGAAGAAAGGCGCTTAGCAATCATACTTGAGTCTTGTAATCGCCCCAGGCGTATGGCCACATCCACCCCTTTCTCTATCAAGTCGAGTCGCTGGTTGGTCAGAATCAAGTCGAGATTCACCTGAGGATGCCTCTCTAAGAACTGATGCAATAATGGCGCAAGGTTCATTTCTCCATAGGTAACCGGAGCCGTCACCCGCAGTATGCCTTTTGGCTCTGCCTGCATTTGAGTCACGGCAAGCTCGGCTAACTCTAGTCCTTCTAACAGGTGCTTACACTGCTGATAATACAGCTGACCTGCCTCAGAAAGAGAAACTTTACGCGTGGTACGATGCAGCAATTTCACCGCTAAACGTTGCTCTAGCGCGGAAACTCGACGACTGATCTGTGCAACCGATGTTTTAAGTTTATTTGCAGCGCCAGTGAAACTGTTTGTCTCTGCAACGGCTACAAACTCAGTAACACCTTCCCAATTCGCCATTTCTCTGTTCCCGTCAAATCATTTAACGACAACATTGTCACACAAACTCTGACCGGGAGAAACTTCCCTTTATCTATACCCCTCAATACAAAAAGTTAATTAAATGTAAACGATTTAACATTGAGCAAACATGAGCTGTGTTTTTATAGCGTCTGAATCCACAAGTAGGACAGAAGAATGACCAAGCACAATACCCCATTAGCTGGTTTTACTCATATGGAACATGGCACAGCACAAGACTGGAAGATCATCGCGGAACAATTTGTTGATTATGCGGGAGAATTACCAGACAGAATCATCAAACACCTTTTATTGCTTGATGGTGATTTTGGTGGCTTTCAGGTTGATCGGCTCACACACAGCCTCCAATGTGCAACACTCGCCTATCGAGATGGTAAGGATGACGAGTACGTAGTGTGTGCGCTACTGCATGATATTGGCGATACGTTGGGTTCGTACAACCACCCAGATATCGCCGCCACAATCCTCGAGCCTTTCGTCAGTGAAGAGAATCACTGGATGATCAAACATCATGGTATTTTCCAGGGATATTACTTCTTCCATCACTTGAATATGGACAGAGAGATGCACAAAGCGTACATCGATCATCCTTGTTACCAACGCACCCTGGAGTTTGTGCGTAAATATGACGCGCCAGCCTTTGATCCTGAATTAGACACCCTACCGCTAGAATTCTTTGAGCCGATGATCCGCAAGGTATTTGAGCGTCCCGTTCGTTCGATTTACAAACAAGCTCAAGACAAAATAGCAGCAGAATAGGGAGAGGCGATCATGAATTCATCAATGAGAAATCAAGTTAGCGAACAAGAATGGCAGTTACGTGTGGAATTAGCCGCATGCTACAGACTGGTCGCAGAATTCGGCTGGGACGACTTAATCTTTACCCATATAAGTGTACGAATTCCAGGCCCTGAGCATCATTTTCTGATCAATCCTTACGGGATGATGTTTGATGAAATTACCGCCTCTGACCTTATCAAAATCGATCAGGATGGTAATAAGCTGCAAGACACACCTCACTCCGTCAATCACGCTGGATTTATCATCCACAGCTGTATCCATGAGGCGCGTCATGATGTGGGTTGTATTATTCATACACATACGCGAGCTGGTGTCGCGGTCAGCGCGCAGAAAAATGGCATCTTGCCAATCAGTCAACAGTCAACTTATGTGCTGTCGTCATTGGCTTATCACGACTATGAAGGCGTCGCAGTAAGAGAAGATGAACAACCTCGTTTGCAGCAAGATCTGGGAGAGGCAACTTTCCTTGTGCTGCGCAATCATGGGCTATTAACGGTAGGCAAAACCGTAGCGGATGCATTTTTGTCTATGTATGCCTTGGAAACCACCTGCCAAATCCAATTAGCCGCACAATCGGGAGGCAGTGAGCTCATTCACATTGAATCCAAGATTGTCAGCTCGATAACTGAAGCGGTGAAAACACAAGGCGTGAATGGTTCCATCGTATGGCCAGCGTTACTGCGCAAACTGGACCGAATCGACCCACGCTACAAAGACTGATCAATAAAGAAAAAGGCGCTGAATCATAAACATGATAAGCGCTTTTTTTGTTTGCCCCAAAGCACACCTGTCGTCATCAAAAATCCTTTTGTCTTCTATCCGGTTTAACACTCTTATTATTACTTATATGTAAAAATCATTTTCATAAACGACGGATTATCATTTTTAATGAAATAGATAAAATGAGCATAAATAAAACTACAGGCGAAAAGCGAAAGCTCAGCTACGCTTAACTACTACGCCTACCTATTGATTAGATAAGGGAAATCCAATGGCACTTGAAATCAAACCAGGTCAAACATCGATCAAATCTAAAGCGGCTGTCGCATGGGCGGCAGGCGAGCCATTAAAAATGGAAGAAGTGGATGTACAACTGCCTAAAAAAGGTGAAGTTTTAGTCCGTATCGTGGCAACTGGCGTTTGTCATACGGACGCATTCACGCTATCTGGTGACGATCCAGAAGGCATCTTCCCTGCGATTCTTGGTCACGAAGGTGGCGGTATCGTTGAAATGGTAGGCGAAGGCGTGACTAGTGTTGAAGTTGGTGATCACGTTATTCCTCTTTACACAGCAGAATGTGGCGAGTGTAAGTTCTGTAAGTCAGGCAAAACGAACCTTTGTCAGGCTGTACGTGAGACGCAAGGTAAAGGCCTAATGCCAGATGGCACAAGCCGCTTCTCAATCAATGGCGAAACAATTTTCCATTACATGGGCTGTTCGACGTTTTCTGAGTACACTGTACTACCAGAAATTTCACTAGCGAAAGTAAACAAAGAAGCACCTCTGGAAGAAGTATGTCTACTTGGCTGTGGTGTGACTACCGGTATGGGCGCAGTACTGAATACAGCAAAAGTTCAGGAAGGCGACACAGTAGCCATCTTTGGCCTAGGCGGCATCGGTCTGTCTGCAATCATTGGTGCACGTATGGCTGGCGCTAGCCGCATCATCGGTATCGATATCAATGAGAGTAAATTCGATCTTGCGAAACAGCTTGGCGCAACCGATGTGATTAACCCTCAGAAATTCGACAAGCCAATTCAGGAAGTCATTGTTGAAATGACAGATGGCGGCGTTGATTTCTCGTTTGAATGTATCGGTAACGTCAACGTGATGCGTCAGGCTCTTGAATGCTGTCACAAAGGCTGGGGTGAGTCAGTCATCATCGGTGTAGCTGGTGCAGGTCAAGAGATCTCTACCCGCCCATTCCAACTGGTAACTGGCCGCGTATGGCGAGGCAGTGCGTTCGGTGGCGTAAAAGGCCGATCTGAGCTTCCAGAAATTGTAGAAAAATACATGGCAGGTGAATTCGGTCTACAAGAATTCATTACTCACACTATGGGACTTGAAGACGTCAACGAGGCGTTCGACCTGATGCATGAAGGTAAGAGTATCCGTAGCGTGATTCACATGGACAAATAATGTCTCTGCAGGCTCTCCCTAGGGAGAGCCTTATTGTATTAACGGTGTCCTGCCGTTGAATCTAATTTCTGCTTCTTAAGAGTTTATTCATGATGATAGAAAACGTAAGTCAGGCCAAAGTTTTTGGTGGCTGGCACAAACAATACACTCACGAATCTAGTTCACTGAATTGCCAAATGCGATTCGCTATTTTCCTGCCGCCAAACGCGACAAAGTCCCACCCAGTACCAGTGCTTTACTGGCTATCGGGTCTCACTTGTAGCGATGAAAACTTCATGCAGAAAGCTGGCGCATTTCGTATGGCTGCCGAACTTGGCATCGCCATTGTTGCCCCAGACACCAGCCCTCGTGGCGAAGGTGTGGCAGATGATGAAAATTACGACCTCGGTCAGGGTGCTGGTTTTTATCTTAATGCAACTCAGGCACCTTGGTCACAGCACTACTTCATGTATGACTACATCACGAAAGAACTACCAGCAATCATCGAAAACAATTTCCCGGTTTCTGATGTGAAGTCTATTTCTGGCCACAGCATGGGCGGGCATGGTGCACTGACTATCGGCTTAAAAAATGCCGATCAGTATCGCTCAATTTCAGCATTTAGCCCTATCAGTAACCCTATTCAGTGTCCTTGGGGCCAAAAAGCGTTTACCGCTTATTTAGGTACCGATATCGAAAACTGGAAACAATATGATGCGAGTGAGTTGCTGAAACAAGGTCCATCACCATTGGCTATTCTGGTTGATCAGGGCGACGCAGACGGGTTCCTGAGTGAACAACTTAAACCTGAACTTCTCGTTGCGGCGGCGAATAAGCATGGTTCAGAACTAACGCTTCGAATGCAGCCAGGTTATGATCACAGTTATTACTTCATCTCGAGCTTTATTGATGACCATTTGAACTTTCATGCCAAGTATTTGTTCGAGTAAGTTGTTAATAAGTAACATAATAATAAGCCACCCCAAAAAGGTGGCTTTATTCTTTTTTGAATATCTATTCGTTATTCAGAAATATTATTAATTTTAAAATTGAATTGAAAATGTTAATTTTCTTCTAATATTTATTAATTGATAATTATATCGATTTTTATTGAATAGTACTTAAAATACGCTAAGAGTCCTAATATTCCTCTAATCCCTGCATTTCATCGTTCATTTATTTAAGAAGTCACGTAATAGCCTTGACGTAAAGTAAGCGTAAGGTTACTTTTCAAACAAGATATATTTTTGCAACCTTATCCATTTATTCAAATCATCGAAACCTTAAATAAATCACGGCTAGCGTCGCTTTCTCTAGCTCAGTAAAAGCATAAAACTCCAAAATGAATAGAATGAAAAAGATACTCGTATTAGGCTTGCTGTGTTTTGCCCCTTTTATTTCTGCACATACCGTTTCATTTAGTAACGGTCCGCAAAAGTCCAGTGTGGCATTGGAATTAGAAGACATTCAATCGTTGCCAGAAACCACTTACACCACCGAGTTACCTTGGAGTAAAGGGGAGTCTGAGTTTACTGGAGTAAAGCTGAGTGACTTACTCACTTACGTATATGGTGATATTCCAGCGCAAATCGATATCAGTGGTTTAAACAATTACCACGCGACCGTAACGCGACCAGATATCGTTAGATATGAGCCGATTTTGGCCTATCAAAAAGATAAACATTACATAAAAATCAGGGACAAAGGCCCATATTGGGTTGTATATCCGCTGAACCTTTACCCAGAGCTAAATCGATCCGCATATCATGCCCAAATGGTCTGGCAGGTGAATGAAATTAAATTGATAAAGAAATAATGAAATTATCAGATACCTATCCACTCAAGCCCCAAAAGTGGCGATACACAACACTCAGCAAACTGCTGCTGTTCGTCTTTGCTACCTCTTTATTACTCGCGAATGTCGTGCTACTTCAACAAACGCGTGCATTAGCGCAAAACTTTACTAACGAGCAAAAACAAGCCACGTGGTTTTTGTTTCAGCTGTCTAAAGAGCTGTCGGAACTAGTTGGAGAAGCTCGTCGGCTTGATGAAGACATACAGGACATAAATGGCGCAGAGCTACAGTATGAGCTCGCCTGGAGCCGCTTTGACTTACTCATCAACAGCGATGATGCGTACACTTTCTTTTCTCGCAACAATATTCAGCAGTATTTTTTAGAACTCTTCGAACAATTCAAGGACCTTGAGCCTTTTCTTGTCGAGGCGAGCAACGGAGATCGTCAGGCGGCAGCCCAGTTTTATCGCTCAACCCAGACGCTGTACTTAGACTTAGTGGATTTTGTGAATCAAAACTTCCGACTCACCAGCAAAGTATATGAAGCACAAAAAGGTGAAACACAGCGACTGGTACAAGCGCAATATATGTTGTTTGCGACTTTTGTGTTGTCGACACTTTCTCTTATTTATTTCTTTTACCGCGAATCAAGTTTCCACCGAAAACTAGCACTCAGCGATCCGCTGACAAGACTTGGCAACAGAAGCGCGCTGTTTGTGACGCTTAGAAAAAACATGCAACAAAAAAACACGTTTTATCTCTGTATCCTGGACTTAAACGGGTTTAAAAAAATTAATGATACTCACGGACACCAAGCTGGCGACAAAGTTTTACGAGCTATCGCTAACCGGCTAAAGTCGATGGAGATCAATAATTTTACCACTTACCGAATGGGTGGTGATGAGTTTGCCATCGTCGTTCAGGACAAAGCCATCAGCGAAGAAGAAATACAGCGTCATATTAATGCCGTGTTTGATGACCCGGTACTAAAAACAGAAAACGATCATCAACTTTCGACCAGTATTGGTATCGCGCGGTATCCGATGGATAGCGATAATATCGACTTCCTTATCAATATCGCAGATAAACGCATGTACAAGATGAAATTCCAAAGATAGAACAGAGTGACATCTCAAACATACAAAAGCCCCGCTCTTCAACAAGCGGGGCTTTTCATTACAACTGAGGGTGAGTCTGCGCGACTAGTTGTTCAGAAATTTTTCTTTCAGCACAGTGAGGACACCAGATTCCTGATTGCTTGGCGCAGAAAAACGGGCGATTTTCTTAATCTCTTCATGAGCATTGGCCACCGCATAAGAGTGCTCGCTCACTTGCAGCATTTCCAAATCATTTAGGTAATCACCAAATGTCATCGTCTCTGCAGGTGTGAAATTCATGGTTTGTTGAAGATACTGAATTGCCGCCCCTTTAGAAGCTTTTGCGTTCATCACATCTAGCCAGATTTTGGCACTAACAACGACTTTATGTGAGTCACCAAACTGGCCGTTCATCGTCGGGAAGACTAACTCTTCTGAACCGTCAAAATGGCAGATCGCAACTTTAATGAACTCATCGTCAACCTGAAGCAAATCGTCGACGTTTTCACAGCGATGGTAGTACTTTTGAAACTCTTCCAACGTTTTTTGATCCTGAATTTCGATATAAGCCGAACGCTTACCACACAGAACAATGTGTGCCCCATCTATGCCGCGCGCCGCTTTGATTATCTCTGCTACTTCAGGTTTCGGAATGGTACAGCTATAGAGTTCTTTATCTTTGTGTATCACCAAAGTGCCATTTTCTGCCACGTACAGAATGCGATCCTGAATCGGAGCGAAAGTGTCACGCAAGCTATAATATTGACGACCAGAGGCAGCCGAAAACAAAATACCTTGTTCCTCTAATCGTAAAAAGACATCGAAGAATTCTGGGTCTAAACGACCGTACTGATCGAGTAGCGTGCCATCCATATCGGAGGCGATAAATTTAATGCTAGCTTGTGACATGAACTAAAACTCTAATTAGGGAAGGAAAACAGCGATAGCGTTTAAGGTACAGGATCGTGAGTGAATCTCAAGTATAGTTGTTAATATAGTAATCCTGATTCAAACAGGTACAATCCTCGCTCAAATTTTTACTCGCGCGGATACACATCATGCACTCGCCTGGACATTGCTTTACTCGTTTTACTGCTGATATTTCTGGTTATGAGTTACCAGAGCAGTTTACGTTTCCGTTCTATTACACACCGCATCCTCTATGCGTATTAGCCGCTGAACAACTGCAACTGCACTTAATCACGCAAAATGACTTTGAGCATGACTTTGGGTTAGAGGATAAGCAAGCGGGACGAGGGAAAATGTTCGGCGTGCTTTTGGTACAAAATCAACAAGGTGAGCTAGGGTATCTCAGTGCTTTCTCCGGCAAGATCGCCGATCAAAACTTGTTGCCTGGGTTTGTACCACCAGTGTATGACATGCTGACAGATGAAGGTTTTTTCCGCGCTGAAACCGACGCCATCAATGCAATCAATGCCGAATACAAGCAGTGTGCAGATAACCCCGAATTAATTGAGCTCAAAGCAGAGATTCAAGCCGATCGCGCTTCATACCAGCAAGAAGAACAGGCGCAACGCCAAATCATGATAGACGGCCGCGCGAATCGAAAACTGCAGCGTAAACAGGGTGAGCAAACACTAGGTCCCGATGAACTAAAGACGTTGTTAGACGACTTGGGTAAGCAAAGTGTGGCCGAGAAAAATGCGCTCAAATACCTCAAGATGGCGTGGGATGAAAAACTGGCAGTGAAAGAGCAGCGTTTAGCCACTTTAAAACATGAACTTTCAGAACTTAAAGAGCGCCGAAAAACACTGTCTAACGCGTTACAGCATAAACTGCACAGACAGTACCGGTTTCTTAACGACTTAGGCGAAGAACGCGATTTAGTGGATATTTTTGCCAATACCACGAATCCGGTGCCACCAGCAGGCGCAGGTGAATGTGCTGCCCCGAAACTGCTTCAGTACGCGTTTAAACATGGCTTTAAACCGCTGGCGCTTGCCGAGTTCTGGTGGGGGGAATCACCAAAGTCAGAAGTGCGCCAGCACAAGAAGTTTTACCCATCGTGCAACAGTAAGTGCCAACCGATACTAGGCCACATGCTGCAAGGTATGAACGTCGAACCCAACCCGCTGGCAGAAAACTGGGCAGAAGACAAAGAACTGGAAATTCTCTATCAGGACGAAGCCATGGTTGTAGTAAACAAGCCATCAGGTTTGCTGTCTGTTCCGGGCAAAACCATCAAAGACTCGGCGTACACAAGGCTACAGGCAATGTTCCCTGACGTTGAAGGGCCTTTTGTCATCCATCGCTTAGATATGGCGACATCAGGCATTTTGGTGTTTGCACTGACCAAACGCGCGAATAAAAGCTTACAGAAGCAGTTCATGGCTCGTGGCGTACAAAAACGCTACATGGCTCTGCTGGAAGGTGAACTTAGTGATGCCGAGGGTGATATCTCATTACCTATGCGTGGTGACCCAGAAGATCGCCCGCGCCAATTGGTTTGCTTTGAGCATGGTAAACCAGCGGAGACGCACTGGCAGTTGATTGAAGTTAAAAATGGCCGTAGCAAGGTGTATATGTACCCTAAAACTGGCCGTACCCACCAACTGCGTGTCCATAGCGCTCATCACATGGGGTTAAATATGCCAATGGTCGGCGATGGCCTGTATGGCGAAAAGGCGAATCGCTTACACCTGCATGCAGAAATGCTGGAACTGGATCATCCATACAGCAAAGAGCGCATGAGCTTCCATGCCGATTGTGAGTTTTGAACTTACCAAGCTATTGATTGATAATATGATTCATTTTTGCAACAAGTTCATTATAGTGATGAGAAATTACTCTAGTAGTGAATAACAGCTACTACCTTTTTATATACCAAAAAATAATTTTTTTGAGTTTTTTATCAGCGCCCTAAATAAATAAAAATTAACAATAAATCAACTTAAAATTACATTTTGTTACAATTTTTAATATTAAGCAACATTGAGCTCAAAAAATATGCAGCTAGGATCGAAGGTAATATCCCGTTGCCAGCTTGAAAGTGCTGTCTATTTCATTGGTAGGTTGGTAGTTCGCTAATCAACAAAAAATATGAATTAACACAAACACGTTGTGTTAATTCATATAAACCTATCGGAGAAGCAGCATGAACAGCAGCTCCCGCACCATTCTTATAGCAATCATTTTCTTGTGTTTCGTAGCCTCGGGTTGTAAGGACTCATCTTCATCAGCAGATGAAGCCTCCTCAGTAGAACCACAAACTCTTCTGAGTGCTGAAGCACTAAGCAATCATTACGTCGCACTTGCGTTTGAAGGGCCCCCTTCTGCCAATCTTGAGGATCCGAGCAATTACGAGATCGTCGATGAGTTTGGTACAACACTGCAAGTTACCGACGGTTTTATTGACGAAAGTGGTTCACAGATAATTTTAACGACCACAGCTCAGCAAGAGAATAACTATACGCTAACTCTGAAATCCGAGGATTCTAAGTTAGCTTCTCAATCTGTTTCGGCGTTTTTTGTTTCATACGCCAATGCTGCGGCTAACAACTCTGTCCAGTTCAAGGGTTCTCTTCGCCCAGAGCCTGCACTATTAACAGCTATCTCACTCTCAAACACACAAGTGCTTCTGACCTTTAGTGATGATATGTCTACTTCAGTAGAAACTATTGAATTTTACCGAATTGTCGCAGCCGATGACAGCACACCAGAAGTCGATGTCGGAGGGCTAACTGTGTTACAAGCCACTTTAGGCTCTGACACTTCAACGGTTATTCTCACAACAAGCTCTCAGGACAATATTCAATATCGGGTCAAAGTAACTAATGTTTGGTCCTCACCAGAAAAAAAGAGAATAGATCCGAACTACACAATTCAGAATTTCTTTGGCATTGACCCGATTGATACAACTCCTCCAGTAGTAAAAGGAGTTGAAACGACCGGGCCTACGACAATTGTACTCACCTTCAATGAAGCGGTTTCTGACAACGCTGGAGACCCAAGCAATTACACCGTTTACTACTGCCAAGTTGCGGAAAGCCCATGCCAGGAGCAAAATCGCGTTCAGCTCGCCATTACTGATGCCGTATTGAATCAGTACAACACGCAGGTGCTTTTGACGACGTTACCGCAAGAAGTGGGAGTTGAATATTTCGTTGTCGTAGAAGGTGTACAAGATCCTAAAGGCAATGTCGTTGATACAACTAACACCGCTAATACCGTAACAACAATCTACGCGGGTGAATCGGATCCAGCGACAGTATTGGAGTTACCTCGTTTAATCGGTGCTAATTCAACCAGCAATACAACTGTGGTTGTAAGCTTTAGCAAACCCATGTCATCAAGTGTCGAAGACCCTGGTAACTATTTTATCGTACAAGAAAATGTCAATAGTGAAGCAGGTACACTAAGCATTGTCAGCGCTAAATATCTGTCCAACGATCGAAATTCAGTTTTACTTCAAACGCGTTCTCAAAATGAACTGACGTATCGTATTACCGCAGTAAACGTAAAAGATACCTATGGTCAGGAGCTGGATAACTCATTTACTGCCGGAGGTTTTCTAAGTGCCAACACAGCGTTATTCGCAGGTACGCCCACAGACAATCAGTCTTTGTTAGATTCAGATAGTGATGGGCTTACTGATAACGACGAGCTCTCCGGTTATGAAGTGGAATATATTACGTTAACTGGAGATAAAGTACGCAAACAGGTGACAAGTAGCCCTGATCTGTTCGATACCGACGGTGATGGAATTAGCGACTTTGAAGAAAGGAGCTATGGTTCAGACCCTCGAAATAGAGACACCGATTACGATGACCTAAGTGACTATCAAGAACTCAACGAAATTTACACTGACCCATTTAATCAAGATTCAGATGGTGACGGATTAACGGATGGAGTGGAATTCAACAGCTTCAGCACTTCTCCATTATTCGCTGATACTGATGGCGATCAGTTGGATGATTTCTATGAAATCACAGTAAATAGAAACCCTCGCATTTCCGACCTCCCACAACTGGATATCGAAGTCGGTAATATAAACCTTCAGCTTGATTATCGTTTCGATGTAACCAAAGAAGGTAGTACCACTAGGGGCGAAACAGAGTCCGTCAGCACGACTCTAACCCAAACACGATCAAGTGAATACAGTAAGTCTGACAGTAGCTCACATAGCTTCGATGTTAAGCTGGGCTTCCAACAAGAGCTAGGATTTAAAGCGACATCCCTTGTACCTGAATGGAAGCTCAGTCTAAGCCAAGAATTAAGTACAAACAACAGTTGGACTTCTAGCGTTTCTCGAACCTCAAGTGAGGCATCAACGCGCGAATATGCCAAGTCATTGGAAACTAACCAAGAAGTTGTACGCGGAGAGACAGTGACACGCGTCGTAGAAAGTGCAAGCATATCCGTACCGATTTATATCAAATCAACGAATGATATTGCCTTTACAGTGACCAACATCATTGTTACGGCATTAGTACCGAACGAGGGGGATCCAGCAGTACTGATTCCAATTGCAACCCTAGTCCCAGCCGCCGATGCCTCACTTTCTTTCTCTTTAGGCCCACTGATTCCTGCAAGAGGCCCTATAGAATTTAAAGAAGACACAATATACCCAAGCGTTGTTGAAAGCCTAATGGCGAACCCACGCGGAGTGATCTTCAAAGTAGCCAACTACGAAATTCAGGATGAGAATGGCCGTCGATATGCGTTTACTTCTCAAGAAGTCGCCGAACGAACTGCACCTTTAATTTTCGACTTTGGCGGTGTCGACTTGGATGGAGATGGTCTATCAGATAACCCTGAGCGCTATCGAGTTGCAGTGAATTACGGGTTTGATGTCACGCAAGATAAACGAGTTATTTTTGATTCCGAAGGCAAAATGCTCGGAGCTAGTTTCTCTGACGTGCTAAACAATGTACTTGGTTTAGTTCAATATGACGAGGATACGAATCCATCAGAGTCACTAACAGCAGATGAACTGTTTAATAGCTATGCAACAAAACTCTGTAGCTACGGGACCATCATGTACCGCATTCGAGGCACAAAAGCCATTTCTGCATCTGGAGATAAATGTGATGTAGCAAAAGGCTGGGGGGTTATCCAGCCAGATGGTTCAGTACTACCCCGAGGCGATTTATTCCCTTCAGATCTAGTTCTGAAATCGAATCGCGGCGTACGCTTAGCCTACTATGCCGATGAAGATAAAGATGGTCTGCCAAATCGGGCTGAATATTTATATGGCTGTTCTGCAGTTGATCCTGCTACCGACCAAGATACAGACAACGACTTATTAGATGACAGGTTTGAAGTCCTTGGAGTCAGACGCAACTCTGATGGAATAGCAATTGATGCTAGTGGAGAACCTTTGCTCGGTGATGAAGTCTGGATGGTGCAACTAAAAACTGGTGATAGTTATGAAGCACGATCGCGCTGCGATGCCTTGGATTCTGACTACGACGGTTTAAGTGATTACGAAGAATATGAGCGTAAGCTGTTTAAACGTGATGAACTCACTGGTGAATTCGAGTTGGACTCGGACGGCAACCTTAAACTAGAACGCGATTTTGCCGATTTACTGGAAGTCAACCGTGATAGCGAAGGAAATGTCATCGGTGGTGGTCGAACCGATCCACTGAAACAGGATACAGATGGGGATGGTATCTCGGACTCTGAAGAGGTGCGCGGTTATTATGTTGAGTTGAGATTCCCAATCTCTCAAACTACTACAGAAGAAAAAGAGCCAAGTTCATGTACTATTCCAACCAATGGTAATGAGTACTACGTGTTATGTACTTCTAACCCACTTTCTGCTGACACCGATGGAGATACATTGAATGATGGTGACGAAATTCGTTTAGCTGGAGATCCAACGGTACGTGACAACGATGATATTGGAGACCAAGACTTTGATGGTGTTGCTAATCTCGAAGAGGCACAAGGCGTTGAAGTAAATTGGGAACTGGTTAGTACTGCACTTGGCTTTCCAGGCATTCAGCAAAGTAAGCAAGCAATTTCATCTCCAACATCACCAGATACCGATGGCGATGGATTGTCTGATGCACAAGAGTACTATAGCAATCCTTCAACTCATCCAGGGAAATCAGATACCGATGGAGACACTGTTTCTGATTATGATGAGGTAATGGGTAGCCCAGCGAACCCAATGGCGGCAGGCGGCAATGATGTTGCTTCAGAGGACAGCGAAGCGCCGGGATTATACGTTACTAATCCAAATGATGCTGATTCAGATGATGATGGCTTATCTGATGGGGATGAGCTTAAAGGTTGGTCTGTACGAATCGTAAACCAAAGCCGAACCAACATTTACACTTCTGATCCAAATGCTTTTGATTCAGATTTAGACAGCCTCCCAGATTCATTGGAAAAACAATTTGCGACTAATCCCATAGATCCAAATACCGATGGGGACATATTTGAGCTGTCTGATAACGATGAAATACTATTGGGAACAGATCCACTCGATCCTCAAGATATTTGTGTCAAGTTTACTTATGTTGAGACCGTAGTCGCTTCAGATGGATTAGATGTCGACAATAAAGGTAAATTAAAAGGTAACTTAAACTTAAGCTTAACCACCATAGTGAATGGTCAACCACAAGAAGAAAAGTGGGTAATTAGCGAACGAGTAGTCGGACACGATAGCCGTTGGTATGAGACAGGTAAGCCTGTTGCTCAAGGCTTTTCAGCAGTACGTTTAATGAAGTACGGCTCATATGCACGAGCTTGGCATAATGCTTTTAGTTACTTTGAAACAGCCTCTTACACCAACTTACCTAATGATAAAGACTTTACTATGAATACCGAGGATTTTACGGCCGAGAAGCAGATTCTGACAGGCACCGTATCCAGTAGTTATAAAGAGATAAAAGTCAATTCTAAGGTAACGGCAGCCATTCTAAATAATACAGATATCGACGAAAATAACCTCGAAGGGTTCTGTAGGCCTAAAAATGTGACAGTTCCAGACGTAACGAACTTGGATTTTACAACCGCAGTTTCAATACTTCGAGAGAGCCAATTTAGATTAGGTGAGGTGAGCCGAGAATTGAGTACTACCGTGCCATCCGGCAGTGTGATAAGCCAGTCCCCTGACGCTGGTACGAAAAAAGCGACGCAAACAAGCGTGGATCTTGTTATCTCGGATGGCGCTGTCACAGTACCGGATTTAACGGGGCTCACCTATTTTGACGCGTCGAATCTACTCGCTGATTCGGGACTAGAATTTGGTGATGTATCACCTGAGGACGCAGCTGATCAGGTCGCTGCTCGGGTATCATCTCAAACTCCAGCGGCTGGTGAGACAATAAGCGACGGTGGTTCTATTAACGTAACGTTCACTCTGGCGACCACCGATGTTCCGAACTTAGTTGGTTTGAGTTATAACGAGGCAATCACTGCAATTGAAAACGCTCAATTAGAATTGGGGACAATTAGCCCAACTAACGCAGATACCCTAGCCAATGCTACTGTTACAAACCAAAGTCCAACTGCGTCCTCTGAAGCAATTTTAGGGTCTGCCGTAAATTTGTTTTTTCAAACAAACTAGGTTGAGTATGGATAAAGGTTGGGCTATAGAAAGAATGAACGCTCTATAACGCCCTTATATTTGCTAGCCCGTTGATATTGAATACTCTTGGCAGAGAAACAGCAAAAAGGCACTGAATTCAGTGCCTTTTTTTGAATTCCAGACCAAGCATATTCCGACTCAGTCTTTGCCACTATCGGCTATGACGCATTTAACTGACTTTAAATTTCGTCCACACTTGTGAACGCCAGCGTCTTGCCATGATGATGCCTCGAACCCATTCATCCAAAGCGATTGCCATCCAGGCTCCCACTACACCGTAGCCCATGTGAATACCAAGCACGTAAGAGAACAACACGCCTAAACCCCACATACTTACGATACCCATTTGCACCGGGAATTTAATGTCGCCCGCACCTTTTAAACCAGCAATGAAGATCAGGTTAAACACACGTCCGGCTTCTAACAGGATCGACCCCAGAACCAATGAGCCAGCAAGAGCAAGAATTTCAGGCTGATCAGTGAACACGCGGAGAATGTCTTCTCGGAATAAGTAAATCACGGTCGTGGCAACGGTAGAAGCAACAAAGCCCACCAAGAAATAAATCTGAATACGCTTCAGGATGCTGGTCACCCAGCCCTTACCAATGTAATAACCGGTTTGAATCTGCGCTGCCTGACCAATCGCCAGTGCAAAAGCAAAAGAAAAACGCGCAATATTCTGCGCATAGGTAAATGCCGCCAACGAAGCCGTGCCCATCTGTACCACAAAGTACACAATACAGATTTGCGCAATGTTGTAAGACAACACCTCACCCGCATTCATGCCGCCAATCTTCAAAATCTTTTTATAGATGTCCGCCGGCACTTTTTTCATGGTCGACATGGGTAACTGGATGCTCGAACGCGCCACAACCACCAACAACATCAATGTACCTACGACTTGGCTCACGACGGTCGCAACGGCAACGCCCTCTACGCCATAAACGGGTAAACCAAACGGCTGATACAACGCGATGTAGTTACCTGCAATGTTAAGCACGCCACTGAGCAGGTTAACCACCATTGGTGAGCGCGAAAAACCGTGACTACGCAGAATCGTGGTTAGCACGATGCCAATGGTGACATTGAATGTCAGCGAGCCACTGATCAACAAGTAATTGCGCGCGTATTCTTCCACTTGGGCTTCAAGGCCGTAATATGGCAAAAAGAATATCGCACCAAGTACCGCTATCACGCTGAGGAAAATACCTACAATCACCGACAGCACAACACTCGCGACACCAACATCAACCGAGTCTTTCTCACGGTCAGCGCCATTGTATTGTGCAATTAAGATGCCCGTTCCACTACTCACAAATGTTGAAACAATGATCAGAAAAAACGTCAACTGGGTAATAACCCCAACCGCTGATACCGCTTTGTCTGAGTAACCACTCAGCATAAATACATCACTGGTTCCTAAAGCCGTCCTTAGCAAAATTTCCACGAGTATCGGCCAAGCGAGTGTCACGATGGACATGCGCTGGTTGATGTTCTGGCTTTTAGGCATAGTTGTAAACCTTCACACAATGAAAAACTGCTTCACAGGAAACTGTGAAGCAGTTTAAGAAAATAGCCATTCATACTTGAAATGGGCGAAAAGTTGATATGCGCAAATTTTATTCGCATCCCGGTCACAACAGCAACAAAATTTCGTCGAAATGAGTAATATTTTTCTTATCTCACGGTCACTCATTGACGATATGAAAGGCACTTTCTCGACGTATACAAAAAACAATAGCTGAAGAGCGTATGACCAACGTGAAACATCATCATCGCCTCGAAAATCTACTTTTAATTCAATTACTCATCGCCATATTCAAAATGATTTACTTCACAGTTAGCCGAACTTTTATTCTATCTATCGCTCAGTTAACAACTAGAATAGAGTTAAAACTATAAAGTTAGGGATACAAGATGTCGACATTGGCAGGGGCACGCTTAGAAGAGATGGCGGATATCCGCGCAACGAGAAAAAAGAAGATTGTTTTTATATGTTCAAGCATCGCCGCCACTTGTCTAGTCTATGGTGCGATTGTTCAAGCATTTGAGAAGCACTGGGGGCTGTGTTTGCTCCATGCTTTATCTGCGCTTGCCTGCTTTGCAATTTGCTACATGATAAAAGTACAAAAACATCACCAGTATGCCGATCTACTTTTAAGCGCAGTACTCATGCTAGAAGGTTTGCTGTTACTACTGTTTAATGATGCGCCTTCAGGAAAAATTTTGTGGCTGTATCCAATTGTCGCAACCCTCATTCTTATCAACGAGTTTAAAGTTGGGCTTCTCTTTAGCTGTACCTACATACTCTTTATTTTTTTCGGCATCGCATTTCTGGATAGATTGCCAACCGCCACTCCTATGATTGAACGTCGGTTTATGTTGACATTGATTGCGATTAGCTTTGTTTGTCATACATTTTCTTATTACTACGCCAAGGTTCTGAATTACATTCAAGTCCTCTATCGAGAAGGCATTGAAGAACTGGCCTATTTTGACCAATTGACCAGTTTGGCCAATCGCTGGAGCTTTGAAACTTGGGCACGACAAAAACTGAGCGAAGTCGATCGCTATCAAACCAAAGGTTTGACCGCCGTTATCTTCCTCGATCTCGACAACTTTAAACTCATCAATGACAACTATGGCCATGACGTTGGTGATCACGTTCTAAAGACATTTGCATCTCGATTGAAAGAGAGTGCTCGCTTAGCTGGCCACACTCCCCCGAAGAATGATTATTCTATCGCTCGGTTTGCCGGTGATGAATTTGTCCTGCTACTACACGATGTGCCTGACAAAGAAAGTTTGGACGAAGTGTTAAAACGCATTGTTAATGTATTCTCAAACCGCTCTCTAGATTACGACCTCATTAATGAAATCACGATGAGTGTCGGGGCGGCGATTTATAAACAAGATGCAAACGACTTATCGGAACTGATTCGATGTGCAGATAAAGCCATGTATGTAGCAAAACACACCGGTAAAAATCAGTACGCCTACTATGAAGATTGTGTGCAGTTGGAAGAATTGAGCACCCAACAGTTGCGCCAACCAGAAATCGGAGAGGTTTATTAGCTCGTCGAGCGAACGTTTACAGAATACTAATAAGCGAACCAATACGTCGCCCATAAACCAACAAGCAGGATAACCACTAACCAGATGACTTGGCTTGCGCGTCTGGTTTTTCCTTGATGTGGAGCCTCGTTAGGTTTGCAGGTTTGTTGACTCAATTTACCCACCAGCTCGTTATCTAATACTCGTTTATACAAATCTCGCCGCTTTTGCGCAGCATTCGCCACTGCAGTGAATCGTCGCCTTTGCTCTGTAGTAAAATCATTAACATCGTAACGAGGAGGGAGATCAGTGTGTTTGCGTTGTACTGACATCATTTCCTCCTTGGATTGATGAGTACTCTCTAAGTATACACACAAAAAAACCACCCGAAGGTGGCTTCTATTCACGGTTCAAGACGGTGTTTTATAGATATTCACACAAGTACGCTGTCGCATCTTTAACTTGTAGTTCAAACGATGAGTTGCCTTCAACGTCAAAAGACTCACCGCTGTTGTATGTTGTCCAGTCAGTTTCACCTACACGTTTAACAATAAGGGCACCTTTCACTACTGTCATGCGTTCTGGAGCTTGTGTACCAAACGTGTACTCTCCTGGAAGCATCACTCCGACACTCACTTCTTGCTCGTGTTGACTAAAACCTAGTGACTTCACACCGCCTGCAAAATAGCTGTTTTCCTTGATACTCATTATCAGTTCCCTCATTAAAAATCTGACCTTTTTTACCCTGTTTTTCTCCACGACTCAAGCCCATAAAGCCTTCTAATTAAACATTAGTGACAAATAGGTTCATAACTAGGTTTTCTTATCATGCATAGCACATCAAAACCGGTGATTATTTAGGCATAACAAATAGACAATGTGGCACCTGAGCCCTCACTCTCCTAGCGCCTTTAGTTGTAAGAATTCCCAAGATATTCAGACAAATAAATACGCTTCATTTTGATTTTTCTTTAAGTGCGTAAACGATAAATACTGCTTCTGCAGAATATTTTTAGATTATTGACTCAAGATTGTATTTCACGTGCAACAGCGTACGATTTTTATTTAACTTCTCTCAAGTGACTCGAAAAACGCTTTGATTTTTTTTGACGAAAAAAAACTCTCTGAAATGCTAAACGTGATGCTTTTGCAGGTGGTGCCGGACTTTGGCGTAAGAGCAGATTGTGTTTGTGATAGAACATGAATCTAAGGATAGAGAGAAGTTATGATTCGATTTAACCTATGTGCCGCAGGCGTTGCTTTGGCATTATCCGGAGCGACTGTCGCTGCTCCAACTGCACCAAGTATTGATCTGTACGGTTCCAACAACCTTCAGTTTTCTAAAATTGAATTGGCCATGGAAACCACATCCGGTTACCACAATATGGTGACCTACCATGACCAAGCAAAGATTGCGGTGACATTCAACCAGTGGAGCGGCTCGACGGGCGACACATACAACATCTACTTTGATGGTACCCAAGTAGCCACTGGCGCCATTACCAGCAGCCAAACCACCGCCAACTTCGAATATGGTCAAGGCGGTTTGTATCAAATGGAGATCGAAGCGTGTGATGAAACAGGTTGTGCGAGAAGTGCCCCGGCTGAAATTACCATCGCTGACACTGATGGCTCGCACTTAAAACCGCTTACGATGAATGTGGATCCAAACAACAAATCTTACAGCACAGACCCTAGCGTGGTGATGGGGACTTACTTTGTTGAGTGGGGCATTTATGGCCGTAACTACACCGTAGACAATATTCCGGCAGACAACCTAACCCACATCCTTTACGGCTTCATCCCAATTTGTGGCCCTAATGAATCCGTTAAATCCGTTGGCGGGAATAGCTTTAACGCGTTGCAAACCGCCTGTAACGGCGTACCTGATTATGAAGTCGTTATCCATGACCCATGGGCAGCGTACCAAAAGAGCTTCCCACAAGCCGGTCATGAATACAGCACTCCGATCAAGGGCAACTACGCAATGCTGATGGCCTTGAAACAACGTAACCCTGAGCTGAAAATCATCCCATCGATTGGTGGCTGGACTCTGTCTGATCCATTCTTTGATTTCGTCGATAAAGCCAATCGAGATACCTTTGTGGCTTCCGTTAAAAAATTCCTCAACACATGGAAGTTTTACGATGGCGTCGATATTGACTGGGAATTCCCTGGCGGCGGCGGTGCAGCGACAGACCGAGGCGACCCCGTCAACGATGGCCCCGCATATGTTGCTTTAATGCGTGAACTGCGTGCAATGTTGGATGAGTTAGAGGCAGAGACAGGCCGAACATACGAACTCACTTCAGCCATTGGTGTGGGTTACGACAAGATCGAAGACGTTGACTACGCGGACGCGGTCCAATACATGGATTACATTTTCGCGATGACCTACGACTTCTACGGTGGTTGGAACAACGTACCGGGGCATCAGACCGCCCTTTACTGCGGTTCGTTCATGCGCCCTGGTCAGTGTGATGGCAGTGGTGTTGATGAAAACGGCGAACCGTTCAAAGGGCCAGCCTATACTGCAGACAACGGTATCCAGCTTCTTCTCGCCCAAGGCGTCCCTGCCAACAAGCTCGTACTCGGTACTGCTATGTACGGTCGTGGCTGGGAAGGGGTAACACCGGACACCCTAACCGATCCAAATGATCCAATGACAGGTACTGCAACTGGCAAGCTAAAAGGCAGTACTGCACAAGGTGTCTGGGAAGCTGGCGTTATCGATTACAAAGGCATTAAGTCATTCATGCTTGGAGCGAATAGCACTGGGATCAACGGCTTTGAATACGGTTACGATGATCTGGCAGAAGCGCCGTGGGTATGGAACCGCTCAACGGGCGAGCTGATTACTTTTGATGACCACCGTTCCGTGCTAGCAAAAGGCAACTACGCTAAAACGCTTGGGCTTGCGGGTCTGTTCTCTTGGGAAATTGATGCAGATAACGGCGATATCCTCAATGCTATGCACGAAGGTATGTCAGGTGCGGTTATTGAGCTGCCAAACCGCGCTCCAACAGCAACCGCTGGCGCAGATCAATCCGTAGCTGGTCCTGCAACCGTGACGCTAGATGGCAGCCAGTCCACCGATTCTGACGGTACTATCGCCAGCTACGCTTGGGAGCAAACATCTGGTACAGCAGTAACCCTGACCGGAGCAAATAGTGCGAACGCAAGCTTCGATGTGGCTGAAGTAACCGCAGAAGAACAACTGACGTTCAAACTCACAGTAACAGATAACGAAGGTGCAACCGCTTCTGATCTTGTTGTGGTCACCGTGAAGCCAGCAGGCGTTATCGAACCACCTCAAAACACAGTGCCAGTTGCACAAATCACCGCTCCAGCAACAGCGAATGCAGGTGAGGTTGTGGTCATAGACGCGTCGGGATCTAGCGACGCAGACAACGACACACTCACGTTTATCTGGACGCTACCACAAGGTTTAAACGCGACCGTTGAAGGTGCAAAAGTGACCTTTACTGCTGCTGAGTACTCCGAGGATACCAGCCTAAACTTCGCGGTGAGTGTGAGTGACGGTGAAGCATCCGCGACAGCAAGTACAACCATAGTCGTTGCACAATACACCACAGATCCGAATACGGGCACATGTGATAACGCTTGGGATTCAGATGCGGTTTACACAGGGGGTGATCAGGTGACGCATGCTGGCAGTACTTGGGAGGCGAAGTGGTGGACTCGCGGCGAGGACCCAACAACGACAGGTGAATGGGGTGTTTGGAAACAAGTAGGCACAGCGAGCTGCAACTAAGCCGCACTAACCAAGCTACTTTCTACAAAGCTAAAGCATAACCATGATGTTTAAAGGACAAGGGCAGCACTCGCTTCCTTGTCCTTTATTTTTATAAAACCACTACGCTTTAGATTCGATTAAGCGGTCAAAACTTTGAAATACTTGCTCGCACTTCATGACTCGGCCATGGCCTTGACCTTGCGTGGTGACTAACTCAACATTGGCGATGTCCTCCGCCGCTTTTGCTGAGATACTGTGTTTAGTGAACTTGTCTTGCTCATCGTGAACAATAATCGTCACTGACTCACGCTCAGAAAGGCGTTTTAGCGGGTCAATTGACTGTAACGGGTAATCAAACTGCGCTTCCACTTCTGATACCACTGCATGAAACAGCTTCATGGAATAGCCTGAGCGCGCAATACTACCAAACAGGTTTTCTACATAGTTTAGAACAGGCGCGATGAGCAAAAATGGCTTGTTCTCCAGTTTGCTGTGACGACATTCCAGTGCAGAAGCGGTACCCATGCTGTGACCAATTACTCCCGCAATGTCATCAACCGAATCCAACACATCTTCAAGACCACGAATAAAACCGGGGATGTGACCATACTGACCTTCACTCTCACCGTGAGCAGGATGGTCGTAAGCCAGTGCGGTAAAGCCTTTCGCGGCGATATGTTCCATCAGAGGAAAAAACTGGCTCGCGGTTCCCGACCAACCGTGAGTCAGAACCCAAATAGGGCCAGCTCCAAGTGAGTAGGTTTTAATCACACCATCAAACCCTTGGATCTCCCCTTTGACCAAACCTTGAGGCTCTGCATTTTTCGGTTTAGTACGCACCGGCGTCAAAAGGAGCTTTCTTGCAGTACTTTTGGCGTGTGACGGTGCCAGAGTGTGATGTAGACGGGTACTGATATTAACCAAGCTACGTTTAACGCTAAAACGCTGCGAAGTATTAAAGTAAATTTTGTCGCTCATGATCTTTCCCTTAACTAGCAGCACAAAATAGAACGGTCGTGCTTTTTGTGCTGATAAGAAAGAGCGAACTCTGTCGCTCTATCTAATATATTGAATGCGTTTATGTTTTAACTGACTCGAAACCGGATATTTACGCCTTCCAACGAGCAAACAAGTTATCTATCCCTTGCCAGAACAGTCTCTGACTCTCTGCCTCGCCTTTAATCGAATAAAACACATGCGCGCTTAGATACTGTCCGTACAGATCAAAGGTTGCCTGCTTGGTGTCTAAATCACTTGAGAACTCACGATTATCTTTTCCTTTCGCGATTTGTATTTCTAAGTAGTTCAACCATGTATTAATCGACTTTCTCAACGCCACTTGTAATGGACAATCATCCTCTGCAGTATCGTTCCAGGCATCAAGAAACATACAACTACCCTGAAAAGAGTGGTTCCAAGTCATCCATGAATCTAACAACCCACGAATTTTTCTCTCTATGTGATCATCCCCTAGCTCCCGAACAGGCTCGATCACCCGAGAGGTAAAGACTTGATTCGCGTGCTCGAGCACCGAAAGCTGCAAGTTCAGCTTAGAGTTAAAATGAGCAAACAGGCCACTTTTCGACATCCCACACAGCTTTGCCAGTTCACCAATGGTAAGGCTTTCCAGCCCCTCTTCACTGGCAATCTCAAAGGCTCGTTGCAGAATAAACTCTTTCGTTACTTTTCCTTTTTTCATAATAGTATTTTTAGCACGGTCGTTCTTTTATGCAAGGTTTAGTGTTCTGGTCTAACCATTCATTGGCAAGAACAATTGCAACGATCGGTATATTGAGTTCCGTGATAGGTATATAAATGAGAAGCTTGAACCACGTCTGAATTTAAAACATTACCTGTCACCAAGAGAGCATGAGTTGATTTCTTCACGTACACCGTTATTCGGGAACTGTTACTTTCGCTGAATAGTTTTATGTTCAGGTAAGTAATTTATGACAACCAAAAAGAAGATCGCCAGTTTAGAATTTGCCCGAATCATCGCCATGTTAGCGATAATTGGTCTTCACTGTCAGATGGCTCTCTCGTACTGGCAATGGGGCGAGGTGCCCTGGGTCGGTTACATTATTAACCAGATGTCACGTTTTGCGGTTCCTTTGTTTTTCCTTATTTCTGGCTATTTGATTCAGCCCAAACTCAGTACCAATCCAATTAAAACACTAAAGAGCTACGCCAAACCGTTAATCAGGATCTGGGTGGTGTGGAGTGTGATTTGCCTAGTCGTACCGTTCCGATGGCAGACTGTCTATGAAGTGGGTTACTTAGCAGAGCGACAAGGTTACTGGGATTATCTGATGCAATCCCCGATTAACTCATTGCTAGAAGGGGGCTTGGTTCATTTGTGGTTCCTGCCGGCACTCCTGATAGCCGTGACACTTATCGCTTTTCTGGTCAAAGCTGGGCAGTCTCGACTCCTACTTCCTATCGCTTTATTGTTTTACGTGTATGGAGTTTTAGCAGGAAGTTACTCTACATTAACTGAACTGCCAGCTCCGTTTTTCACTCGCAATGGCCCTTTCTTTAGTACATTACTGGTTGTACTGGGTTATCTGGCCAGAGAGAAACAATGGCAATGGTCTGGCAGCAAAGCCTTGCTTCTGATGGTGATCGGTTTGGGGCTTCACTTTGCAGAAGCCAATCGACTGATGCAACACAACGTTATGTTTAACACTCATGATTTCTTATTTGGGACCGTTATTTGGTCACTTGGTATTTTCATGTGGCTACTTGCTAACCCCAATTTTGGCAATATGTCATGGGTGCACAAGTGGTCACCGAGCGTCTTAGGAATCTACGTTAGCCACCTACTGGTGGTAATTATCATGATGAATGTAGCTGGCATTCTCCTATTACAAGGTTTAGTTAATGATGTTTTCATTTACTCAACCACCATTGTCGCCACATTGCTTTTAGTCAAAAGTATTGAGGCTTCACCACTAAGAAAACTATTACTTAGATAAATCAATAAAATGCGAGTCATAGCTTGCTCTGACACGTTCGTTGGAGCAAGCCAAACAAAAATGAGAGTGAGCTCTCACTGGCTAAAATTTTAGCGCTATGAGCCTCAATAATTTTGTCGATACTCACAAAAAACATTGAGCATTTCCTTTAGATTTACCCAATAAATAAAACACTGCTCATTTAACGGAGGCTGTATGTGGGCACCTCAAGGAGTCACTCCTTTTTTAGAAATAAGCCATTGGCTGACTTACGGTTTGTATGCCGCAGCGATTTTATGTTGCGTAGCGGGTATCGTGTCACTAAGAAAATAGTGGCATAACGCCCTGTTCCTACCGTTAATTCGAGCTTTCTCACAACTAACCTCTTAATTTATGGCTACTATTTCTCCAACAAGACAAGGGAGAAATGTCTATGCCAATTTACCCAATTGTGGCTTTCTGCTGTTTGTTATTCTCAAGCTCCAGCATGGCTGCGGTCACCAGCGAGCTCAACCTAATTAATTCTACCGTTGGCTATACCGCTCTGGTTCTGTTTTCTATTGCTTACGCTCTGGTTATGCTGGAAGAGTATCTCAAGATGAGAAAATCCAAGCCTGTACTGCTTGCAGCAGGGTTAATTTGGATTCTGATCGGGTACACCTTTACTCAACACAACCAACAGGATGTTGCTAAAGCTGCGTTAGAGCACAACTTGCTTGAATACGCAGAATTGCTGCTATTTCTATTAGTGGCGATGACTTACATCAACGCCATGGAAGAGCGAAGACTCTTTGACTCTTTACAAGCGTGGATGGTGGGTAAGGGTTTCGGCTTTAAAAAGCTGTTTTGGCTGACAGGTTTCCTCGCATTCATTATTTCACCCATCGCGGATAACTTAACGACGGCACTGTTGATGTGTGCTGTAGTAATGAAAGTCTCTGGCGACAACCCAAAATTCGTCAATCTGGCTTGTATCAATATCGTCGTCGCCGCCAACGCGGGCGGTGCATTCAGCCCTTTTGGTGATATTACAACGTTAATGGTCTGGCAAGCGGGTCACGTCAGATTTTCTGAATTTCTTCCTCTGTTTATCCCTTCTTTGGTCAACTATTTAGTCCCTGCCTTTTTGATGTCGCTGTTTGTACCAAACACCAAACCCAATACCAAACATGAGCACGTGGAGCTGAAACGCGGAGCAAGACGCATTGTTCTGTTATTCATTCTGACCATCGCTACCGCCGTCTCTTTCCATGCCGTGCTGCACTTCCCTCCTGTGATAGGCATGATGATGGGCTTGGCTTACCTGCAATTTTTTGGCTATTTCCTACGTCGGACACTCAAGCAGTCTTTAGCGAAAAAAACGGCAATCGCGATTGCGAATGGCGACGAGCAGGCTCTGAAACGTATCGGTTCCGTCGTGCCGTTTGATGTGTTCCATCGTGTGTCACGTGCGGAGTGGGATACCTTACTCTTCTTCTACGGAGTCGTAATGTGCGTTGGTGGGCTTAGCTTGCTTGGTTATTTAGAGCTGGTTTCTCATGTGATGTACACCGAATGGAATCCAATGTGGGCGAACGTAATGGTTGGCATACTTTCAGCCATCGTGGATAACATTCCAGTGATGTTTGCCGTATTAACCATGCAGCCTGATATGTCTGTCGGCAACTGGCTGCTGGTCACACTCACTGCGGGTGTCGGTGGTAGTTTACTCTCGATTGGTTCGGCCGCTGGCGTCGCGTTAATGGGCGCAGCACGTGGTCAATACACTTTCTTTGGCCACTTAAAGTGGACACCGGTGATTGCTCTGGGTTACGCCACCAGCATCGCTGCACATGTCTGGATGAATGGTGGCTTGTTTCAGTAACGCTATCTGTCCGATGGATGGTTCACGCCATCCATCACTTCAATATCACCTAGATCGTATGGATTTACACCATCAAGACACCCGACATTGTAACCATATTCAGTAGGGTCTGAGCGACGCTGGTGATGGGTATAAATACCGCATTCGCTACAGAAGTAATGTTTTGCGGTAAAGGTATTGAACTGATAAAGCTTAAGCTTTTCTTCTCCTTTAACAATTCGAATGCCACTTAGGGGGACAGAAGCCACAATAGCGCCACGACGACGGCACATAGAGCAATCACATCGTCTTGGTTTTTCAATGCCATTAGGTAGTGAAAGCTCTAGCTCCACTGCTCCACAATGACAACTCAGCCTATGCAAAGCGTTAATTTCAGTTGGTCCAACTCGCTTTATCATGATTTTCCTTTCTTTTTCTAGCTCAACTTTACAACGTGTACATTATGTTAAACAGGCTAACAAAAATTCAATGTTTGTTGAAAACTCGACATTGGTCACTTTTCAAGACATTTTATGCGCAAGTAACCCAGACTTAAGCGGTTTCAGTGACAATTGGGAGGCTAACGATGGCGTGTTTTTCTGAAGTATTGCCAACCTCCCTAGCTCACGCAGCAGCATAACGTCATCAGGTTATATCAATACTATTGCAAATATTTTGGTGGCCACTTTGGCGACCGCATCCCCGACTCCAGCTGCCAATGTGGCTGGAAGGGTTTAAACCAAGGAAAAACTTTTATGGATAAAGATCATAGCTTTAGAGAGAACCTCTTGGCTCTGACGCTTGGCAGTGCGTTGGTGTCTTTGGGGGTTATTATTTTCAGCAAAGTTGGACTACTGACTGGCGGCACGGCAGGTTTAGCGATATTCCTCACCAAAGTGAGTGATTTCAGTTTTGGTCAAATCTTTTTCGCACTCAACCTCCCGTTCTACATTCTTTCTGTAACACGTATGGGCTGGCGATTTTCCATCAATACCTTTATTGCGGTGACGATTGTCTCTTTCGCGGTAGACCATCTGCATCAAGTGATTGAAATTTCGAGAATAAATATGGTGTATGCGGCACTTCTGGGTGGTGGACTGATCGGTATCGGAATGTTGGTTATCTTTCGCCATAAAATGAGCCTTGGTGGCTTTAACATTCTGGCGCTGTATCTACAGGAACGCTTCGGAATCCGGGCGGGTAAAGTACAGATGGCGTTGGATTGTGCCATTGTCATCATGTCTCTGTTTATCGTGGATGTTTACATCATCGCTCTATCTGTAATGGGGGCTGTGATTATCAACTTGATTCTTGCCATGAATCATAAACCTGGCCGTTACCAACCCAAACCTCAGGAAGCATAATCGCCTGACAATGCCTGAAGAAATAGAAAAAGCCCCGAGCCAACGTCTCGGGGCTTTTTTATACTCAATAAAAGTAAGTAAGCTTAGTTCGGTTCAGTCTGAGAACGCTCTCATCTCAATCAAAGAGGCTTGCCCTGCTCCAAAGCCAGTAACCTCTGCTTACGCTCAACGCCACCCGCATAGCCCGTCAATTTCCCACTCTTACCAATGACACGATGACAGGGAACGACGATAGAAATTGGATTTTTCCCGTTGGCCAACCCTACGGCACGCACGGCCTTAGGATTGCCTATTGCATCCGCAAGCTGTTGATAGCTCCAGGTTTCTCCGTATGGAATGGTTGTTAGTGCATGCCAGACCTGGTTTTGAAAATCCGTCCCCGAGGCCGCCAAGGGAAGATCAAACTCGTTCCTTAACCCAGAAAAGTATTCCCCTAACTGAACAACGGCCTGATGCAAGATTGGCTGGCGATCATCGCGCTCACCCAAATCATCCGGTTTTGTTGTACAGGTTTCAAACCAAATACCAAGTAAGCCGTCAGAGTTAGCTTGTATCGTCACGGTGCCTAACGGGCTGGGCATTTCGGTATAGATTGTTTTCATGATTGATTCCATAAATGAAAAGTTGCGTAACTTCCCCAAGGTGACGCGGTATGGCTATTGAGAGACGGGAAGCGCTGCATTGCCTTTTTTACGACTAAGTCGTTATGCAAAAAACAGTCAGGGTTAGACTCTCCCCGAAGCTCGGCATAACTCACCGTCCAGGGCCCAATACCTTTAAGTTTTAACCATTGCTGTGGTTCCGCTTGTGGATTATCCAACATATATTGTGCAAAGGTCACCAACGTATTCTTTCGACTCTGAGGCATGCGTAAAAAACTCACGTCCGCATTCACGATGTCAATTGGCTCAGGAAAATAACGCGCTTCTCCTTCTGCACTGAGTTTATCTACCAGCAGATTCAACTGGCCAATCGCCGCTTTAACCGAAACTTGCTGGCCTAAAATTGCCCGAACGCCCGCTTCCCATGTACTCCACACGCCAGGAATCCGAATACCACTACTCTTTACAACCCCAGGGGCAACATAACTGAGATGCCGCTCTATCGTGCAAATATCAGCGTCAAGATCAAACATTCGGCGAACACTGGTCACCAAATTCTGCAATTTAGCGACGTCTTCAATTTCAAAATCCAGTTCGAGATGGCTTTCACCTTTCGTCGCTTTAAACCACGCTTTGCTTCCTGTGATACAAACCGTACGGCTGTAACTGTTTTCCGTCAGTACTTCCACGCCTTCTATCGCCCTTAAACGATAAAAGTCCAACATATGTTGCCAATTAAATTCGCCGCGAAACGGTAACACGATCCGATTCGTTTCCATTTTTTCAAACTCATTACGCCTAACCTGAGACGGTGTCAATTTGAGAAACTTTTGAAAAGCATCATTAAACCGGCGCGTGCTGTTAAAACCTGCGGCAAAGCCCACTTCGGTAACAGACATCGAACTCGAATGCAGTAACTGTTTAGCAAACATCAATTGTTGATATTGAGCATATTGCTTGGGCGACATACCTAGGTACTGTTCGAACAACATTCTCAAATAACGATCAGATATTCCTACACGCTCTGCTAGTTCACACACCGAATGATGATGCAACTCCCCCTTATCAATCATAGAGATAGCGCGTTGAAACGTGGTTTCTACGCCTCTCCAGGCCCACGAACCAGGCGCACTATCAGGTCGGCAGCGCAAACACGGGCGATAACCTGCCTTAATAGCCTGAGTTTTGTCCGTAAAATATTCGACATTCTCTTCTTTCGGTAAGTTAGCTGGACATATTGGTCGGCAGAAAATACCGGTTGTTTTAACACCAATATAAAATCGACCATCAAAACGGCTATCACGTGACATACGCGCTTTCTGACACTGCTCAAACGTCAATGACGTGTAGGGGTGTATAAGCATGATGCTGTCCTTGCTTGCACAATCTTAACGAGCAGTTCATCTGCTCAATGGGCTATATGCTCATTGTAGAACGAGGTGTTTACTGAGGTTAGCCATTTTCGGAACTCAATATTGAGAATAGTTGGCATTAGCGTATTTCTACACTAAAGTTAAGACCAGAACATCACAACAACGTCGGCTAAAAGGGAATTGGTATGGACTTACACACATGCGTAATTGTGCTTAGAAACCAAAAGGTTATTACGAGTAAATCCGTTGATCATTCTATCGGAATAATTGAGCGAGACTCAAATAACGAGATTTCAGAAATTCAAATCAATACTACCGATGGGGGTAATATTAGGACTTATCACTACAACAATGTAGAGGAGTCGCTTGAAAGTTTGATGAATCTCTAATTCTTGTTCCCGAGGAAGCCTCCTCCCTCATTAATATCGAAAAAATAGAGCACACGCCCCCGTGCTCTATTTTTTTGGCCTAGTTTCATAGATTTATCACCAGAGTTAATCCCCCCTCTCTTTCGAAAAAAATGACATAGTGATTAAGAAACCTCGATTTTTTCAGGAAAAACAAACACCAAATAAAATCTTAATAATATGATTTAAAAGGTAAAAAACTACTAGTTCGAATTTATTGAACTAGAGCATCAAATAACCCCAATTTTTTATCGTATAAACCCGACCTAAACTGTACTCAACAGCAAGGGAGAATGGACTCCCGCTCAAAAAACATCGTATGAGGACAGAATCATGAAAGCACTTCTACAAAAAATTACCGCATCAAACGCAGGTTTCAGCACGCTGGCACTTCGCATTCCTATCGGCATCATCTTTATGGCACACGGCTCTCAGAAGCTATTTGGCTGGTTTGGTGGCTACGGACTGGAAGGCACTGGTCAGTGGATGGCATCCATTGGCTTAGGTCCTGGTGTTTTAATGGCTTTCTTAGCAGGTAGTGGTGAGTTCTTTGGTGGTTTGTTTATTCTATTAGGCTTACTGACTCGACCAGCAGCGACCGTACTTTCTTTTACCATGCTTATCGCTATTTTCTCGGTTCACTTCGAGAACGGTCTGTTCCTGGCAAACAACGGTTATGAGTTTGGATTAGCACTATTAGCAGCGAGCGTTTCTCTGATTTTCTCAGGTGCTGGTAAAGCTGGTCTGGACAACCTTTTAAACAAGAAGCTTTCTTAATTTCCCTTTTTAGAAGTACGGTTCAGAGTGCAGTTCCACTCTGAACCCCATATCTGAACACGAATACTGAGGAAACACAGATGATCACAGTGCGACACGCAAAAGATCGAGGAAGAGCTGATTTTGGCTGGCTGGACAGTAAGCATACTTTTTCTTTTGGCAGCTACTACGATCCTCAACACATGGGCTTTTCGGATCTCCGTGTGATCAACGACGACATAGTCCAACCAGACGCTGGCTTTGACACTCATGGTCATCGAGACATGGAGATCATCAGCTATGTACTTGAGGGCGTAATTGCTCACAAAGACAGTGAAGGTAATGTGCAGAAATTACCCTCGGGTGAATTTCAATTAATGTCGGCAGGTAAGGGGATCTACCACAGCGAATTTAACGCTTCGGACACCGACCCTCTGCGTTTTCTTCAAATCTGGATACAGCCAAACTCATTTGGAAACAAACCGGGTTATCAACAAAAGAATTTTGGCCAGCACAGCGGACTCACGCCCATTGCGACGCCAACAGGTGAAAATGGTACCCTACACATCAAACAGGATGCGCGTTTATACCAATTGATTTTAGACCCAAACCAAGAACTGACGTTTAGTGTTGAGCAAAACAGAAACCTTTATGTTCATCAGGTGCGAAGCACGCTTGATGTCGACAGCACAACATTGGCTGAAGGAGATGGTGCGAAGATTGAGCAGCAAAACAGCGTCACATTTCGTAATCACTCCACGGCACAGACTCTCGCACTGGTGTTTGACTTAGCGTAATCCCAGTTTTGATAAAAAAGCCCCTGATATCAAATCAGGGGCTTTTACTTTGTGTTCATTTCACAGCAAATGATGGCTTATTCGTCAGACGCACCTGATCCAATTTGCTGCAAGCTGTATGCGGTAAGGGGATCAACCTGCTTCACTATCTCTTCAACCTGCTTAATCGCCTCTACAGACGAGCTGGCTTTGCGATAGCTCAAGTAAATAGGGCGATGCCAGTCTTCCACTCCAGACACCTTGTAGAGCTGCCCATTAGCAATAAATGGCTCAACAAGAGATATCGGTAGGTAGGCAGCCCCACCCTTTTCTAGAATAAAGTCCAGTGCAATACGCGCAGTTGAGGTCCGTAAGAACGGCGCCGGGATTTTCGGGTGGCGCTCGGAATGCTCTGAAGCAAAACGGGTGCCCCAGTCAACGTATACGTATTTTTTATCAAATACCGTATCTAGCGAATCTTGTTCGGTCGATACCAGAACAAGCACAACATCAGCCACTTTTTTACAGTTCAGCTCATCCGCTTTTATCTGGTCAAAGGCAAATGCCATGTCCAGAGTACGCTCTAAAAGACTACGGCTGAGCATTTCGCGCCCCATGACTTCCGCCATAAAGCCATAGCCGCCGAAAGAATCGGTGACCACACTCAAACAGTTCTGTAGATACGCATCCCAAATATTCGGGGTGCCACCTAAGGTAAGTTGCAGCGCTTTACCATCATCGAGTGACAGTTCCAGCTTGGCTTGCTGCAATGTGGTGACCATCACCTCAGCGTAACTAATTAATCGCTCACCCGCAGACGTTAGCTTTATGTTATTGCGATCACGAATAAACAATTGAGTATCGAAATAACTTTCCAGTTGCTTGATGCGAGCGCTGACCGCTGCTTGGGTAATATACAAGTTCTCAGCAGCACGTCCAAAGTGACGAACCCTTGCCAGCTCTAAAAATGTTCGAAAGACCTTTACATCCATAAACCATCTCCTGGTTAATATCAAACCAGATTAACAACTATTTAAAATCATGACGATAAAAAAAATTTGTTTTTCTTTTGTTAGGTTTGCGCCTAATTTTCGCCTTAGTTCATTACATTCATCAATAACGGTTACAGAGGCTGTTGACATGTCTGACACTGAATTCCGTCATGGCAAAAAACGATTTTACGATAACGTAAAATTCCCACGCGGATTTGCAAAGTCTGGTGATTTTACTCTTGCAGAAGAGGAAATTCTAACAATTTATGGGGATACAATGCTTGGTCTGGAAACAGGCGAGTTAACACCGGAAAACAGCGAAGAGAAACACTTCGTTAAGGTGTTAGAGCACCCAGGCAAAGCAAAAACCAAAATTGAGCGTACGTGGTTAAAATACACGCAACTCGCTCGTGGTCGCAAGCGCTTCCATACGCTAAACGGACGCAACAAGCCGGATGCAACGGAAGACTACACGGAAGAGAGTTTGGTTGAAGACGATTAATTAACCAGTATAACTATCTAATAGATAGTTAAGTCGAAGACTTAGACAAGCGTTCATTCGCCTTAAGAGTGAACGTTTGTGATTTGTTTCTTCTCCTAAAGCCCAAGGTCGCGTTCTCCCGAGGGCTTTATTTGATCATAAAACCGTGTTGGTTTACTTGGCAAGCATGGCAATCTTTTTCAAAAAACTCTCCTTCAAGTGTTCCTGATCGTATTCAAGATTGTAGGTATTGTGGAAACCAATCTTTAACTCCACACCGTTGCCTCTCAAAAATACGTTGTAGCCATCATAGTCAGAAAACGCCTCAACCCCTTCATAGATCTTCCCAAACTCAGTTGGGGTACCATTGTTCATAACATTTTCGTATGCCGATAATACTTTGCTTGGATCTAATTCGTTTTTCATAGCGAGTTCCTCACCAATACACACGCCTTAATTATGGATAAGGAACTGACACCTTGCCATTATCGGGCTTATCTGAAATCAAAACATTCTCATATCTACCGATGCTTGTGACTTTTCTGCGTCACGACCGTATTTCCACACGATGAAAAACTTAATTTCAGCCATGAAATTTACCTCAATACACTCTAAGCTAATAAGAAGTAAAAAACGGCATACTGGTCCTTTTTAGTGTTTTTTGATGGCTCATTTGTTGATAAAAACAACAACGCTCAAAGAAAAAGCAAATTTTTGACCTAAAACAATAGCAGTTGCCGATAACTTATTTTATAATGCGAATTAATGTTTCAGAACATCTTAAATTCAATTACTAGGGGCACAAAATGAGACTTATCCCGTTAACTCAAGCAGCACAAGTAGGTAAGTGGGCAGCAGCACACATCGCAAAACGCATCAACGATTTCCAACCTACTGCTGAACGTCCATTCGTTCTGGGTCTACCTACTGGTGGCACTCCTCTAGCAACTTACAACGCATTGATTGAACTGCACAAAGCGGGTGAAGTCAGCTTTAAGCACGTTGTGACTTTCAACATGGATGAATACATCGGTATCCCAGCCGATCACCCTGAATCATACCGTTCATTCATGTACAGCAACTTCTTCAACCACATTGATATCCAAGAAGAAAATATCAACTTGCTGAACGGCAATACTGACGACCACGATGCTGAATGCAAACGCTATGAAGATAAGATCAAATCTTACGGTAAGATTAATTTGTTCATGGGCGGTGTGGGTAACGACGGTCACATTGCGTTCAATGAGCCAGCATCTTCGCTTTCTTCTCGCACTCGAATCAAAACTCTGACGGAAGACACTCGTATCGCGAACTCTCGTTTCTTTGACGGCGACATCAACCAAGTTCCAAAATACGCTCTGACTATCGGCGTTGGCACACTTCTGGATTCTGAAGAAGTAATGATTCTGGTAACAGGCCACAACAAAGCACTTGCTCTTGAAGCTGCGGTAGAAGGCTGCGTTAACCACCTATGGACAGTCTCAGCACTTCAACTGCATCCGAAAGCCGTGATCGTATGTGACGAGCCTTCTCAGCAAGAGCTAAAAGTGAAGACAGTAAAATACTTCTCTGAACTAGAAGCAGAAAACATCAAAGGCTTCTAATCGCAGCACAATTTTTAGTCCACGCTAGAAATACAAAACCCGTGATCACTCACGGGTTTTTTTGTTTATCGTTTAATACGCTTTGATACCAAACTGGCGTAACCGTTGGGGTAACACCTCATCGAGCTTTTCAAGCTCACTTGGATCGACTTCAATCAAGTTGAGCTGATGTTGCTCATAAACCTCTCGAATCGTCTCTCGGTCAGCTTTGCAGATTTCTCCACTATCACTTCCCCAAAACTGCAAATAGACTTTGCCAGTTGGCAAGTAGAAATCACTGGTGACATCCTGCTCAATCGGCAGTTGGCGTTCGTAAGCATGTACCACTCCAGCCAAATAGAGCCAGTTATCAATTAACAGCTCACCTTTCGAGCGCACATAATGTCCGTCTAAAGTGCGGTGTTTGGCTTCAAATTTTTGACGAAAACTAGAAAAAGATTTGTCCGTCGAGTGAGACTCCGCATCATGACCTAAAAACTCGACCACAGACTGTTTCAAGCGCTTGTTTTTCAGAACGACTTCGTGCCAAACAACAAAAGAATGTTGAGATTCCTTGTCAATTCTCTGCTGTCCTCCGGCTCGAACCCCCGTGGCAGTCACGTTCCAGCCTGTCTCTGATTTATTGATCCAACCCAGTTCGCTCAATAGTTGATTAATGCGCTTCGGATTTAAGTTGAGCTTATCCCCTAGTTGCGTCGCACTGAATGTTTTACCAGTCGTTGAAGAGAGTTCAATATGCAGTGTGGTTGGCCACACGATGAATTGACCAAATTTGGCATGTTCGACATATTCTCCGCCGAATTTAGCCCCCTCTTCCGTCAACAGCCATTTGTCGTCTTGACGTGTGATATAACCCGCTCGCTGAAGATCGGCGAACAATAGCTTGGCTTCTACATTACGCATTTTTGCTAATGCTGACGTCGATACTTTTTCAGACATGTTTTACCTCTGGCTGCTGGTCAATTAGTTAAATATTAACTTATTGATTTTATTACTTGAAGTGACACCTATGACAAACCTCTTCGGCAATCAATAAAACCATGACTCTCACTCATCTTCTTGCAGACCTTTCTATATAAACGCCAAGGTGTTATACCTATATATAACACTAACTTGGCCAAAGGGTTTCATCATGAAACATTGGCATGATCGCCAGCCAATTTTTCGTCAGTTGGCGGACCTGCTCACTCAGCAAATCCTGCAAGGAACTTGGAAGGAGGGCGAGGCTTTGCCTTCTGTTCGTAGTGTCGCTGCTGATATGAAAATTAACCACCTTACTGTCATGAAAGGCTACCAACTCTTGGTTGAACAAGGCGTCGTAGAAAAGAAACTCGGTCAGGGTATGTTTGTCTCATCTGGCGCAAAACAACGATTACTCGCCACAGAAAAAAAACGCTTCCTTAATGAGCAAATCCCTCAGATAGCCGACACGTTAAAGCATCTGGATATGTCTCTCGATGAACTTATCCTGCAACTCAAATTACAAATTAAAGGTGACCAATGAACGCAACCGTCAGTGTAAAGCACCTCTCCAAACACTATAGCCAACAAGGAGAAACACTACACGATATCAGTTTTGACTTGCATCCTGGTCAGGTGCTCGGCTTACTCGGTCACAATGGCGCTGGTAAATCAACGTTAATTAACGCGCTGCTCGGCGCTCATGAATATAAAGGCACGATTCGCATCAACGGCTATGAGCCCGTCATGCAACGCCACAAAATCATGCAGCACTTGTCGTATATCTCAGATGTGAATGTGTTACCAGACTGGATGACAGTCGAACAGCTGCTGGCCTATACCGAGGGGGTTCACCCAGGTTTTGATCGCCATAAAGCCGATGCCATACTTCACCAAACTGATATCAAAGCAAAGTCTCGCATTCGAGCGTTGTCAAAAGGGATGAAAGTACAGTTGCATCTGGCGATAGTCATCGCGACTAATACGCAAATTCTGATCCTTGATGAGCCAACTCTCGGTTTAGACTTAGTTTATCGAGATACATTTTATCGTCATCTACTGGAATGGTTTCACGATGGTGAACGCATATTGATCATCGCCAGCCATGAAGTGGCCGAAATCGAACACCTGTTAACGGATGTCCTGATCCTCAAGCATGGTCATTCTGTTTTGCAAACCTCGATGGATAAAATCCATGAAGACTACTTCATTCTTGATGCACAAGATCAATACCATCGACAAATTGAAGCGATGCATCCTCTCTCTTCCCAAAAAGGGCTTGGTACAACGAAGTGGTTACTCCCTTCAAGGTACGCCGCACAAGTCGATGGCTTAGGTGACATCCACGGTGTCACGCTTGCTGATCTGTTTCTCGCGTTGCAAAAAGGGGTAGCTTAATGCGTTCTATTATGACGATGTTAAATAAAGAATGGCTAGAAAACCCACTCGTGTCTCGGGTGCCATTTTTTATGTTTGTCTGTGGGACCTTGTTGTTTATCGGTTTAATGAGCAACTCGAACCTTCAGCAAAATTTCTTCTTCCAAATGAGTGTCGGCGGTGATGCCAACGGTATCCAAAAACAACTAGGGGAAGAGTTAAGTTCTCTCATTGCGGGAGGTGCAGGCTTACTTTCCATTCTACTCGGTACCCAATATTTTCCAAGAACGCTACGCAAAGAGCGTTCAGAAGGCAGTATCATGTTCTGGCGAAGTATGCCGATCAGCGATGTTCAGACGCACGTCGTCAAGCTCGTCTTTGGACTGTTAGTGATACCTTTAGTGTGTTCTGCCTTGGTGATCATTGCCGATTTTATGTTGTGGTCACTCAACGTATCCACCAATCATCAAATCGGTTTCTTGTATCGCTACTCATCAGTAGGCTATGTCTTACTGCATTGGAGTGAGTTTCTGTTAAGGATGGGGTTGGCTGGTTTTCTGCTGCTACCTTTGGCTTTAACCACCATGGTTATCTCACAGAAAGTAAACTCACCGCTGGTGATCTTATTTATCGCCATTTATGCGCTGCGCTGGATGCCGATCGCTTTGTTTGGTTATTACGGAGTGGATCAGTTCTTTTCTGAGATATTCACCCTGCCTTTCCACGCGATCATCGCGCCAAATCCACTGGATGCAGTAGCTGAAGTTGGAAAAACTAATCTCGGAATTTATGTCTTTATTGGCTTATTAGCCTGGGCAGCATGCCTGAGAGTCAGCCGAACCATTCAATAACGGTCGAAGTTCAACGCTGAACTCAAAAACAAAAAATGGTCACAACTTTCGTTGTGACCATTTTTTTCACTTCTCTTTTCTCTTAGCCAAGAAACGAGATATATCCTTGCAGGATGACTAAGTTGACGATATCGATAAAGAAAGCCCCCACAATCGGCACGACCATAAATGCCTGAGGTGACGGACCATAACGGTTAACGATAGAGCCCATATTCATGACCGCTGTTGGCGTGGCACCCAAGCCAAAACCACAGTGTCCACCAGCAATGACGGCAGCATCGTAATTACGCCCCATGACTTTAAACGTCACATAGTAGGTAAAGATTGCCAGTACCGCAGACTGCACAGCCAAAATCACCAAAAATGGAATCGCCAAATCGAAGATATTCCACAGTTTCAGACTCATTAATGCCATCGCCAGGAACAGGGATAGCGACACCGTTCCGAGCATATCGACCGTTTCTGCATCCAACTTGCGAATTTTGGTCACTTCAAGGAAGTTGGTCACAATCACGCCAATAAACAGGGCATACACAAAATCAGGAATCATCAGCCACGAGATTTCAAACGTACTTACCCATTGCTCTAAGTATTTAGCGCCAGTGACACAAATCAGTAAAAAGAACAGCTTCTCAACCACTTTTTTAGCGGTCACTTTGTCTTCTTCGTACTCGTTGTAGGTGACTAATTCTGGGAATTTTTCATGTGTTTTTGCGCTGCGACCATATTCTGACTCAATACCATGCTTATCCACCAAACGCTCAGCCATCGGACTGCCGATAATACCGCCGATGATCAAACCAAATGTGGCCGACGCCATCGCGATTTCCAAAACGTTATTTAATCCATATACGTCCTGAAAAGTTTGAGACCATGCTGCGCCGGTTCCATGTCCGCCAGAAAGCGTGATAGAGCCAGCAATCAGCCCCATTAGTGGATCTAAGCCCAGTGCTGCTGCGAGTGAGACGCCCACACCATTTTGGATGATGATGTAGAATGAAGCCACAGCCAGGAAGATGAAAACCTTAGCGCCACCTTTCATCAGTTGGGTGTAATTTGCCGCTAAGCCGACGGTTGAAAAAAACATCAGCATAAACGTATTTTGTAATGGAAGATCGAACTCTAAATCGATGCCGTAGAAATGAAGTGTCGTAAGAATGCAGGCTACGATAAGACCGCCTACAATCGGCTCCGGTATGTTGAACTTACTTAAAACTGGCAATCTGGCATTCACGAAATGCCCTAGAAATAGCACACTGATCGCAACCATGAAGGACTCCAGAGCCCCGATAGATATTATATGATTCATATCACCTCTTATTGTTGTCCTCTTCATCCTCCATAATGATTGAGTGTTAATTTAACCGTATTCCAATAGCAAATATTCTCACTGATGTGTTCAAAAATATTCTAAAGATCATGCAAATGCGCGATAGACTCTATGAGAGCGCATTAAAATGTAAGCAGAAGGGGGACTTGTTATCGAGTAGTTTACTTACTCTGACTCATGGATATTTAAATGAGCCGAATCCAGAGAAACTCTCAAGCAACAACAAAAATGTTCGCTATAACGGAGACAGATTATAGCATATCAGCAAAAACTGTCTTTATTTCAATAACATTCATGTACCCTATGATTTACAACCAAACCTATTCACCATGCACGATTGCTCTATCGAAAATATAAAATGGAATAGGCTAGAATCAACATCGCTGACACAACGTATAAAAAAGTGTAGTCAAAACGGTATTCTAAGCAGAAACGTAAGGAGCAGCTATGGCAAAACTCACCATATTTTATGATGGTACCTGTCCGCTTTGTGCCAAAGAGATGAGAGCGTTGACCAAGCGCGATACGCATCAACATATCCGTATCGTCGATATTTATAGTGAAGCATTCTCTGCTTACCCACAAATCGATGTCGCCAAAGCAAATACCATACTCCACGCTTTGGACGACTGCGGTAATTTACTGCTTGGTTTGGACGTCACCTATCGAGCCTGGCAGCTGGTAGGTAGAGGTTGGCTGTACGCACCATTACGTTGGCCCTTGATTAGACCGGTTGCCGACTGGCTGTATATAAAATTCGCCAACAACCGATACCGCATCTCTTACTGGCTCACGGGCACATCGCGCTGTGGCACCGATCAATGCTCAAGATAATACGAACATGTTATCGCTTGGGCTATAATGCCTGCCCCAAACACCACTAGAGAACCACTCATGATCATTATGACAACCAATTTCGGTGATATAGAAATTGAACTGAATACCGAAAAAGCCCCCGTAAGCTCAAGAAACTTTAAAAGATATTGTGAAGAGGGCTTTTATAACGGTACGATTTTTCATCGTGTCATTAAGGGATTTATGATCCAAGGTGGTGGCCATACTGAAGACATGACAGAGAAGCCCACCCGAGCACCTATTGCAAATGAAGCAAATCGCGGCTTAAAAAATACTATTGGTACTATTGCAATGGCTCGCACCGATGCACCACATTCCGCCACGGCACAGTTTTTCATTAACTTGGAAGATAACGACTTCCTCGACCACACCGCAACGACAAATCTCGGTTGGGGCTACGCAGTATTTGGCAAAGTTTCCGCCGGTATGGATGTAGTCAATCGCATCGCAGATGTGAAGACAACCTCTAAACTCGGTCATGATGACGTTCCTTGCGATCCGATTATTATCGAGAAAGTGACCGTCAGGGACTAAACCTCCGTGAACACTAATACGCCACAATTTCACAAAAGTTGGTATATATACTGTTAATGGATTAAGAGCGTAGTTTACAGTGTAAAGAACAAAGCGCCTTGCAAAGTCACGGTCACATACCTTTGAATAAACTTTGTGAGGCTCGACTTACCGCCAATTTCGTATCACCAATATGGACAAGCATTCGTCCTGAAAAGTCTTTGTTAACTTTATTGATTTTACAAACCTGAACGACAGTTGAACGGTGAACTTGCCAAAACTGGTCAGGATTAAGTTGTTGGATCAGTTCTTTTAACGATGTTCGAATCAGGTATTCCACAACCCTCCCCTGCCCTTGCTGTGCATAGACCGAGACGTACTTCTCTTCTGCCTTGAAATAGAGCACATCAGAGGTAGCGATCAAATGAATGTCTTCCCCCTGAGTGGCTTTAATCCATTGCAGATATTGGGGGGTTTGGGGCGCTGACATTTGCTGAAGCTGCGCTAACAAGCTATTCATCTGCATGTTGCCGTTGTCTTGCACGCGATTAGCAAGGCGCGCTTGAACACGTTCACAAGTGGTTTGCAGCCGATCATCCGAGATAGGTTTGAGTAGGTAATCTGCCGCATTTTGTTCAAACGCTTTAATCGCGTAATCGTCGTATGCGGTAACAAAAATAATCAAAGGTGGATTCACCATACGATTAATTTTTCGCGCTAAACTCACCCCGTCTAAAACGGGCATGCGAATATCAAGAAAGGCGATGTCGGGTTGGTTATTTTGAATGGAACTCCAAGCCTGCTCACCGTCCGCGACTTTTGCGACCACTTCCAGTTCTGGCCATACTTCAGCCAGGCTTTTGTCCAAATGATGCCTCAGCAACGGCTCATCGTCGGCAATAATTGCAGTGATTCCAGTCTTCATTTCCCCATATCCTTGTTTATGATTACCACTCAATTGGCCAGCTTAAACGGACACTGACACCACCCTCGGCAAGCTCACTGATTAACACCTGCCCTTCTCCGGAAAATAGAGCATCAATTCGCTGCTTTAAGTTGCTAAGCCCAATCCCCGATCCACAATGTTGACTGACGTGATTCAGCCCGACACCCGAGTCTCGGACTTCAATTTCAAGTAACCGGTTGTCACGTTTGATCCGCAGACTCACTTCTCCCCCTTCTCGCTTCGGTTCAATGCCGTGAATAATGGCGTTTTCAACCAGCGGTTGTAGCATCATTGGTGGCAGCTCGAGTTGCCCAGTTCCTTCCTCTACTTCAATGGAGTATCGCAAGCGATCACCTAAGCGAATTTGTTGGATCGCGAGATACGCCTCAATCAATGCGGTTTCATTGTCGATGGTCGTTTTTTGTTCACGTGAGCTTTTTAATGTTGCACGCAATAATGCGGTGAGCTGATCAAGCATCTTTCTGGCTTTATCCACGTCTTGTGACATTAGCGCACTGATGTTCGCCAATGTATTAAACAAAAAATGCGGCTCAATTTGGCTTTGCATCTGTTTCAATTGACTGAGTAATAAGGCGCGCTCTTTTTCCGCTTTCTCGAGCTTGATGGTTTCCAATTCACGCTGTGCGATGGCTTGCTTCTCTCGCGAGTGAAAATAGAAAAAACACATGGCACTGAACAACAATCCCATCAAACCGATGGGCAACATGCCAGAGATCCCGAAGTATTCGCCAAGCCAAAACTGCGCATTTACCACC
This sequence comes from Vibrio natriegens NBRC 15636 = ATCC 14048 = DSM 759, assembly GCF_035621455.1. Classification (NCBI taxonomy): domain Bacteria; kingdom Pseudomonadati; phylum Pseudomonadota; class Gammaproteobacteria; order Vibrionales; family Vibrionaceae; genus Vibrio; species Vibrio natriegens. The sequence continues at coordinate 881,625 of NZ_CP141823.1, forward strand.
CCAAACAGCAAACATGCGGTGAGAGAAATGGTAATTTCCATTACACGCGGGATGGTGGGAAAGAGTTTGTCGATCAACCACGAGAAAAAAATGGCCGAGTAGCCAAAGCCAAAACTGACCAGTAAATGAATATATAACGGGCCGCCCCATACAAAGAGCGTCATTACAGCAATAAATAGGCAGAATAAAGAGGTCTCCACCAAACTTCTTCGCCATCCACCTTCTTTCATTGACTTCCCTGAGAACATTTAGAATTTCCCTTTTATATTAAAGACAATCATATATTTATCATTGATCTGCGCATACGCGGATTGCTTATCTCCAGATAAAAATCGTGCAGCAGCTTCCAGTTCCACACTTTGCTCACCAGTATCAATCCATTGGTAACTCACCCATTGAGTCACAATCGCACCGCCGTCTTGTGGAGAAATCAACACATCGAGCGTTGGTGTGACGTCACTTAACCAACCCATATTCTCTGTCATAAACGTCGCGCCACTCCATGCCGCCCAGGCTTCTATGTCCCAACTCCAATGCAGCATCACGTTATGTTGCACAATATTGGCATGCTGAAAACCTTGCGCGTAACTGCTCGCAAGCAACCAAGTTGAGGGGAATGAAGAGAGTAAGTCACCACGGCTTATCGCCTTCTCCCATTCGCTCGTTGACCAGGCACGGCTGTCATACCAATATTCTGCGATTACGTTATGCCCAGCTTGGTTAGCCCAGTTAAGTCCAACCAAAGCTTGAAATGCACTGCCTTGGTTATCAACAGACACAGGCTGTTCAAGCTGATCAGAAATCTCATAACTGACACTCTGCTTTTGCCACAGAAGAGAACTGTGCATGGCAATCGACTCGTCCCAAACGGTAATCACGCTGGCGCCAAGTAAGCCGCGGCGAACATCATCGTAATAACCAATCCATTGGAATTCTGTGTCATCCACCAGCATATAACGACGTACACCAACACCTTGCTGCTCGGTCGCTTGATCCAATGCACTTTGATCTTGTTGCCCCCAACTTGAGTCTGTGGCAATCAAAGTCCATTCACCAGCTAAATCGTAATGAGAAACAGAAAAAACGCCCGCCCCTTCTTCTGCCACTAAACCAACTGGATTTTGTCGGTAGGGTTTGAACAAATCCAAGACACGGTAGCCATACCCCACGCCCCAATCGACACGTAATTTACCCACACTGATATCGAGAATAGCATCACCGATTTGCCATTCGTCCTGCCAGACAAGTTCTCGTATTAAGAGTTGGTTGTCTGATTCGCTCCCCCATCCTTTTCGGTCATGTTGATTCAGATACAAGCCTTGGCTAAAGAACGTAAATAAGCCACTGATGTTTTGGTAGTTCATTTGCACATCAAGCAGCGCATTGAGCGAGTCACAAGAGTCTCCTTGCGCTGGAATGAAATGAGTATCGCGTTGCTTAACGGTCTCGTAGCTCAACGCCCAATCCCATTCGAGACTCAGTTCGTTACCCGCCAATACAGGGGAAGCGAAAGCTCCCATCAAAAGACTTACGATATAAGCAGTACAAAATCGCATATTGGTCCCCTACCGCAGCCTACAATTGCGAGGTGTTCGCTTTTGGCAAATAGCTGGGATTGTAGAACTTGTCGTCCAGTTGCCATGGCAAGATCGCCTGATACTCGATCACCGTTTTTTTGCTTGGCTGGATGCTGTCCAACAAGGTCATCTCACTGACGTAATCTCGCGTCTCTTTCGTTGCTCGGCGGTAGTGCGCTTGCTTAGCGAGTTTGCCTGAACGTAGATAAAGATCAGCTTTGATTGGAAACGCATCCTGCTTTGCCAGCCATAGATCGATTTTCTGATAACTCGCGCCTGCAGTTTTAGCGGTCAGGACAAGATGGTAAGTGGCAATGCTCTTGCCGCTCACTGAGGTGGTTTCTGTCGCTTTCCACTCTCCCTGATAATCTTGGCTCCAGGTGAGTGTAGATATATCTCCGATCGATGCTTCGCCCAGTAACTTTTGCATTGGTGTAATGCGAATCGGTCGACGGCTTTTAGGCATTTGGAGCCAGTAGTTATCGCCCATCATCAGCATTTTTTGACCAGCCTCGACTGCCGATTTAAACACCACGAGTGACTCTCGATTGGGACGAGTATAAACATGGTACAAACGGGTCTTATCCAATTCTTGATCTTGGTACAAGCGCACCAACGATACGACTTTAGATGATTGATCCTGTAAGCGGTAGCCATCGGCTTTTTTCATCAATTGCGCCACTTGCTGTGTATCCAGCGCTTGCACATTTGCGGAGACTGCGCCGCAGATTACTAACACCGCCAGTGGCATGGTTCGTTTGAAATTAAACATAAATCAGTGCCTCCGTAATAGGCTTGTTCACCCCTTTGCGTGCCGAGAAAAACGCCGCAACCAGACAAATCAGCAGTACTGCAAATCCGGCAACCGCAACGAGCTCCCAAGAGAAGTAAATAGTGAGAGGATATCCTTCTGTGCGTCCCGGCGGTGGGGGCATCTGCACGTCTACCACCATCAACAAAACCGTTACGACGGCGGTCAGCAGCGCGCCAATCAAGCTGCCAATCACGGCAAGCAACCCCGCTTCTCTTAAGAACCCGGCTATAATTTCACGCGGATAACTTCCCAGCGCAGACAACGTACCTATCTCACGCGTTCGCTCCGTGACGGACATGGTCATGGTGTTAAACAACGCGACAAACACCACCAGCGCCATGACCGCTCCCATGATGCCGAAGATCCGGTCGTACAACCCCTTCACTTTGAGATAAAAGAACGCTCTTTCCTGCCAAGGGGTGATTTCAACCCCTTGATTACCGAAGCTTTGTTTTTGATTCGACAGAATTGTTGCCACATCTTGTCTGACCTTGTCTGTCAGATTGGTATCGAATAAGAAAACCGATAAGGTACTGACTTTGTCCGAACCGAGCAAAGACTGCGCGCTATGGATGTGTACATACAACTGACGTTTATCCAGCTCTGGAACGCCCGTTGAATAGATGCCGCGGACTTTAAAGTCGTACGCATTGAGCGCGCCGTCCGTCGTCGTAGCCAGTAGCGTGATCCAGTCGCCTACGTTTACGTTTAGATTGCTGGCGAGATCCACACCTAACATGACTTCCGGTTCAGCTGGGTCATAACGTGAAGCGTGGATATTGGACAGCGTCTGCCCTGCTCTCACATCCAAAAATGGCCCTTTCATATCGAACTCCCGATCATTCACACCTATACCGATGAAAATGGATGACTTACTGCCGTTGGAAACCAGCCCGTTGAACTCCACACGCGGCTGCACGCCTCGTACTTGATCAATACCGATAAGTTGCTTGGTAAAAGCATCAACATGGCTTAGACCATTGCTTAGAGGCATTTCCTCCTCTTTCGTGAAGTATCCAGGTGTTGTTAGGGTTAAATGCCCGGTATCGCGCGCGGTTGCCTCTTTTAAACTGTCATAGGTATATAAGCCGAAACCGCCTGCACTGGTCAGGGCAAATACAGCAATGGCGATAATCAGCATCGAAAGTAGGCTACGGCGGCGGTTACGCTGTAGGTTGAGCCACGCAAGACGAACTGAATCTGGGATTAACTTGCCCATGAAACCTCCTCAGCCCCAAGAGGCGTGTGAGTCATGTTTCCGTCCACCAGCTCAAGAGTACAATCGCAGCGTGAAGCCATTCGCATATCGTGAGTCGCAATAATGAAAGTGGTGCCCCTTTCGTGCCCCAGTTTTTTCATGATGTCGATAACCTTATTGGCACTTTGGCTGTCCAGACTGGCAGTGGGTTCATCAGCAATCACCAATGCCGGCTTATGGACCAAAGCTCGTGCAATAGCGACGCGCTGCTGCTGCCCTCCCGACAAATTATCTGGCATATGGTGAACAAACTCCCCAAGGCCCACAAGGTCGAGCATTTCGTGAGCGAGTCTGGTTTGTTCGGCTTTGGAAAAACCGTTGAGATGCAGCGGATAAGCAACGTTCTCTAAAGCCGTCATCACGGGCACTAAATTGAATTTCTGGAATACAAAACCGAGCTTTTCTCGGCGCATTTTAGCGGCTTGTATTTGCCCGGTTGGGTATGGGCTTCCTTTAAAGGTCAATTGCCCGTGATAATGCGTATCCAGCATGCCTAGAATATTGAGGAGCGTACTTTTTCCCGAACCAGAAGGACCACACAGCGCCACCATCTCTCCGGCAAACACTTCTCCCGACACGTTTCGCAGCGCATGAACCGTCTGACTTCCTAAGACATAATCACGACTGAGTTGATTGAAAGTGATCATAGTGGCTCCTTACCGCTTCGCGAGCAGTGCCTTGGCGTTTTGCGTTTCAATGTTGTCATAACCTAAGCGCTCCATCTCATCCAACCAAGCTTGGGCTTGTGTCTGATCGTCAGCGCGTAAAGCGGCCTCAATGGCGTAACGGTAAACCCATGCGGTAGCGGAAAAAGGCTGTTGCTGGAAACTTGGATCATTGATCAAGGCAAGATACAGCTCATAGCCTCGCTCAAAGTGATTGAACATATCAGGAAGGGCTGAGTATGTTGTAGCCGCCATCGCAGTCGCTAACAGATATTCTGGTAAGCCTTGCAATCGTTGCTGCTCTTGAACCGGTATCGGCTGGCTAGCCATTAAATCTAAACCCTTTTGTATCGTCGCCAGACCTGACTCGGTAAACTTCATCTTATTCCAAGGCATAAATGCTTCGCGACCTTGCAGAGTTTGAGTGCAGCCGAGGTACACCAAAGTCAAAGGCGTAGCGCCGTGCTGCTCGATAAGAACCACTAGTTCGTCATGAACGCTGTCGACCAAAGCTGAATTTCCTTGTTCAGCTTGATTAAATCGGTGAAGTAACGACTCCGTAGGATTGGCAAATGCGAAACTACTGCTCAGTACGAGAACGGGAAATAAGGCGATGAATAATTGAAATCCCGATCGGAAGTACGAATTGAAAACCATCATAGTAATTGTCCTTTATTAATATTGATTTGATGGTTTCAGATTAAGGAAAGGTGCTCTCCCCTGCTTAGGGATGCGACCAATGGTGTTTTTGCGGAGTGAATGGGGTTCAGCACGGATGAATGGTTGTATCGGCCTCCCAATCAGAAAGATTAAAGACTCGCCCAGCACGATCAAAAAAGGCTTCCCGAAGGAAGCCTTTCAATCGAATTCGCGAACGAATTACAGCTCAGCGTTATGGTAAACCTGCTGAACATCATCACAGTCATCAAGAAGGTCTAGGAACTTCTGGAATTTCTCAGCATCTTCACCTGCGATTGGCGTTTGAGTTTGAGGAACGAAAGTGATTTCTTCCACATCAATCGTTAGATCTGGGAATGCGCCGTTCAAAGCTGTTTTCGTTTTGAAGAACTCAGTATGAGGTGCAAATACTGTGATCACACCGTCTTCTAGTTCAACGTCAGTGACATCAACATCTTCCATCATTAGCGTTTCCAGAATGATTTCATCATCATCGCCTTTGAACTGGAATACCGCCTGGTGATCGAACATGTGAGATACCGAACCTTCAACACCAATTTTCGCGCCTGTTTTTACAAAACACTGGCGAACATCTTGGAAAGTACGGTTGCCGTTATCTGTTAGACAATCAACGATGACACTTGTGCCACCAGGGCCAAAGCCTTCGTAACGCGCAGGAGCGTAATCTTCACCGCCACCGCCACTCGCTTTATCAATCGCTTTGTCGATAACGTGTGCAGGAACTTGGTCTTTTTTCGCTTTCGCGATCAGGTGCTTAAGAGACAAGTTCATGTCTGGGTCTGCACCGCCATTTTTCGCACACATGTAAATTTCTTTACCGTATTTGGAATAAACTTTAATTTTTGCGCCTGCAGTTTTCGCCATAGAGGCTTTGCGCACTTCAAAACTTCTTCCCATCGGGATGTTCTCTCTAAATTCAAATTTAATGCGAAGGATTTTAGCAAAAAGCGAAACGTTTTCAATTTTCGCTCTGCTGAGGAATGGGGGAAGTTACCTCATTCGCCGCGTTGATTCCTATCAAGGCCACGATTCGCTTTACGCGACGCCCATTACTCGCTTGTACTTTTCAACCGATTGCTGGAAAAATGCTTTTTCATCAGCATCGTTAATCTTAGATAATTGCTCTTCTATTGCTTCAGGGCCAGATTTGGCCTCTCTGAGTTTCCAAACCAAAAACGAAGCTTGCTTATCCAGTTCGATTTTGTTTTTTTCATCAGGCGGCAACAGGGATAGATTAAACGACATTCACAGCCTCAAGGTACTTTAAATACTAGCCGCGCACTATAGCATACCGACTATAGGTTGGAGAATAGAAACGCACTTATCTTGATCAATTTCAAGTTACCGATGTGACTATCCCATCGAATTTCAACGCTTTTGGCGACGAATTAAAATTCTATCGACGCGCGGCACGGCTATCCCCAGCTTAAAAATCTTATTTACACTGTAAAACAGCGAGTGATAACCATAGGCCAGCGAGCATGGTATCCAGCAAAGTCTGTCATTGTGTGACTATAGTTTTACAACTAGGAAAGTTGACAAAAACATTAACCATTGAAGTTGGTGCGATGAGTCATAAAATGAAAAAGGGTAGCAATGAGCTACCCTTTGAATTGTTTGTTGATGACAAAGATGAATCAGTGGATCAAACCCAGTTCTTTGGCTTCTTCAATCGTCAAACCACTTTCACGGATTTCACGAAGTGCCTCAATGCGTCTTCTGGCTTCTGCCGATTTCACGGTTTTGTCAGGCTGCACAACGGATTCTTCTTCAGGTAATTCCCATTTGTGAGCGATGTTACTCATTTCTTCATGGTCGATAGAATTAATGGACATATTTCCTCCGAACACACCATGTTTTCGATGAGTAATCTATAGCAAACCCCATCAGGTGTGGTAAGCAAAACAGTAGGGAAATGTGAACCCTCCCGACCTTTCGCTAACTCATTAATAGTTTCATCATTTAAGTTTTGCCAAAGTAACAAATTAGGATTAAATTTGAATGATTACCCCTAAGAAAAGTGTGCTGATCCAGCTCTCATTTTCGTCCTCTCAGACATTTTTAACGTACACCGTAAACCTGTTTTTATTTCACTTAACTTTCGAGTCACTTCACCGATTCTCTATCTGTCACTTTCTAAAAACCGTCCCAACATGCTAATGATAATAATTATCTTTTAGATTGGTAAGGTGTTTATATGAGTGGTATTAACTTAAATCATGCATACCACAATGATCCGGTCATCCAGATCAGAGAGTTGTGTGTCGATTACATCACAGATAATGGTGATTTTAACGCAGTGAAATCCGTCAGTTTTGATATCGGCAAAGGGGAGATATTTGGTCTTGCTGGTGAATCAGGGTGTGGGAAAAGCACCATCGCATTCTCCGTGAATCGTCTCCATAAGCCACCTGCATTCATTTCTGGCGGCAAAATACTGTTTGAGGGAAAAGATATCCTTAGCCTCTCTGATTCTGAGCTAACGGCTTTACGATGGAGTGAAATCGCGATGGTGTTTCAAAGTGCGATGAACTCACTTAACCCTGTCTTAACGATTCAAGAGCAATTTGCCGATGTATTGCGGCACCATCAAGGCTTAACCAATGCTCAAGCTCAGGATCGAGCCGAGAAGTTGATGGACTTGGTCAACATTCCTCGACAGCGACTAAGCGAATACCCCCATCAGTTTTCTGGCGGGATGCGTCAGCGCTTGGTCATTGCCATCGCCCTGTCTCTTAATCCGAAACTGATCATTATGGACGAGCCAACGACAGCTTTAGATGTCGTTGTACAACGAGAAATTTTGCAGCAAATCTATCAGCTTAGAGATGAATTCGGGTTCTCGATACTTTTTATCACCCATGACTTGGCACTAATGAGCCAATTGTGCGACAGAATCGCCATCATGCGCCATGGAGAAATAGTTGAAGTTAACCAAGCTTACGACATTCGCAATCATCCTCAACATCCCTACACACAGAAGCTTTGGGCTTCTTTCCCCAATATCCACGATGTCCACAAACAACCTGAGACACTAGGAGCCTAATCATGAACCAGCCTATTATCCAAATGAAAGATGTGATTAAAGAGTTCAAAGTCGGCGGCGGTCTTGAGAAAGAAGAAACCTTTCGCGCTCTGCAAGGCGTTAGTTTTGATCTTTATGCCGGGAAAACACTGGCTTTGGTCGGTGAATCAGGGTGCGGTAAAAGCACCTGTGCGCGCTTGATCACGAAAGTCTATCCGGCAACTGAGGGCAAGATCCTGTTTAATGGTACCGACATCAATGAGATCACGACTCGATCTGATATCCGAGAGTATCGCAGTAAAGTACAAATGGTCTTTCAAGATCCTTTTGGCTCACTCAATCCAACGCATACTATTCGCCATCACCTCACGCGTCCTATCAAAATTCATAAGCAAGTCAAAACTGATCGTGACATATCTGCCCGCTTGCTGGAGCTGTTGAAGCTGGTGGAACTTCCAGAGGAAACGTTAAATAAGTTCCCACACGAGCTAAGTGGTGGCCAGCGCCAACGGGTTAATTTAGCGCGTGCTCTCGCCGTTGGATCACAGATAATTCTCGCGGATGAACCGACATCAATGCTTGATGTATCGATTCGCTTGGGCGTCTTGAATTTAATGCAGCGAATGAAGCAAGAGCTTGGCATTGGCTTTTTGTATATAACTCATGATCTGGCAACCGCACACTACATCGCAGAAGAAACCGCGGTGATGTACAAGGGGCAAATCGTTGAATGGGGTGATACTCACTCAATACTCAAGAACCCGCAGCACCCTTATACTAAGCTGTTGATTTCTGCCGTGCCCGATCCAGACCTCCCCTTTGGTAACTTAGTGAAAAATGAGCCAAACTATTCAGTAGACGCCGATGAGATTCGTAGTCGAAGCAGTATCATTGTCGACGAATTTGATCAAATAGGGCCAAATCACTTTGTAAAACAATGGACTGAGGCAGCGTAATGGAATTGAGTACTTGGCAAGATCAGATCTCGATGTGGTATGAACATCGGAAGCATGATCAAGTTGGTAAATTGGAAACGATCTTATACCAGGCACCAGATGAGGTCTTTGGGCCTAAGCTGTGCGAGCGACAAAGTAAAGCGATTGCTTGTTGGCTTGACGGTTGTTTACGAGTATTCCAACACGCCAGGTATCATAACCATCAAAAAGCCTACCAAACCTTGCTCTACGCAAGTGCAAAACTGGAACAAGCTGCGTGTCAGGTATCAACCGATATTGAGATTAAGGACTGGTGTTTGAAACGTTTGCAACATCTCACGGTGCTCGCTTTAGAGTTTTGTAATCAGCAGTGCGATCAAAGTGAGTGGCAACAACAAGCTCACAGCTTGATCGAGTCACATGTGGCGTTGATGCGATCTTTAAATTGGAATGAAACCGGGAAGCATGATCAAGGTCTACGTCATTAACCCGGAAAGATGATCAAGGTTTTCCCCGAATTTGAGACAAAAAAAAGCGAGTTTCCTAAGCAGAAACTCGCGAAGTCTATTCAGAATGAATGTAACAATATATGAGCCTATCTATTAATCATCAGAAAGGACAAAAGGTTGTCTATTCGAGATCAAGCTTAGTCTCGACTCCGAACCGCTATGTCATGATTTTGTTAGAGTTAGGTCTGTTTTCTATTATCGAAATATATATTTACATTTAAAATCAATCAGTCACATTAATCGGTTTCAATTCATAAAGCTGAATGATGTTAAATCGCCATTTCATCAAGAGCTCGATACACCATCTCATCCATATGGCCATCATAAATTTGTCTGCAGACCTTGCGACGAACAGCTAAACCGGCAATCAGACGCTCAATAGTAAGATGTTTGAGATCATTTTGCGTATTGAACAGCTCAACGGTCTTACTCAGAGTCTCATAAGGTAATGGGTCATCTCCAACTCTTAACCAATCAAGCTTCTCAATGTACTCAGAGCACTCTTCCTTAATCGAGGCGTATGAGTGCCCTGTCATTGCTGATAACGCCGTTATGCTGCGTTCCAGAGCCTCTGGTGAGGTATATTTGGATAGAGTAATGGTAATTTCATCTGCATTAATCTCAACCAGATGTTTTCTTTGCTTGATCCTACGCCCTAAATTACCACGAGGAGACGGTGCTTTGCGCTGAATAGGCTCAAATTCGCCGTCAATGATGCCTGAGAGCTCTTCTAGCTGTTGTTTGGATACCATCTCATTACGAAGTGGGTTTGGCAGCGTAGGAGCCATGTTACGCTTTCCTGCGTTTGTGGTACGAGCACGTGAATAACGCAAGACTTCCTCAACATCACACTTGATATCGATCTGGTAATCCATGATTTTGCCTTTCTCGATCATGGTTTCGATCGTCAGGTGGTAGCCCCATAAGTTAACAACAAAAAGATCTTCCGTCCCTTTTCCATCAGATAATCGTTTCAGTTCCCGGATAAGATCCATGGAGAATCGACGCCACTCGATGTTACGCGCTAACTTCTGATTCAGTTCACTAAGCAACATACAATCCGTATGGCGACGAACCATCCGGCTACGGAAAAAGGAATATAACTGGAACACCAAAGTATGTTGTTTCAGAATCTCTGGCGGAAACAGGAAGAAGTAATCACGAGTCAGTAATTCCTCGTAAAACGACGGCTCCCAAACCAATATGTACAAATTAGGTTTGATTCGGATCTCACCGTCGCTGCCCTCAACTGGCGCTTCTTCTGATGCGGTGATCGTTCGCGCTAGAAAGCGGAATCGATCACTTTTAAAACCTTCCGGCATGTTTTCACTTAACCAGCGGCCTGTAAGCTCATGTAACTGGAAGTCGGTGAATTCGATTCTATCGATACTGTCACGAATGGAATCACGAGCAGGTCCACTGTCCTTTTTGCCACGCAATGACAGGATGTCGGTGATATACAGCGGTGTTTTATTCGGTACATGAGCTGCATCAAGATGGTACTGATCTTTGTGATGATCATGGTATTGCACGGTCAGGGTAAACAGCGCAAACAAGGTCATCAGATCATCGACTGTCATGATATTTTTTGACGATCGAGTTTCTATTACCGCTTTCGTACCAGAGATCGACACCATCGACTTCTGATAACTCTTACGAGTACGTGGTGGCGCCAAAGCTTGGTCAATGATCCCTGCCCAATTAGTTGGAGAGACGACGAATTGATCCGCTTCATCTTTCATCGTCGGCGGCGTGTTTAAGCCATGTTCTGTCAGCAAGCGTTTGTTTACTTGCGTCTGAGCTAGTGCTTTTGAGCGTTTTTGTTTTTCATTCTGGCGGACTTTTTCAGTAACTAAGCTCGTTGCACCCAAAGCGGAAATGAGCTTATTGGGATTAACAAACGTGTGAAGCATGGTTTTACCTGCCAGTCCTTCTTCAAAGCGAACTGGAGTTTGCGTAAATAAACCAATGTTCACCGCTGCTCGTAATCGTTGTTGTAACGCAGCACGAGTCAGTTGACCATCTGTTGCTTCAACGATTTCAGTGGTTGATACAAGTCCATCTTTGCTGCTGAAACCTCTCAACGAGATCAGATTAAGCAATTCTAAGATGCTTTTGGTCACCCCTTTGAAGTGTTGGTATTGTTCTACCCAATCTGCAGAAGATTCGTGCACTTCAAAAAGATGCCCGTCTTTGTGGCTTCTTGGTGCTTTAATCAGAATTTTTTCATCAGCCATCATTTTAGATCCAGATCACACTAGCCGTAGTTGTGCTATGGTTCCGAAGAATAAAGAAAAACAGATCATAAATAAAGAAAAAATCTTGTTTTTTAAATAACTGATCTTTTTGATTATTCTGATCTTAATTGATTATATGATCTATTGATCTGGCAATTTTTATCATTTTAAGTTGTTGTTATAAAAAGGAATTATTGAAATCCCTTTCGGAACCATGATCATGAATATAACGAAACGATGATCAACAATATCTTGAAAGCATGATCATATCCTCTCGTAAGCATGATCATTAAGTTTCTGAAAAGATGATCAAAATGGTCTTGAAACGATGATCATGACATTTGTACAGGTTATCCACAGAAATGCGGGTTTGCTTGATCAACAAAGGTGTAAACACCATGGATTTTATCGCCTCCTTGGTTCCGGATCGATGATCAAGAGTAGCGTTAATGCCAAGTTAAAGTCTCATTTCGGCGGTAATTTATTCATGTGCTGAAAATATCATCAGATATCAGTACTAAGCGTGTAAATCCTATATCTGTTCTAAATTTAGGAAGCATGATCATGATAGCCGTACTTATCAAATACCATGTTTTTATTTCATCGTTCCGAGGTTTGTTTACGCTTGATTCTCTGAATGCCCCAGTATATCTGCATTCGTCCGTAAAATGGCGAGTAAAAAGCATGCTTCCGAGAAACCTATTCACTTGATCATTTTTCCGATGGTTTGATCGCATAGAATAACGTCCATCTACTCATGCACTCCCCTACTTTTGCCATGATCATGCTTTCGTAAGTAGGATATAACACGGAAAGATGATCAAGTAACTCTCTTGATCATCTTTCCGGTCCATCTATTAAAAAAACGGCCTCAAATGCTTTGGAAGCATGATCAAGAGGGTATCCGTGAATGAATCTTGTCCCCGTTTCTGCATTTTTTGTTGTAAACATGTTGATTTTACATAATCCGTAATTTAGCCGGTCAATATAATCGTTCCGTATAATTTTTAATTTACAATGTAAATGTGTGACGCTGTAACACTTTTAATTTATAGAGTTAGCAAAGCGTTTGTGCGAACTTGTTTGATTATATTTTGATATATTTTTTACCATAATTCATAAAAGAGTCGATTTTATTGTTTTTATATGTGATTGTTATTCAAAATGTTTGTGCACCTTTTTGTTGTTATTGGTGTTCACTGCTGTACAATTGCAATCAGATATCCTTTCAACGGAAATTGGCATGAAAAGAGAAAAAACGATTGAAAATCTTCATGAGTTAGCAGAACTCACACAACAAGTTCAAGCTGACCGTATTGAGATTGTTTTGGAAGAGCGAAGTGACAACTACTTCCCTCCAATGTCTAAGGCAATGATGGAAACCCGATCGGGTTTGACTCGTCGAAAACTCGATGACGCGATTGGTAAAATGGAAGCCGCTGGCCATCAATTTACAAAGAATAACGCCAATCATTATTCCATTACGTTAGAAGAAGCACATATGCTGATGGATGCGGCTGAGGTGCCTAAATTCCACGAGCGTAAAAAAAACAATGGCAATAAGCCGTGGATTATCAACGTACAAAACCAAAAGGGTGGTACGGGTAAATCGATGTCGGCGGTGCATTTAGCGGCTTGTTTAGCGCTTAACTTAGATAAACGCTACCGTATTTGTTTGATTGACTTAGATCCACAAGGCTCATTACGTCTATTCCTAAACCCACAAATCAGTGTCGCTGAACACGATAATATCTATTCTGCCGTTGATATTATGTTAGGTAACGTACCAGACGGTGTTGAGATTGATAGTGAGTTTTTGCATAAGAATGTATTGCTACCTACGCAATATCCAAACTTGAAGTCAATCTCTGCTTTCCCAGAAGACGCGATGTTTAATGCCGAAGCGTGGCAAACCTTATCTGAAGACCCATCTTTAGATATCGTGCGTTTGTTAAAAGAGCAGCTTATCGACATTATTGCAGATGATTTCGATATCATCATGATTGATACCGGCCCGCACGTGGATCCGCTAGTTTGGAATGCAATGTATGCTTCTAACGCATTGCTGATTCCATGTGCTGCCAAACGTCTTGACTGGGCTTCAACGGTAAACTTTTTCCAACACTTACCGACAGTGTATGAAATGTTCCCAGAAGATTGGAATGGCCTTGAGTTTGTGCGCTTAATGCCAACCATGTTTGAGGACGACAATAAGAAGCAAGTTTCTGTTTTAACTGAAATGAACTATCTTCTAGGTGACCAAGTTATGATGGCTACCATTCCGCGTAGTCGAGCGTTTGAAACCTGTGCTGACACCTACAGTACGGTATTTGATCTCACTGTGAGTGATTTTGAAGGTGGTAAGAAAACGCTCGCAACCGCTCAAGACGCCGTTCATAAGAGCGCACTTGAACTAGAGCGTGTATTGCACTCTAATTGGCCGTCATTGAATCAGGGGTAATAAGTAAATGGCTTTGAAAACGTCTGAATTAAACGCAAAATTATTTGGCAAAACTAATAAACGCCGCGTGGCTACGCCTCAAGAAGCGCAAACCGCTGCAAAAGAAAAAACGCAAACCATTGAGTTAGCGGTCGCTGGTGAGAATACCGTTCAATTCGAGTTGGTTCGTATTCCTGCTGACAAGGTTGAGTCTGAAACGACAGTCTTTGTTGATAACGCACGCGAACAATCTTTCTTGAATGAGCATGCTTTATCCGATGTATTGGTTACGTTAAAAGAGCGTGGTCAGCAGTATCCGGCCGTCGGCCGTCGCACTGAAGATGGCAAGATTGAGGTATTAGACGGTAGTCGTCGTCGTAAATCTTGTATTCTGGCTGAGCAAGATTTTCTGGTTTATGTTGGCGACAACATTAACTCTAATCATGCTAAGTTCCTGTCTGATGTGGCAAACGCTCACAAGCCTCTCTCTCTTTATGAAAAAGGCAAGGAGATGCAAGCCAAGTTAGACAGCGGTGAAGCAGAAGACCAGAAAGCGCTGGCGAAAATGTTCCAATGCAGTGAGGCATTGGTAAGTGGAGCGTTAAAAGCGGCTTCTTTACCACTAGAGTTGCTTCAAGCGTATCCAAATGTTGGCGACCTTGGTCGCCCAACCATTGTTAAATTGCACAAGCAGTTTACGAATCTAAGCCCTGAACATCAGCAAGGGTTGTTAGATAAATGCCGTACAACAGACGGATACTTGTGGCAGCGTAGCACAGCGCAAGGTGTTGCTCGTCTAACAAAAGAAGTCACAGAAAGCCTAGAAAGTTGGATTACTGAATTATCACCAGCCAAACCATCGCCAAAGGTAGACAAAGTCGATTTGATAAAAGGTCGCGCGAGTTACAGCCGCAAAGGCAGTAATCTGGCACTGAACCTTAAAAAAGTAGATGATAGTTTGATGGAAGAAATTCTTGCTTTTGTTCACAGCAAATTGCAATAACGTTAATCAAAACTTCAACCGCCTTCGGGCGGTTTTTTTATGCCAGTTGTTTTTGCTTGCCGATCAGTAGCCTGTTTAAGTTGTGGTAATATGGCGTTGATTAAACCTTGGGTATACAGCATGCACACACAAACTGAGTTTCTCGCTTTACTTCAACAAAAGGCATTTCAGTCTTTCCAACGCGTAGGCGTGGCTATCCAGGGTGATGGCGACTGGCAAAACGAACTTATCACTTCGTTCTATAAAGCTCATCAAGAATTACGTTGGTTTTGTGTCGGTGAATGGTCGTTAGGCGACGCCTTTTCAGTATCTAGCAAACAAGGGCATATGTTGCTAGGAAGAGAATGTGATGTGCTCGTTTATGATGCGCGTAAAAACTTTGATGCGAACAGCTTCTCTGCAGCGTTGGGCTCACTAGTTGGTGGCGGAATTCTGATTGTGGCTACCGATAATGTTGAGCCATCAAACTGCGCTCAACAGTGGATGGCGTCTCAGTGGCAGAAGTTATTTGTCTTAGAGCAACATCAACCTGTGCCTGAGTTACCAAGTTTTGAACCCTCCAGTAAAGCCCAAAGATATACGCAACAAGAGCAGGCAGTTGCTGCTATTGAAAAAGTGGTAACAGGCCATCGAAAACGCCCTTTAGTGTTAACCGCAGACCGTGGCCGTGGGAAAAGCAGTGCCCTTGGGATCGCGTGTGCGAACTTATTACAAACTAAGCCGTTGCGAGTGTTAGTGACAGCACCATCTATTAAAGCGGTAGAACCGGTTTTCTTACACGCAGAACGAATATTGCCAAGCGGCCAGCGTATCAGAAAAGACAGATTTGAAGCCGGGCAGGGGAGCATACAATTTATCGCGCCGGACGAGTTACTCGTGTCGCTACCCGAATGTGACTTACTACTTGTCGACGAAGCCGCTGCAATTCCAGTTCCTATGCTGCAGCAGATGACGGCTCATTTCCATCGCCTTGTATTTTCTAGCACCATTCACGGTTACGAGGGTTGTGGACGCGGGTTTACGCTTAAGTTTGTTGACTGGCTGAGAAAGAAAAGAGCCGGAATGAAAACCTGTCATCTTAAGCAACCAATCCGCTGGAGCGAAGGTGATATTCTTGAGTCCTGGCTATATCAAGCATTTGTATTGGATGCAGAACTGATGGCCCCTCCATCCGTGGTTGCGCAAGAATTCCTACTTAAAAAAATTGCAAAGCATGAATTGGTTTCCAATCCTAGATTATTACCTGACTGTTTTGCTCTTTTGGTGAATGCGCACTATCAAACTTCTCCGAATGATTTGCTGCACTTACTTCAAGATGAATGTAGTTCTATTTATGTAGCAACGAGTGAAAAGAAAATAGTCGGCGTTATCATGACGGTTGAAGAGGGCAGTTTAGATGAGACGATTATTTCTGATATTCAACTCGGGAGGCGTCGTCCACCAGGTCATCTAGCCCCTGTTACTATTATCAATCAACTCGGCATGCCTGATGTGGGTCGGCTATCAACGCTCCGTATTATGCGTATCGCGGTGCATCCTGAGTTACAAAACAGAGGGCTCGGGAAGCGGATGCTTACTCAACTTGAGCAGTCTCTACCTTCTCATGTCAATTATCTTTCCACCAGCTTTGGTTTGACAGATGAACTGTTGCGCTTTTGGAATAGTGTCGGTTATCAACCGATTCGACTTGGAACAATGCGCGATGCCGCAAGTGGTTGTTACTCTTTATTGATGGTCAGACAGTTGGCCAATAAACCGCAGAAATGGATTGATGAATCTGAGCTACTTTTATGTGAGTTTATGTCGATGAACGCCAATCTGGTTTACTCGAAGTTAGAGCCTAGCTTATATCGAAGTTTACTCAGTGCGCCAAGAATGGAGATCGTACTCCATCCTTGCCAACTTACGCTTATTCGCAATTACGCTCTAGGTGGTGGTAGTTACGAATCTGTGTTTGTGTGGTTAAAACAGTGGCTATTGAAAAATGGCTTAGTATCAGTTTCCGATTTAATGATCTGCAAGTTATTCCTTAACCATGATTGGGAGAGCTGTGCGAAACAGTTCAATCTAACTGGACGTAAGCAAGTTGAACAAGAAATTCGGCGTGAAGTGCAGTTGCTTCTGAAACAATTTACACTGTAAAGCAGACCTTAATTAGATTTACACTGTAAATTAAAATAACGAAGAAGAGGGGTTTACACTGTAAATCGCCTCTTTTTTTATTTGTCCTATTTGAGCTGGTTTAGATTATATTCACGATACTATTCACTGACTTGGCGGAATTGACATTTATCTCACTATTAGTGATATAAGCTTGATTATTAAGACTGCACAGTTTGTCGAGAAAATATTTTTAGTTAGACTGATGGTGTTGATGTTCAGCAAAGTGGTATCGCTATGTGGAAGCTGTGTCTTGAGTGGTCTGAGGACAGAACAAGGATAATCGCTCGTCTGTCACCAGATGTGGATTTGGAAAGTGAGTTCGATAGAAAAGAGTTACTTGCGCAACTTACGTTAATGAATGCCGATTCGTTATTTGTTGAAGATGACGCGGTCAGCCGATTTATTGAATGCGTGAGAGTTCGAGACGCACTAGCTTATAAAGGCGTAGTGGTCGCTCAGAAGAAAGACGCTGAGATTTCTGTGGAGTTGTCCAATAACGATATGCTTGCAAGTATTACCGTAACCGGCGCTTATGGCGGACGCGGATTACGTGGAGCAGAAATTGTCAGGGCACTAGCACAAGCAAAGGTTACCAAGGGAATCAACAAACTCGCCTTAAAGAAAGTAATGCTGGTCAGTAGTCAACTTAAGTCTGGAGCAACGTTCACCCAACCTGTTGCTGTTGGTAAACAGCCAATCAAAGGTAGAGACTCTATTTTTACGCCTCTGGTAAAAGACATCACAAAACGTATTCTCAAGCCAAAACAGGGACAATCGAGTAGCGACAAAATAGACTTGAGAAATCTTGGCGAAACAATCTCTGTCAATGTTGGTGATGAAGTCATGCGCCGCACTCCTGCTACTAAAGGGATCCCCGGCTTCACTGTCCAAGGCCGACTTATACCTGCGCATGTGGGCAAAGATACCGCTCTCAAACCGGGCAAAGGTAGTGAAGTTTGTCCAAGTGATCCAAATCTTCTCATTGCTTCAATTTCAGGTACGCCACTAATAAAGAACAATACGATTGAAGTCGACAACGCACTGTGCCTCAACAATGTTGGCGTTAATACTGGCCACGTTAAATTTAAAGGAAACGTGATTATTGGTGGCAACATTGAATCTGGCATGATTGTTCAGGCGACAGGCTCGATTACGGTAGGTGGATTTATTGAGTCCGCTGATGTTCAAGCGCGTGATGACATTCTGGTCGGTAAAGGAATTATTGGTCATACCGTTAGTGATGGCCAACCTAGAAGTTGTCGTGTGAAAACCAAAGGTTCTATTCGGGCTAGTTACGCGCAGTATAGCGAACTATCTGCAGGTAAAGACATTGAGCTCGCAGTCCATAGCATGAATAACGAAATCACTTGCGGTAAGACCCTGACAGTTCTGGATGCGATTGGAAAAAATGGCACACTGAGTGGTGGCCACGCTAAAGTCGCCAAAAATGTGTTGTGTTTGCAACTGGGCGTAGAAGGAGATACAGCAACCAGGGTCGAAGCGTTCTCAGGCTATTCATTGTATAAGGAGCATATTGGCAACTTAAAGGAACAGTATAAAAACGCACAAGCTGAAACGATGGATATTATCCGCAAAGAGTTAGAATTCAAAAAGCGTCCCAAAGCAGAACGTAATCAAGAAGAAGGTGTGGAAATAGAAACGTTAAAATCCCAAAATAATCGCCTAGTGGAAGAGTTAAAGCTGAAACTTGATCAGACCGAAATCGCCTTTGAACTTGCGCTAAAAGAAAATACGGTGGTAGCGAAAGAACACGTTTTTTCTCGGGTAACCGTTCAGTTTAGTAACGAGCAAGTAACAACTAAACGCACCCACGGCGGTTGCACATTCCGATTTAATCAATACGAAATCAATGTGTCGGCAAATCTCGAGCAAGAATCCATCATCGCGTAGACGGCCAATTTTTGTTTCTAAATCCTTTAGCGTATAGGAATCACAATCAGGCTTTATCGACGCTTGTACTAAACTGAGTCTTCAATCGTTGGGTAGGGTGATTCTCTATCTACAAAAATAGGCCTCTTCAAATACGATACTTGTTTGACTCGACTTACATAACGGCGTTTTACACTGTAAATCGCATACCTATGTCTTTCTTTTTCAAAGCATATATGAAATGCTTTTTTCTATCGTAAAACCTTAATTAACAGGCTCATACTGAAGCAGTGCAATAATCGCGGGTAGGTACTGCTCTATCGTTAAATCAGAGGACACGGCTGGTAATTCCAGAGTGACACACGGCAGTTCTCGTTCACTACACCAAGTGCTAAATGACCCGGGAGTTTCGTAATCCACGTCTTCGACCAATGGTAGATCGAATTGGCTACCGAGCCATTTTGCTAAGGCAGAAAATTTTGGGTCATCCACAAAGGCCAGCGGTTCATGGAATGAGACCACAAACGTTGGTCGTCTTTCTTCGATAAGATTGATCAGCGCGGCCACCTCTGGCTCAAGTTGATTTGCATTACCCGTTTTTACTTTTACATCGCGTACCGGAGTATGAGAACTCCAACGATACACAGTGCCATGCTCAGTCCAGTTTTGAGTTGGAAAGGCACGATTAAGATCAACTTGATTGGCGTTTGCTCTGGTACCGAGTTGGTTACCATCCGGGTTCATCGATAACACCACATCATGATGTAAGCCGTTTACTGGCAAACTTCTTAGCGCGCATGATAAACCTGTTATAGAAGCTGTCTCATCTCCGTGTGTTCCCGCTAATATCAAACCACGTGATGTGCTTTCTACCTGAGCAGGAAAGTAAAGCAAAGGCGCACCTAAAACGGATTTTCCGTAGGTTTTGGGCTTAATTAAAAATGCAGCTCTTTCCGTTCTTGGAATTAGATTCACCATAATCTCCAACCAGATGAAGTAATATTAATTTTAATTACTTAGATAAACCGAACTGTTAAATTTCGTCAATGGTTGTATTGTTAATTGTGGTGTTGGCTTCAAAAGACGAGTTAGGAGAACTAAAAACGATATGGATATTAAAAAATTCTCAAAGACATTGCTTATTTCCTCTCTTTTTACCCCTGTCGTAACGATTTCTGCGTTTGCAGATGTCATACCTGAAGATGTTCAACTTGCCGCTGAGCAAGTTTTAGTGCGAGCGAATGATGCTGAAGCGGCCACTCTCGATCCGGCAAAAGCCGAAGGGATGCCAGAAATGCATATATTGCGAGACTTATTTGAAGGGTTGGTGATTCAAGATCGTGATGGCAATATTGTTCCTGGCGTCGCCCAGTCGTGGGAAACGAAAGACAACCAAACGTTTGTCTTCCATTTACGCAAAGACGCAAAATGGTCCAATGGTGATCCAGTAACGGCAGACGATTTTGTGTATGCGTTAAGAAGGGCGGTTGATCCTCAATTGGCGTCACCAAATGTTTGGTATCTTGAAATGACAAGCATCAAGAACATTGTGGATGTCGCTGAAGGTAAGCTGCCAGTTGAAGAGTTAGGTGTTAAGGCTCTAGATAAATACACACTTCGTTTCGAGCTAGAAAGTAAAGTTCCGTACTTTGTGGCAATGACAGGTCACACATCAATGATGCCTGTTCATAAATCGACAGTGGAGCAGGGTGGGAAACCATGGAGCGATCCGAAACAGTTTGTCGGTAATGGCGCATTTGTCCTTGATAAATGGGTAGTCAATGAACGCATTGAACTGAAGAAAAATCCTAATTATTGGGATGCAGACAATACGCATCTCACCAACGTAACTTACATCCCGTTTGAGAATCAAAATGCCTCGATTAATCGCTATGTGGTTGGCGAAGTAGACATCACTTCTGATGTACCAACACATATGGCACAGAAGCTAGAACAAGAATATCAGGATGCGTATACAGTGGTGCCATTATTGTGTACGTATTATTACGCGTTCAATACAACCCGTCCTCCGTTTGATGATGTGAGAGTCCGTCAGGCTGTGTCTTATTCAATCATGCGCGACGTCATTACCAATGGCGTTACCCAGGTTGGTAACTTACCCGCATACACGTTTGCTCACCAATATACGGCTGGTTTTGATGCGACTCAACCGGACTACAGCAACTGGACACAGCAACAACGTGACGAAAAGGCTCGTCAGTTATTAGAAGAAGCGGGTTATGGAAAAGATAAGCCGCTCGATTTTAAACTTCTTTACAACACCAGTGAGTCGAATAAAGCCATTGCTGTGGCTATTGCCTCTATGCTCAGTGATAACTTAGACGCGAAGGTAGAGTTGGAAAACCAAGAATGGAAATCTTATTTAGTGGCGCGCAAGCAAGGTAATTTTGATGTAATGCGTGCCTCATGGTGTGGAGATTACAATGAAGCATCGACATTCCTGAGTTTGTTAAGATCGGATTCCTCAGGGAACTTTGCGCGTTACCAAAGCCCTGAATACGACCAGGCGATGGACAACGCACTCGCGACCACAGACGATAAAAAACGTCAGGCGTACTACGATGAAGCCGAAAAATTGATTGCGGCAGATGTTCCTATCGCCCCAATTTACTATTACATGCAGGCGAGATTAGTGCGTCCCAACGTTGGTGGCTTTGCTAAAAACAACGTAGAAGGCCGAATTTACTCTAAAGACCTGTACATTAAGAAGTAAAAATAAAGCCCCGTAGAGCGAACTCTCGGGGCTTTAATTTTTATCACACTATTTTTCGTCGCAGACTGACTATCTGCTTCCCACGTCTAAAACCAACTTACTCGAGCACAGGGTTACTTTCTTCGGGTGTAAATTCGGGACTTGGCTTTAGCCGCGACAGGCTTGTTTCTGGCCAGTTTTAACACCGCTTTCTGTAATATTTGGTTGTTTGGATAAGTGATAAGGTTGCCGTTTTCGTGTTTGATCAACACATGAAACATGCTGATCTCTTGAATCTCACCGCTGATGTCTTCATCTTTATCGACGACTTTGATCCGATCCCCGACGCGATATGGAAATACGAAGAAGATCAAAAAGCTTGCGGTGATATTACTCAGTATCGACCATTGGGCAATAAACGCGACCCCCAGGACTGCAAATATGGAGGATAGGAACAGCGATACATCACCGTATCCAATGCCAGTGACAATCGCAAAAGTGGATGCGGTCAGAAACAACAGTGCCACGTTAAAGCAACGCTGAATAAAGCTTAAGCGTGCCTTCTTTACCCCTTTCGATGAGGCTAGGTTTATGATGGCTCGGTTGGCAACTCTTTTCAGGATCCGATAAGTGATCAAGACAATGATGCCCATTAACACTTTATATCCAAGAGAGCCTTCGTTGAAATACTGGTTCACTTGATCTAATTGGATCCAATCATTCATTTCTTCAACTCGCCTTTCTTCAACTCGATGGTACTAACAAACGGCTGTTATAGCTGATTTTTTACTGTAAGTAATCACAATTTTTATCTTAGCTGGTCAACTTTGTCTCGTACTTGAATATGACTTGATTTATCTCGCATATCTCAAATTGATGTGCCTATTGCGCACACTGAGAACCGGAATTCGCGCTTTTCTACTGCTAATCTAATAAGGTCAACAGACCCTAGTTATGACAGCAAGTTATCTCACTTGATTAACGAAGCGAGGGTGCTTAGATCTGCGAGGTGGAATAAGATGAGGCATATGGAAGAAGATGAAAAAGCGATTATGATGTTGGCTGTTATTGTTGGCTTCGTGCTTATCTGGGTATTCTTGGAAGAGGTGAACTATTTCGGGTTCAGATAGAGCGAGCCCCGTAAACAGTCGGTGTTTAAGGGGCGATATTGGCACGTTAACTTACTGCACGCACTTTACCTTGTTTCAAATCGCTCAGTACCTGAGCTTTTGGACCATCTGCAATAATGCTGCCTTTTTCTAAAACGATAACCCTATCAACGATATCAAGCATTGCGGTCTTGTGAGTGATAAAAATCAACGTCTCATTCTCTTTCAACTGGGCTAACTGATGCTTTATGTGCATTTCAGAGCGGTTATCCATGGCGCTTGTCGGTTCATCCATCAGTAAGACCGGAGGATGCCCTAACAGAGCCCTGGCGATGGTAACGGCCTGACGTTGCCCACCTGATAGCATTGCACCACCTTCACCTACCTGACGCTCCAGACCGGCCGGATCCGACTGAGTAAATGCAGTCACTCCAGCACGATTAGCGGCATCCATAACATCACGGTCATCGGTGAGAGGGCGTCCGAGCGTAATGTTATCGCGTATTGAACCGAAGAATAGAGTTGGATCTTGTGGTACGCAGCCGATATTGCGCCTTATATCGACGTGATGAAGCTGAGCAATATCGGTGTCATCAATGCGCACATGTCCCTCTGTAGGCTGATATAGCCCCATGATAAGACGTTCTAATGTTGTTTTTCCTGAGCCTATACGCCCGATGATCGCGACTTTCTCACCAGGGTTGATGGTCAGGCTCAAATCACGAATCGATGCGACAGGCGAGTTAGGGTAGTAGAAGGTGACACGTTCAAGTTCAATTTTACCCTGAACAATAGGGCGGTGAATGTAACGCTTTCCTTCTTCTTGCTCATCCGGCATCTCCATGACCTGATTAATGATGGTCATTGAAGACTTCGCTTGATTGTAGCGTGTCGACAGCAAAGAAAGCTGAATCATCGGGCTGATGGCGCGTCCACTCAGCATCGTCGCAGCGATTAAGCCCCCCATGGTTAACTCTCCTTCTGCAATCAGGTAAACGCCGAGAATGACCATACCGACATTACTACTTTGCTGCACAAAGCTTGCTGAGTTTTGAATGCTGTCCGTGATACGGCGGCTTTTAATATTCCAGTTTGCCATGTGTGCTACGGCTTCTTCCCAACGATATTGGAATTGGCTTTGCGCACTGAGCATTTTTACGGTTTCGATACCGGAGAGGCTTTCAATTAAGTTGGCGTATTTTTGCGAAGCGAGTCGCGACCCTTCTTCTATCGAGCGTCTCAACGGCTTTTGAATTATCAGCGAGTGAATAACCAAAATAATGACACCGACCAAAGGGACGAATACGAGGTTACCTGTCATTAACCAAATGATGACTAAGAACAGAATTGCGAAAGGTAAGTCGATGAGGGCGCTAACGGTTGCTGATGTGAAGAATTCACGAATAGATTCAAATTCCTGTAGATGGCGAGCAAAAGCGCCAACCGAAGGAGGTTTGGATTCCATTCGAATTCCCATCACTTTGCTAAACAGTTTCGAGGAAATCAGAATGTCAGATTTTTTACCCGCGACATCGATGAAGTAGTTACGTAATGTCTTGAGAATAAAATCAAATAAGAAGACAACAAATACACCACTTGCCAGTACCCATAGGGTTTCAAAGGCAAGGTTAGGGATCACTTTGTCGTACACCAAGCGCGTAAACATTGGTGCAGCGATGGCAAAAATATTGATCAGTAGCGAGGCAATAAATACATCACGGTAAATGCGTTTTGATTGCCATAAAGTCGACCAAAACCAGTGTCCTTGATTGGTTTTGAGTACCTCTGGCGAGCGTTCATCAAAACGGAACTGTTTTTTGACCAGGAAGTAGCGCCCGGCGTATTGCTGAAGTAAGTCTGGTAGTGAAATGGAGATAGGCACCATTCCACTTTCTAAGGTGGTGATTTCCGCTTCTTGTGTCTCTGGGTTAAGACTATTTAAAACACAAGAATCACCACCTTTCAGAACTAATATTGCTGGCAGTATCAAGCTGGAGATATTCTCCAGCTCTCCACGGTTTTCTTTGGCGACCAACCCGGCTCTCTCTGCTGCTCTGGGAAGCAGAAACGGAGTCAGCCTGCCTTCAGAGAGCGGCAATCCGTTAACAAGTGCTTCCGGCGAGTTAGCTAATCCATAGTAACGGCTAACGTAGATCAGCGAATTCAGCAAAGGGTCTTTCATCGTAGTTGAACCTTCTATTCTTTGTCGACAATAAATCCTTGGAATACTTCAACAA
Source organism: Vibrio natriegens NBRC 15636 = ATCC 14048 = DSM 759 (assembly GCF_035621455.1). Classification (NCBI taxonomy): domain Bacteria; kingdom Pseudomonadati; phylum Pseudomonadota; class Gammaproteobacteria; order Vibrionales; family Vibrionaceae; genus Vibrio; species Vibrio natriegens. The sequence goes on from NZ_CP141823.1 coordinate 906,899, forward strand.
AATGTTCAGCAAGGAAATCCAACTGGATTTGAGTCTCGATACGCGACGCAATGGTCGTGATACCTAAGTTGTGCGCGGTACGAGAGATCGAAGTCAGCGTAAATTTCTGTTTTTCATCGTGCAGATTATGCGTAAACAAGTAATCGAGTTTCACGTAATTTGGACGGAACTCCTGAATGTACTCCAGAGACTGGAAATTTCGACCGTAATTATCCACACCGAATATTGCCCCCGCTTGACGAATAGCATTACACAACAGGGCGGTATGGTGAGGATTCTCAATAAAGCACTCTTCTGGAATCTCAAAGTGTAGCTTAGGCGCGACTTCAGGGTGTTTTTCCAGCATGCTCGTTGTCCAGCGAATAAACGAAGGCTGAGATAAACTACTTTGCGCAATGTTGATCGCGACAGGATCGGTGATGTCTCCACGCTCTAGCATGTTGATCATTGACTCGATCACGTACTGATCGAAAATGTTGGTCGCTTCTAGCTGCTCAAGCGCGAATAAGTATTGGTTCGCACGGAACGTTTCGCCATCTTTTTCAATACTTGAAAAGACTTCACTGTGGAATACTTTACCCCATGTATTTTTAGCAGCCTGAAAACGGAATTGGATCCAGTCACTGTGAATCGCTTCTTCAACCAAAGCTTTCCACTGCTGTTTACCCATCAGGTTAGATGGGGAATCGCTGCCGATAAATCCGTAAGGCTTATCTGGCTGAGCTTTTGCCTTGGACAGGGCATTATCGACCATTGATAGAATTTCAGAGTGGGTTTTATGCTCTTTACTATGGGCAACACCAAGTGCTGCTTTCGGTTTAGCAAGACCCGTTGGGTCGGTGTTTAACCCATTCACACAGTTAACGATGCTGTCGGCCATAAGACGAAGTTCACTTTCATCCATATGAGGGAAGAGAAGACCGAATTCGTCACTCGATAGGCGAGCAATCGTCGCTCCCGAAACATCGATGGTATTTTTAAGGCGTTGAGAAAGCTCTTTTACGTGCGCATCAGCGCGTTGGTAATCTTTCGTTTCGTAAATATCGCCAATATATTCGGCATGGAGTAGCGCGATACCACCTTGTGTTTCTTCTGCTAGCCATTGATCAACCTGGTTCATATAAAACGAGCGGTTCCCCAACTTGGATATTGGATCGAGGTAAGCCTGAGCGCGCAAACGCTGTGCTTCTTTCGCCTGTTCTTTAAAAGACAGCTCAATTTGAGCCGACATGGTGTTGATACCATCAACGACAGCAATCAGGTCTTTGGTTTTAGGGCGGGTAAGCGGTTCTCCAAACTGATTATTCGCGATGTCATGCATTTTCTGTACGATTGCCGCCAACGGTCTGAGTGAACGTCGTAAAATGTAGGAGATAGCAATCAAACCTGCCAGAAAGAGAAGACTGAATGCAGATAACAGACCAATGAATCCTTTCCATAGTTGTTCATAGGCAGCGCCAGGGTGGCTGATAATCTCAACTTCGGCAAGCTGCATCCAACCGCTGGTCACCACACGTTTATCATGAATCGCTTTAAAGAGATTTAAGTTGATAAACCATTGTGGCACTGAGCTTGGTTTGATTGGGTAAGAACGTACGATCTGGTAATCTGAGTCAAGCGATGTCAGACGAACAACGGAATAGGTGCTGCCATCAAATAGCGCATTAATGACCGACTCAACGGCAACCTTATCTTTGTCTTTTAGGTAAGGAGCTAATGCCAAACCGACAGTATTGATGGTGTTGTTGACCTCTGAACGCTGCTGTTGCTCCAGACTGGTTCGAGTAGTATTGAATTCGATTACGAGTACTGATGCCATCAAGAGTACAAAGACCGTAACCATTCCCACTACTAGCTTCTTATATAGGGTCATGTTTTTCACTCGTCATATTTAATTTTAGGTTTTTTTAACTGCAACTTACGTTCGCGCGAGCGTAAGTCATTCCAAAGGCTCAAACGTGAGGCTTTCCCTGCCAGTTCTCCGTTTCCAGCAGAAGATTTTATTAACCACAGGTTTGTACCATTAAAGCTGTAAATCGGTAGCAAGTCGCGGCGCTTAGAGGCTCTGACAATTTCTGCATTTAGGTTGTCGAGAATAAGCGGCTCTGCACTGGCCGTCGGGTAATAGGCCAACACCATATGAAACTGATTTAGTTCTATGGCTTTAACGTACACCAAACGCATCTTAGAGTCAGGCACACCCAGTTCAAGTAATGAGAAATACTTCGCAATGGTAAAATCTTCACAGTCTCCAGCATTACTTCCTAAGAATTCGAGGGGCGTTGCCCAGTAATCCGACGTACCCCAAAGCTTTTTGTCATCAACGAAATACAATTGATTAAAAAAGCGGTTAACACCTGCGAGTTTCTCTCGGGTATCCACATGGCTTAGTTCAGTCAGTGTGTTTCTCCACGTACTGACACGCACTCCGGCTCGTTGGCCGTACACTGCCGTGACTCTATCGACCCATTGTTGCTCTTCTTTGTTTAACGCACCTGTTTGGAGCGAAAGACAACTTAAGCTAAATAGTAATGTGACTTTACGTGTAAAAATGGGTTGCATATTAGATTTACGTCACAAGTGTACTCTTATAATGAGTTCGTCTGTGAGAAATAATTACTTTTTATTTAACAACTTACAAACTCATCGTTGCAAATTCAGTATGAAGTCAGAGTGCCACGTGTCGTCTACTCCTTTAACGCATTGGTTTTGGCTTTCAAAATAGGCTCAAGCAAATATTCCAAAACGGTTCTCTTGCCGGTAATGATATCGACGGATGCGGTCATGCCGGGAATAATCGGTAAATCGGCACCCTGGCCAAAGTTAGTTTTGTCTGTGCGTACCCGGACAATATAAAAGCTGTTGCCTTCGTCATCCTGGGTAGTATCTGCGCTGATATGCTCGAGCTCGCCTTCCAAACCACCGTACTTGGTAAAGTCATAAGCGGTAAATTTTACAATGGCATGCAGGTCCGGGCGCAGAAATGCGATGTCTTTCGGGGCAATTTTGGCTTCAACCAAAAGGGTATCTTCAGTTGGAACAATCTCGACGATATCCATTCCTGGCTGAATAACACCGCCAACGGTATTAACGTAAAGGGTTTTTATTTTTCCTGTCACTGGCGAGTTGACCACGGTGCGATTGACTCGATCTTCCAAGCCAACGGCTGATTCAACTAACTCTGAAAGTTGGTCTTGTGCATTATTGAGTTTTTCTTGTTGCTCTGAGCGGAACTGTAATGCGACATCGATACGTTTGAGCATGGCTTCTCTCAACGCGGACTTGAGTACCGGAATTTTCAGTTCGCTAGACGTCATTTCACGGCGAGTATCATTAACCTGACGCTGTAGTTTAAGTAGTTCAATACGCGGTACCACCCCTTCGTCGGCTAAAGGTTTGGTGATATCGAGCTCTTTACGCACATATTGATAGCTTTGACGTAAGTTTCTCACGCGGGCTTCTATCTCGACGAGATCTTGCTGCTTTTGCTGGACTTGTTGATCGATAACTGACAGTTGGTTACGCAGGTTATCTAAGTTTTCACGGTATTCCGCTTTTTGACGCTGTGCCAATTGTGGTTGTTTTTCTTCTAATAGGGGGGGAAAGGTGAGTTTGCCATAATCCAGAACGACACTCTGTTTCCAGTTGTCCGTATCGAAATCTCGATTGACTTCCACACTGCTGATCGAGGCTGAAAGCTGAAGAACGGAAGCCGTTAAGTTCGCGACCTGCTGTTCTCGTTCACGAAAATCAGAGCGAAATCGGGTGTCGTCAATTAACAGGAGTTGTTGACCTTTTTCGACCAGCTGACCTTCTTTCACCAAAATTTCTTTGACCAAGCCGCCCTCTAGGTTTTGGACGACCTGAATTTGAGAAGAAGGAATGACCTTGCCCTGGCCAACGGTCACTTTATCTATTTTTGCCCAAGAGGCCCATCCAATAGCGGCAATGAAAAAAAACATCATCACCCAAAGCATCAAGCGTGCGCTACTGGGGGTATTAAGAAGCAAAGCTGCGGTTTTATCGTCGACAAAATCCAGTTCATCAGTGCTGAGTTTGCTGTAGTTGTTTTGGCCCATCACATTCCCTGATCACAATGGCTCATTATATTTTTGATCTAATTACTGTTCAGTCTTATGCGTTTGTTCTCGTTTTGCTTCGACTGAATCAATGTGTAGGGATTGTCTCCCCCTGTTAATCACCCAACGTTATACCGTTCTCCGTGTGGCACGGGCGCTGCTTCCGTCTTTACAGCGCCTTGAACTTTGTTTTGTCCAACTGATGTTTTTTTAGTTTGTCGTACAAGGTCTTGCGTGATACCTGTAATTCTAGTTGAACCTCTTTAAGTCTGCCTCTGTGCCGCTGTAAAGCATCAATTAATAGACAATATTCAAAGTGTTCTGTGCGTTGGGTCATACTCTGAATTTCGATGCTTTTGTCGCTATTCCAATCTTCGATGCGAAAGGTATCAGGCTTAAGTGCACGCAATTCTGCAAAGCGACGCAGTTGTTTGATGTTTTCAGGCCATGACAATTCCGTGATGTATTTGACTTCATCAAGGCTGATGTGTGGTGGTTGCAGTTGATAACGGCTGGCAGCATGGCGTACGAAGTGTTTGTACAGCGGGCCGATATCTTCTTTTCGCTCATCCAAGGTGGGTAAGTGAATCAGCGTTGCTATGTTTTTGATGTCTTTTTCTAGGTGTGTCGCAGCACCAAAGACACGTTCGAGTTTCGGATGGTTAAATAGGCTCTGCCACTGCTCCAAAGAAAGGTTTTCTGCATTGTATAGATATAAGCTGCAATGGCTTTTCCCTTCGGTTAAATGTTGAATGGTTTTATCTAACGAATCGACAGAAAGCTCTGGTAAGTCTTCTCCGGAGACCGCGATTAATTCACTGTCGGCGGTAGCGTGTATATCATGAGCAAACTGTGTGGCAAGCCTGCGACCTGTGCCGTCTTCACCAATGAATATCAAAGGTTGGCTCGTCGGTACGCTAATCAGTAACCGGCGAATATTTACCATGGCTTTACTGTGTCCGATCATTTTAGGACCCACATGCGTTTGCATGTCGAGCTCTTTTTTCAGCCAGATGTTTTCTTGCAGTAGATTGAGTTTATCGTCGGCATTATTGAGCGATTTCATTAACTGATCAGTTGAAAAAGGTTTTTCCAGAAAGTCGTACGCGCCACTTTTCATGGCTTCAACTGCAGTTTTGACATCTCCGTGACCGGTTAACACGATAAACTGAAAGTGTTTGTTTTTGCTCAGCAAGGTTCGCATGAACTCCAGACCATCCATCACTGGCATGTGAATGTCGGTAATGATGACGGCAGGGGAGTTTGGATCGATCACGCGTAACGCTTCGACGGCATTTGGCAGACAAGTGACGTCTATACCTTCGATAAGTAGGGCCTGAGAAACCGCATCTCGAATATGAGGTTCATCGTCTACGAAGAAAACAGGGTTATGCATGATCGTTTTCCATTAATTGAGTGGTTGTGTATGGCTTGGTCATCGGAATGTTGACCACAAAGGTCATGCCGCCGCGCTGCTCTGTTGTAGCGCTGTTATGATTAAAGGCGCTGAGCGAACCCTGATAGCTTTCTAAAATACGTTTAGAAATGGTCAAACCGAGTCCTAACCCCTCAGGTTTGGTGGTAAAAAATGGGTCGAAGACTTTCGCTAATGCCTCGTCGGACATACCAGGACCATTATCAGAAATCAGAATGTCACAGCTCGAGTCATCGCATTGAACGGCAATCGAAATTTGCGGATCGATACAATAGCCATCCATTGCCTGCGCTGCGTTGTGAAAGATATTGATCAAGACTTGCTCCAATTCAACACTGTGAATGGCTAAACGCAAACTGCTATCGATCTCGGGTACTTTCAGCGTGACGCCCTGTTTAATCAGTTTGTTACTTAAGATGCTGGTGGCGTTGTGTACAGCATCATGCAGTATCGATACTTCACTGAAAGAGTTTTGATCGGTTTTACGGGTAAAGACTTTGAGGCGAGCAATGACTTCGGAAATGGTGTCATTCAAAGTCAGCATCTTCTCCAAGTTGTCTGCGACCATCGGATAGCGTTCCATTGCCAGCAGACGTTGGGAGTTCTCAGTGTAAGTTCTCAATGCGGCTAAAGGCTGGTTTATTTCATGATTAATGCTGGCAGAAAGCTCTCCCAATAACGCCAGTTTCGCCGCTTGGGTCAACTCCTGCTGTGTTTGTTTAAGCTCTTGCTGGCTCTGTTCATATTGGCGGATGGTCTGTTGCAGTTTTTGATTCGCTTCGCTTAACACAACCGTTCGTTGAACGACTTTTTCTTCCAAACTGACATTGAGATTGGCCAGATGGGCTTTGTTGACCAGCATTTGAAACCAGGCAAGTGCAATCAAAGCGATGAGAGCGTAAAGGATCAGATAAACGGCATCCGCCTGTAGAACAGCAGCAAGAACGGTATCTTGATTTATCAGTGCGATAACTCGAAAACCTTTGTCTAACAGCTCGGTCGCATAAGCGAGATAATTTGGCGACAACAAAAGCTGGTTGCCTGAGAAGTCGTCGGCATTGCTTTGCGCAGTAAGTGCCCCGTTATACTTTGGCAGGGTATCACCATACTGTCGGGTTTGAGTCAGCGCATCAATCGCTTCTGGGGTCAAAGGGTACAGTGCTTTGTAGCGCCACTCGGGCAAGTTACTCATGAAGACAACATTATGTTTATCTGCAATCAAAACATCGGTGCCGTTTTGAGCGAGTCGCTTTTCCAACTGTTCCAGATTCACTTTAACGGTAATTACGCCAGCGACGTGGTCATCGACCCAAAGTGGTGACGAGAAAAAGTAACCGCGTTTATTCGAGCGAACGCCCAAACCGACATATTGAGCCGTTTGTCCGCGTCGCGCATTTTGAAAATAGGGGCGATAACTGAAACTGGAACCGACAAACGAATCCGATTGCTGATAGTTGCTTGATGCAATGACCAACCCTGTGCTGTCGTGCACATAAATCGTGTCTGCTAAGCTTTGTTTTAACCAGTTTTCCAGTAAGACATTAAGCTCATCAGACGCGGTGCCTTGCTGTACCGCTTTGAGCAACCTTGGATCGTGGCTTAACAGATTAGGAATTTGCTCAAATTTAGCCAGCTCGTAGTCGACTTCTTGCGATACCAGAGAGGCTTGGTTTTCGAGTTTATGCTGCCATTGATCATGTTGATACTGAGTTGCGTAATGATGAGTAAGAGCAAGCCCTGTGAGACCAACAGCAAACAGGAGTAATAAAAAGTGGCGAAGTGCTTTGGGATTGAGTAAGTTCACGTTTGGCTCACCAGTTATAACGCTATCCCTAATTGGGGCGGCGAGAGTTTTTGGGTTCAGACGCGGGATTAATGAATCAATCATAATTGATTCTGATAGTCTCGATATATTCCCTGCATCTTAAAGTTATTAAGGTAAATAAGTCACTTGAGGCCTAGTTTATCAGAAGGTATCTGATGATGCTGTGAGGCGCAGCGATTACGAGACATAACTATTGATGTCCTTGTATTTCCTTATTATCGAGAGCACAATCGACAAAAAATAGTGAAGGAGTAAAGATGGAACTTGCTGATATTCGTCGTGAATACACGAAAGGTGGTCTGCGTCGTAAAGATTTGGCGGCGGATCCTATTGATCAATTCAACCTGTGGCTGCAGCAAGCGGTTGAAGCGGGGTTAACTGATCCTACCGCAATGACGGTGGCAACGGTTGATGAGAATGGCATGCCGTTTCAGCGTATTGTGCTGCTGAAAAATGTCGATCAAAATGGCTTTGTGTTTTACACCAACCTGGGTAGCCGTAAGGCTCAACAACTTGAGCATAACAGCAACATCAGTCTGCATTTTCCTTGGCACCCTCTTGAACGACAAGTTCACATCACTGGCGTTGCCGAAAAGCTCACCGCGATGGAAAACATGAAATACTTCACTTCTCGCCCCAAAGAAAGTCAACTTGCTGCCATTGCCAGTAAGCAGAGCAGTCGTATTTCGGCTCGTGGCGTACTAGAAGGTAAGTTCCTTGAGCTAAAACAAAAGTTTGCCAAAGGCGAAATTCCAGTGCCGTCATTTTGGGGTGGCTTCCGAGTGAAACCGCAAAGCATTGAGTTTTGGCAAGGTGGGGAGCATCGACTGCATGACCGTTTCTTGTTTTCGCAGCATGACGGTAAATGGGACATCGATCGCTTAGCGCCATAGTCCACGACATCAGGCTATTTGACTGAAAGACACCGCCACCTCGGCGGTGTTTTGCTATCTGCTACTTTTATCTGTCACCATTGAGAACAACAGAAAGCTGATGCTTCAGTAAGGTCTTCGGTACCACAGAGCCGTATCCAGCTTCCATCGCTTTATCAATCAACTCATTTTTGCTGTTCGCATCAAATTTGTTGCGCAGGCGAGCGACGTGACCTTCAACCGTTTTGGTCGAAATCCCCATTACTTGGGAAATGAACTGCGGCTTCTTGCCGTAAAGTAACAAGAAAAGCGTTTCTTGCTCACGCTTGGTGAGTGTCACGGCCTTGGAGTCTAGATTCGAGAAACGGAATATGGATTGCTGATTCGGATCGGTTTCGACCGCTCGGCAAACCCAATAGCCCACTTCGATAACTGCCGTGTCGGTCAATTCTCTTCCATAAAAGATGGTACCCAAGGTATTTCCCTGTTCATCTCGCCAAGGCGTTTTAGTAAAAATGTGGGCGCGCCAGTGTCCGTCTGGGTAGGGATGAATATCAAGAATTTTCAGCGACTCACCAGTCTCCATAACGTATTTATCCTGACGTTGAAACTCTTCTGCACACTCAGTGGTTGGGCTTAGCATGTCGAAGTCAGTCTTACCAATACAATGTTCGGGGCTGGTATGGCCTATTAGCTCGGCATACTCCTGATTAACGTAACGGAACACGGAATCTTTATCTTTGCACCCCCAACAACCGGGAAGTTGTCGAAGGAGTGACTGTTCTATGCTATTGACTGGGATATTCACAACAGGACTCACTACTCTCTGACTGAGTAATTTCAGGTTAATAAGCTCGCGTCTCGGTTTTTACCGATTTACATAAAGAGTGTCCCTTGATCATGCTTTCGTCGTGTCGCTAAAACGGGTTGGCGCTGGGACGGGCGTGATTAAGATTTCTCAAAATGATAGTTAACGAGAGGATACAGTTAGATGGTCAATATGATATCAGCTTATGCTATTGTTTTCATTCATATAAAAAAAGCCAGCCTGAAGACGGGCTGGCAACACAAGATATTAATCTTATTGACTTGTAGAAGAGGTTCTAATTTACGTAGCGAGGGCCTGCTAGGTAAATTAGAGGTATCAACGAGATACCTAGATCTTAAGGGGGATGTTCCCTAAAGTTCTCGGTCTAATGTATTGAATCGGTAGAATATAAGTAAGGGGGGAATTCCCTCTATGAGCAATGATTTAAGAGAATCTTCATCATCGATTATTCGCTCAGTAGATTGAGTCTACATAAGCGTCCGATCGCAAGTGAGGATCTTTACTAATAATGGTGGTTACATTCAACAGTGCTCGCTATCTATCCGTTTTTACTATCAAAATTGGTTTGTCGTTAACCGTAGTTTGAACCAACATGATCATCGTTCCGGAACGATGATCATGTAATTCATGTTGATCATCGTGTTTTGATCTTGTCCGATTAATGTGTGGAAGATTTGCAAGCTTCCCTAGAAGGTATATCATGCGTGATTGTAAGCCTCACGCTTAAGATGACTGTGTGAAATGACTGATTCAGATAACCCGAAAGCCCCGCTATATAAAGATATTATGCTGCCTCGCCCTGCAGAACTGATCACGCTTCCATCTTATATGGAATGCCATGATCATTCTTATACTCAGATTGTCATTGGGTTGAAAGGACAAGCTGAATTTGAAGTGCGCGGGAAGGGAAATCTCGTCGGGCCGGGTCAGGGATGCGTGGTAACCGCTTGCTCTGATCATGCTTTCGGAGGGGTGATAAATCAGTCAGATATTTTGGTACTCAATATGCCAAAACCGACCAATGACGATCCGGAAATGTTGGATAAACTCAACAATTTGGAGCGTTCGCATCTGTACTTCAAGCTAGATAGTCAAATTCAGAAGCTGATACAGATGCTGGTTCAGGAGATGCGCAGTCACCCAGAAGATCTGTTATTGAGCCGTGCTTGTAACGATACGGTCATCGCACTGATGCAGCGCCATATCTCCGCTTTTGAAACCAGCCGCAAAGAGTCCCGTTTTGATCTGGAAGCGATCGACCGCTACATCGAGCAGCATTTAAGCCATAAGATCAGTGTTGCTCAACTCGCTGGTCGAGTGTTTTTAGGTGAAAGTCAGTTCCACTGCTTATTCAAAGAGCAAATGGGAATTACACCGCATCAGTATGTTTTGGGTAAACGCATTGATATGGCGCGAGAGTTAATCAATCAAGGACAGCTATCGCTGGGGCAAATTGCAGAGTTCACAGGTTTCTCTAACCAAAGTACGTTCACCCATACTTTCACTCGTCTTCAGGGATTATCGCCTTCACAATATAAGAAACAGATTGGATAAATTCCAAAGATTTTTACTCAAGACCATGCTTTTAGCATGGTTTTTTGTTTTTTATTAGTGTGATTTAGATCTCTTTTCTCTTCATTTTTCATCAAGTTGTACGTTAAAGCAGCATTCTGTCCTGAGTTATTCCGTTAGGACCGCGGGCTTACGAACAATATTATTGATATCGTTGGTTTTTTGTTGTTAATAAGCCAGAAAAATTAAAATTTCCGATACAAAATATTACCTATTTGAGCGTGATTGTGTGGATGTTTTGTTATAAAAGCGAGTTTTTAGCAAAAATACCGTAGTTTTTGACAAGTATTCTTGTCGGCCTCAAAATACACTGCCAGCCATTGATGATCCTCGAAGCGGTTTTCGAGGAGTGAGATTGAGGAACACACATGTTTACAGCTACAAACGTGTTGACACCGGAGTTTATCGAGCAGCCGCTTGATAAGTTGTGGTCACTGATCTCGCCATTGTATATGGTGGACGAGTCTCAATGGCTAGAGCAATTATTGCCGCTAGCGACGCCGACAGAGGAAGAAAAATCGGCGATCACTATCCAAACGACCCAACTTATCGAAGCCATTCGTGCCGATAAGAAGTCAATCCAGATGATTGATGCCCTGCTGCTGGAATACAGCTTAGATACACAAGAAGGTATCTTGTTGATGTGTCTTGCAGAAGCATTAATGCGTATCCCTGATTCTGCGACTGCTGATGCGTTGATCAAAGACAAGCTAAGTGTTGCGGACTGGAAATCTCACCTGAAAAATTCAGACTCTGTTTTCGTTAACGCGTCAACATGGGGTCTTATGCTGACGGGTAAAGTGGTTGGTCTTGGTGAAAAAGGCAGCCAGAGCCCAAGTCAGGCTGTAAACCGTCTGGTGAACAAATTCTCTGAACCTGTGATTCGTAAAGCCATGTATCAGGCGATGAAGATCATGGGTCATCAGTTTGTTCGTGGCCGCACAATCGAAGAAGCGCAAAAAAATGGTCGCCCGATGCGCGACAAAGGTTTCACTTACTCATTTGATATGTTGGGTGAAGCGGCGCTGACCACAGCTGACGCGAATAAATACTTCAAAGATTACCTAATGGCTATCGAAGCGGTTGGTCGAGAGACTTACGGCAGCGATACCAGCCCAGCACCTTCTATTTCTATAAAGCTTTCTGCATTGCACCCACGCTATGAAGTTGCAAATGAAGAGCGTGTCATGACCGAGTTGTACGACTCGTTAATGCAGTTGCTAAAACGTGCGATTGAAGTAGATGTAGCGATTACGATTGATGCAGAAGAAGCCGATCGTCTTGAGCTTTCTTTAAAACTATTTGAGAAAGTCTACCGCAGCGACCTAGTGAAAGGCTGGGGCAAGTTTGGCCTGGTAATTCAGGCGTACTCGAAGCGTGCTCTTCCTGTCTTAGTATGGATAAATGCGCTAGCGAAAGAGCAGGGCGATCTTATCCCACTGCGTTTGGTTAAAGGTGCTTACTGGGACAGCGAAATTAAATGGTCTCAGCAAGCTGGCTACGACAACTACCCAGTTTACACTCGTAAAGAAGCGACGGACGTTGCCTACCTAGCTTGTGCTCGATTCCTATTGAGTGACGGCGTACGTGGCAATATCTTCCCGCAGTTTGCGAGTCACAACGCGCACACTGTGACGGCAATTGCAGTCATGGCGCAGCACAAAGATTATGAGTTCCAGCGCCTGCACGGCATGGGTGACTCACTTTACAACCATGTGATGGCTAAATACGGCCAGCCAGTGCGTATCTACGCGCCAGTTGGTAGCCATGCTGACCTGCTTCCTTATCTGGTTCGCCGTCTGTTAGAAAACGGTGCAAACAGCTCGTTTGTACACCGTTTGGTCGACGCTCGTTGCCCTATCTACGAGTTAACGCATCACCCTGTGGATGTGCTGACTGGTTTTGATACGTTGAACAACGACAAGATTCCATTGCCATCGGGTATTTTCCCAGAGCGCAAGAACTCTTATGGCGTAAACGTTGATATCGAAAGTGAAGCTAAACCATTTGAGACCCAAGTTGAAAGCTTCCTGAACAACACATGGACAGCTGGTCCTGTGATCAATGGTGAGTCTTTCGCTGAAAGCATGATCAAGGATAACGCTGCAGAGATCGTTACTGCGCCATACGATCGTCGTATCGAAGCAGGTAAAGTCGCTTTTGCTACGCTCGATCATGTGTCCTCTGCAATTCAAGCGGCTCAAAGTGCTTTCCCTGCGTGGAAAGATACGGCGATTGAGCAGAAAGCACAGTGCTTAGACTCACTTGCTGATTTGATGGAAGAGAATCTTGCTGAGTTGGTGGCGATTTGTCACAAGGAAGCAGGTAAGACGATTCACGATAGCATCGACGAAGTGCGCGAAGCGGTGGATTTCTGTCGTTACTACGCGAAGCAAGCTCAAAATCTAAAACCATTCGAGCTAGAAGGCTTTGACGGCGTTAAACGTATTTCGAGCCGTGAAGGTTTGGGTGTGTTTGTTTGTATCAGCCCATGGAACTTCCCTCTGGCGATTTTCCTTGGTCAGGTCACAGCAGCACTTGTTGCTGGTAACACAGTGGTAGCGAAACCGGCTGAACAAACCAGCTTGATTGCAGCTCGTGCAATTGAACTGATGCTGGAAGCTGGCTTCCCTGCAGGTGTTATTCAATTGCTTCCTGGTCGCGGTGGTGAAATCGGTCATGCACTGACTTCTCACGATGCGATTGCTGGTGTGGCATTTACCGGTTCGACAGCAACTGCACAGCGTATCAACGTGACATTGGCAGAGCGCACAGCGAAACCTGTTCCGTTTATCGCAGAAACAGGCGGTCAGAACGCGATGATCGTAGACAGTACAGCGCTGCCAGAACAGGTTGTACGTGATGTTATTCGTTCTGCGTTTGCATCAGCTGGTCAACGTTGTTCTGCACTACGTGTACTGTTTGTGCAGGAAGACGTTGCGGATCGAATCATCACGCTCATCCAAGGTGCGATGAATGAGCTAAAAGTTGGCTTACCGTATCTGCATGAAACCGATGTTGGTCCGGTTATCGACCAAAATGCGAAGCAAAAACTTCAGGCTCACATTGAGCAAATGAGCAAAACTCAGAAGAAAGTGGCTGAGTTGAACCTTAACGAAGCGTGTCAGTACGGTGATTTTGTATCACCAAGTGCGTTTGAAATCTCAGGCATTGATGTGCTGAAAGAAGAGCAATTTGGCCCAATTCTACACATTGTTCGCTTTAAAGCGTCTGAATTACCAAACGTTGTTGAGCAAATCAACCAAACGGGTTTTGGTCTGACCATGGGTATCCATAGTCGTAACGAAACCACTTACCGTTGGATTGAAAAACACGCTCGTGTTGGTAACTGCTACATCAACCGAGATCAAGTTGGTGCCGTAGTAGGTGTTCAACCTTTTGGTGGTCAAGGCTTGTCTGGTACTGGCCCTAAAGCTGGTGGTCCTCACTACTTGTACCGCTTTACTCAACCTGTTCTTGCTCAACAAATAGTTGCTCAAGCAGAGAACGCATAAGGAGTCGCATTATGGTTCATCAGATCACATATTTTAAAGATGCATTTTCTGCGTGGGAACAGTGGAATCTGACCGATTTTGATTACAAATGCGAGCACGCGCTGGCATTTAAATCTGCACTAGAAGGGCACAATGCCACAGTAGCAAAAGTGGTTTCATACCACTTGCAACAGGCGTCAGCACTTCTTGCAGAAACTCATCAGTTAGTAGGGCCTACTGGTGAAACTAACGAGCTGTATGCTGCAGGTCGTGGCGTAGCTTTGGTGATTTGTGAAAACAACACCGAAAATACGACTAACGCGTTATACAGTGCATTTGCAATGATCACCTGTGCCTTAATTGCTGGTAACAGTGTTGTGATTTGCAGCGACAATATCGAACTAAACCAACTGGTGACAAAAGCGGTATCGTCGACGAACCTCCCATCTAACTTAGTCCAGGTAGTTGCGTATGACGCCTCAGCACCGTTGCTTGAGAGTGATGTACGTAGTGTGGGTTATGTTGGGCATTCTAAGGTTGAGCACGCGCTCAATCTTCAACTGGCTAAGCGCGATGGTGCCATCGTCGGCTTAGTTTCTGAAACGGATTTAGAGTCACCGAAATTGGCTCATGATCCTCATCTGTCGTTACGCTTTATTACTGAGCGTACTCGAACGATAAATATTACCGCGGTGGGTGGTAACGCAACTCTACTCGAGCTGGGGAACGAAACTCACTAACCTGACTTGTGACACCAATTTGGAATAGCTCCCCTGAGAACCGTTTCAGGTTGGTGTCTCTTGCTTTGTTGTATTGCTGAGATGGCAAAATATCAAAGAAGACAAGGAAGGAAATAATTATAACGAGGACTATCTAATGATAGAAAATAGCATTGCTATCACGTCCACTTTTGTGGCGTATTTATTAATCATGGTTGCCATTGGCGTTATTGCGTATAAGAGGACTGCTAACTCATCTGATTACTTCCTAGGTGGCCGTAGCCTAGGTCCGTGGCCTGCTGCGTTATCTGCAGGTGCTTCAGACATGAGTGGCTGGCTGCTACTTGGTCTACCAGGTTACGCTTATGCTGCGGGTATCGAGGCATTTTGGCTAGCAGGTGGTCTGCTGGTTGGTACATGGGCGAACTGGTTAATCAGTGCAAAACGTCTACGTACTTACAGTATCCAGACTGACGCGCTGACATTGCCAGAGTTCCTGTCACGTCGTTTCAACGACAAATCAAAACTGATCCAGACAATCTCTGCGTTTTTCATTCTTCTATTTTTCCTTTTCTACACCAGCTCTGGCTTGGTAGCAGGGGGCAAACTGTTTGAAACAGTATTTGGTCTAGATTACACCTATGCGGTTATTATTGGCACGGTGTGTGTGGTTTCTTACACACTATTCGGTGGCTTCCTAGCCGTATCTTGGACAGACTTGGTGCAAGGCCTGCTAATGGCTGCAGCACTGATGATCGTGCCTGTTGCAGTGATGGACGGTGGATTAGGCCAGCTTTCATCAGATATGCATAACATCAACCCTGAACTACTGACGCTTTGGCGTGATGTGAAAGGTGAGCCACTATCGGCTATCGCGATCATCTCTCTGGCAGCTTGGGGTCTGGGTTACTTCGGTCAGCCTCACATCCTGGCGCGTTTTAAAGCGACTCGTTCAAACAAAGATTTGACGACTGCACGCCGTATCGCAGTGGGTTGGACAGCACTTTCAATGGCGGGTGCAATGCTTGTAGGTCTTGTTGGCCTTGTATGGGTTGGTGATCACTCTGGTGTTCAACTAGAAGATGGAGAGAAAATCTTCATGCTACTGGTTAACACGGTATTCCACCCAGTTATCGCAGGTATCCTGCTTGCAGCGATTCTTGCAGCGGTAATGAGTACAGCAGACTCTCAGCTTCTTGTTTCTTCTTCAGCTCTAGCAGAAGATTTCTACAAGCAAGTATTTAAACCAGGCGCATCTTCAGAAGAAATCGTAATGGTTGGCCGTGTAGGCGTGATCGTGATTTCTCTGCTTGCTCTGTTCTTGGCAATGACACCAGACAGTTCAGTACTAGGACTTGTATCTTACGCTTGGGCAGGCTTTGGTGCCGCATTTGGCCCAGCAGTAGTACTTAGCCTTTACTGGAGCGGTATGAACCGTAACGGCGCTCTGGCAGGTATTCTGGTTGGTGGTGTGACTATCGTTCTATGGAAACAGCTATCAGGCGGTTGGTTCGATGTTTACGAAATCGTACCGGGAATCATCTTCTCTACATTGGCTATCTTTGTAGTAAGTAAAATGACTGGTGGTGCTGCGCACGACGTATTGGAGCAACACAAGTCATACAAACAGAAATTGATTGATTTGGACTAATTTCTAGTCACAGATGAAACCAATAAAGCTCGCTTCAAAGCGGGCTTTATTTTTGCCTGAATTTTGCAACTGTACACCCAGACATTCTCACCGTACTTTTACTCTTCCTTCCTTTTATGTTTTGAGAACTCCTCCTCAAACGGCAACCGTAGTTTTCCTTTTCTAGGGCATTCGCTGACATCTTGATAGTAATTTAGGACGCAGCATAAAGGCTCTATATCATTGAATAAAAAGTGAAAGTTAGTACTAAATATGTAGTTAACCGCGTGAATTTTCCACTTAAAGTAGCGTTAATTGGGGGATTTCTAACAGTTAGCTTTAGGAATGGTTTTAAAAATAGTGATATTCAACAATTGGTTATGTGTGTTTCATCAAGTTCTGACAGTAATTGGCATTAAATTTCACAAAATAACAACAAAAATTGACATCTGAGCAATGTCTCAATTTTATAAATACATTACCCTGTTTTTTGGAGGTAGGACACAAAACTCAAAAGGGTATTTTTTAATGTGGAATTATTTTGAACAAAATATGTCAATTATCAGTAGCACAGGAAAAATTGGGAGAAAAAGAAATGCCGGATATTTATTGCTCAGCTTGTAGAAAGTCGACTCAACATAAGGTCATCATGAGACGTTGTGAGTCGCAGCCAGTTGAAACCTTGACTGGCAAAGTTCTGAGCTTTACACAGTTGATGGCGAAGTTCGTTTCGGGTGAACATTATTATGAGATGGAACCTCAGTATTTTTGTCGTCGTTGTAATCACCGCGCGATTGGCGAAGTGGTGTCACATCCGACAAGACAAACGTCTGCAATTATGTAGTTGAGTCGATGGTTTTTCGTTAAAGTGCGCTGACCCTAAATGCGAGTCGAACAGTAATAGCGAGTACATTTAGGTGCTAGAGTTTTGTGACTTTGTTAAACGGTGATGTAGAGCTCTTGGCTCGCTCAAACGGTTTAAATAAGTTGTAGCCTCTATCTCTCTGTTGTTTCTTTGAATCTGGCTCAATACGTGTGTTTCAAAGCCATGTTCCTTTGTTTTATGCATCGACAAATCGTGCGCAATTCGTGTTGCTCTCCCAAGCATGAACCACAATGTCTCTCATCCATCTTCAGGCTTTTTCTTCGTTTTTTTCCCCTGCGCTATTTTTAGTTAACCTGAGCTAAAATGAGAGATTCACCGTGATTGGTATCAATGACGGTGGGCTGGTGGGCATTGGCGTCTGCTTTTTATGCGTATCCAATACAAAAACAAAGCTGGTTTCACACGTTAGTCATTTGCCAGTTTGCAAATGCCTTACTAACGATTATGGTGAGCCTCCATATGATATGACTAGGGTGTGGTTGATGAGTTATCAATTGGACAGGATTGACCTGCATATTTTGAGAGTGCTTCATTCACGAGGCCGAATTCCAGTTGTTGAACTAGCAAAGCAGATAAATCTAACGACGTCGCCTTGTTCTGATCGGGTTAAAAGACTAGAAAAAGAAGGCTATATCAATGGCTATCATGCGGAGCTGAATGCAGAAAAATTGGGTCTGGACGTGCAAGTGTTCATTCACATTCGTCTAGATCAAACCAGCTTCTCGATATTTGAGAAATTTGCCAAGGCGGTTGAGTTGATGCCTGAAATCGAGGAGTGTTATTCGCTCTCCGGGGATTTCGATACCATGATTAAAGTTCGCGTCAAAAGCATGAAAGCGTATCAGGAATTTATGTCGAGCAAGCTTGGCACCCTGCCGGGAGTAATTCAGACACGCAGTGAAGTGGTGATAGAAGAACATAAAACCGGATTTGGTGTGAACCCTGAGCTGTTGGGTTAAGCTTAATCTGATGCAATCAAAAAAGGAGCCATTTGGCTCCTTTGTCAATTGTGCTCAGAATATTAGCTGATTAGAAGCTGATGAAGGTCGTAATCACACCAATTACGCCGCCAAAAACACCACCCCAAACAACAAGCCAGCCCAAGTGCTCTTTAATCATTTTCTGCACCATCTCTTTCACTAAGGCTGGTGTTAGTTCGCTGAGGCGCTGATTGATAATGCTTTCGATGTTTTGTTTGATTTCATCCATCATAGCAGGTGATTCAAACTGTTCTTTCAGCGCCTCTTTTACTGAGTCGCTTTGGCTTAGCTCAACTAAGGATTCTTGCATCTTCTCTACAAAGGGTTGTTTCATTGGCTGAAGCGCTTCTGAACCGCCAAACATCGCCAGCATTCCACCAAACTGAGAGCCTTCGATCACCTCCACCAAAGAATCAAAAGCAGGATTGAAATCCACCTTATTAATCACAGGTTGCAGGTTGATGCTCGCACCGCCCGCCATCTCTTTATTCAAGAATCGGTCAATATTAGCTTCAGTAAAGAACTGCTCCATCATCAGGTTCTTGATGGCGAGTTTGAATTCTTCAAATCGTGCCGGAATAACACCAGAACCGTATAACCCGGGTACTTTTTCAAACAGCATATGGATGGCTAACCAGTTGGTGATAGCTCCAGAAAAGGCAAATAAACCTGCATACCAAAGATAGTTGTTTTGAAGTTGATGGCCAGCACCCATCAATATGATTGCGAGGACATTCGTTAACAAACTTTTGTTCATAGTGACCAGTTATGTAAGAAATTAGCAGTGAATTAAGTGGCGTGATTTTATACCTAAATTACCTCGAGATGCTAGATTCAGCGGGGAGGACTTGATTCTAGGATGTGGAAATGATTTGAAGATTTATTAGAGAGATAAAAAAATAAAACCCGACAATCATTGTCGGGTCACTGCTTTTTCTTAGAAAATCTAAGTGTCATTTTTGTATTTTTAGATGCGGTAGATCTTACAACAAAGTTGGCATTTCCATCTTTCTGAGTAGCCAAATAGCTTGTCAGTCCAACTCGGTTTAAGTTGTACGATCTGCATTGAACCACATTTACACATAAGCCAATTACCTTATTATCAGTTTAATCACCTGCGACCACTTATCGTGGTTTGGGTAGAACCAGCCGTCTGTTGAGTATAGCTGGTTATCAAAACGTAGCTTGATAAATGATCCAGTCAGAGACTCTGTAAGGTGTTCATCGCTGTGGATACGCAATGAGCCAAGATAGTAGCAGAATAGTACGGCCTTTATCGTGTCATGTTGTTTCATATCCGAGAATCTATACGCTCTCTATGATTATCCTTACTCTAGATAATAAGAAAACCACAGCTGCCTTTGGCTCTTTTGGCATCATTCCTGTCTCCATATCTTCAATTTGTGGTGATCGGTCTTTTCTTTGAAAATATCTTGTTTCGCCATTTTATTTGCTGAATTTATATTCACATTTTAAGGTTTTTTATTTTGCACTGTCTGTTTGTGATTTCTGATGTTTAAAGCAATTTTGATAATGAATCTTGCATATCTTTAAGCTAACTCTGTGTAATTGGCTATAATTTGAGTTCGTAACACTGATTTTTTCGATTTGTAACCCGTGTAACACAAAAAATTAAGCCTGTAAGGTGGCAATTATTTTTTCTGGTCTTTTGGGGTTTAGCAGTAAATTTTCCTTTTTGATGGAGAAAATAATCGTGAAAACAGTAAAACCTTACTTAACAATGTATTTACAATCTCCTCATTCTAGTGAGAAGGAATGTATCGGATGCTATTACACGAATCAGTACCCCAATTTGCAAATGGGAACGAAGAAAGCACACAAAGTGCTCTGCGCCATACCGCAAACTGCGTAGTGATGGTGCCACCTAAAGAATTTCGCTTTAACGAAGAAACTGCGAGAGACAACGAGTTTCAGAATCAGGTGTCACTCAGCCAGAAAGAAGTTTCTCAAAAAACCATGGCTGAATTTGCTGCGATGGTAGCAACCTTGCGCCAGGAAGGCGTTCAGGTGGTGGAGTTTGATTATCCTCTGTCAGAAGTTGCGACGCCAGATGCGGTATTCCCGAATAACTGGTTTAGTACAACGTGTGATGGGACCTTATATACGTTCCCGATGGCGTGTGAAAACCGTCAGAAAGAAGTTCGTCCAGACGCTCTTGTCGCCGCGTTAGCGAAAGCGGGACGAGAGGTATCACAGCAAGCTAGCTTAACCGAATACGTTAACGATCAGGCGTATCTGGAAAGTACTGGTGTGATGATTTTTGATCATTTTAACAAGACAGTTTATGCGGCACTTTCTCAGCGCTGTGACCGTTTAGTTCTGGAAGATTATGCAAATCGTATTGGCTACGATCGCGTGATTTCATTCCAAACACGTTTGCCTTCTGGCTCACCGATTTACCATACCAATGTAATGATGGCGGTAGGTGAACAGTTCTGTGTTATCTGTGACGAAGTAATCCCTGAGTTCGAGCGTCGCTTTGTGCTGAAATCACTGGCGAAAGACAAGCAAGTGATCTCGATTTCGATTGAGCAGATGAATCAGTTTTGCGGCAACATCCTTCAACTGGAAACCGTGAATGGTGACAAGGTGATTGCGATGTCTCAATCGGCATACGATGCGTTTTCACCAGCACAAAGAAACCAGTTAGCGACGCACGGTAAGTTACTGCCGTTTGATGTGACGACAATCGAATCTATCGGTGGTGGTTCTGTTCGCTGTATGTTGGGTGAAGTCTTCTTGCCAAGCCGTCAAGCTATGCTGTAAGTACTTAC
The DNA here is from genome assembly GCF_035621455.1 of Vibrio natriegens NBRC 15636 = ATCC 14048 = DSM 759. NCBI lineage: Bacteria > Pseudomonadati > Pseudomonadota > Gammaproteobacteria > Vibrionales > Vibrionaceae > Vibrio > Vibrio natriegens. Next base: position 928,015 of record NZ_CP141823.1, read on the forward strand.
TAACTAATTTAGCTCTAAACGTTTCGCCAATCCTTTTGAAGGGTTGGCGAAACTGTTTCTGTCTGCCACATATTCTTTGGTGTACAGGTTAATTTGGTACTAAAAAAGGGCGAACAGGAAATAGTTCGCCCTTTGCATTGATATTCAGAGAATGTTATTGCTGCGAAGCGCTCATTGCATCTTCTATCACTTTAGACATATCAAAAGTCGTACCGCCTTGTGTCGGAGGATAGTCCACTAAGCTTTGGACATGTTCTGCCATCATTTCACTTACAGGTGCAAGCATCCAAGAGACTTTCTGAGCTAAGTGACCGTTTGAGTCTACTGAATCATAACTTTCGAATGGGTCGGCACGTAAGTTGTACACTTTAGGTTTAGCTAAAGGTAATAAGTTGTCATAGTAGTGTTCGGCAATGGCAAAGTGGAACTTCCAAGGACCAAGGCGAATCGCTGACAGCTGACTTTCAAAATAGTAAAAAATCGAGTTGCGGGCCGATTTGTCTGACTCACCCTTCCAGTACGCTAAGTTATCAATACCATCGATGTACTGTTTTTTCTCTTTGATCATTTTCTCTTTAACATCTTTAACCCCCGCGGCAGAGGCTAAAGTAGTAAAGAGATCCTGGTGTCCTTGAATACCATTCAGTACTTGCCCTGGAGGAATAACGCCAGGCCATTTGACCATGGTCGGTACTCTAACCCCACCTTCATAGGTGGTCATTTTTTCACCGCGGAATGGTGTCGTACCACCATGAGGCCACGATGAGTGCTCTGGGCCATTATCTGTTGAGTAGACGATGATGGTGTTCTCTGTTAAGCCTCTTTTTTTAAGTTCTTCCAGTAAAAAACCAATGTCATCATCGTGCTGCATCATGCCGCTGCCGTAGACATCATATTCACTGGTAAGATGCTCTGCTGCGTAGCGCCATTTTTCATCTAAGCGTGTGTACAAGTGCATTCGGCTGGTGTTTATCCAAGTAAAGAACGGCTTGTTGTCTTTTATGGATTTATCGATAAAGTTGACCGCCGCCGGCAGCATTTCTTCACGGTCAAAGTTCTTCATACGCTCCTGACCCAGAGGGCCTGTGTCGGTACATTTTTGTTTACCAACAGCCCCAAACCTAGGCTCAACCGTTTTGTCTTCGGTTTCTGTAGCGAAGCAATGTAACACGCCACGAGTACCAAATTTTTTCTCGTACTCTTCAACTGAGCCTGAATATTCCTTGGCGAAGTTTTGGAAATCTCTCTGTTCGTGTTCTTCTTGGGTGTTTAAGTGGTATAAGTTGCCGAAGAACTCATCAAAACCATGGACAGTTGGCAGGGAAAAGTTTTGGTCACCCAGATGGTTTTTACCAAATTGTCCGGTCGCATAGCCTGCTTCTTTTAATACCTCAGCCAGGGAAGGCGATCCTTTTTGAATCCCTAGAGTACCGCCGGGCATCTGCACAGTAGTCATCCCCGAACGAATCGGGTATTGCCCGGTAATAAATGCTGCACGGCCTGCAGTAGAGCTAGGTTGGGCATAGTGATCGGTAAACATGATGCCTTCATTGGCGATACTGTCGATGTTCGGTGTTTTGTATCCCATCGTACCCATGCCATACGCACTGACGTTTTGCCAACCAATATCATCGCCGAAAATTACCACAATATTTGGCTTTTCAGCGGCCAGAGCCGTTACTGGTAAAGCTGCTCCTATCATTGCTGCAATTGATTTGATTTTCATAGATTAATTTCCATATGCTACTGACTGTCCAAATCAGTATAGTGCAAGGATTTTATTCGGTTTGAGTTTGAATATCTTTTTGGGATTTTTGCAGGCGAGGCACGTTAGAGTCGCAAATATTTTCAACGAGTCGTGTTTTTAAGACAGAGGTAACGTGAAGGCAGCATGACGATTTTAGATATTTTGAAGAATCTGATTATTTTATGATGTAAGTACTTACTATTTCTTTAGGCACAAAAAAAGCCAGCAGATAGAGGTCTGCTGGCAAAGTCTTTGGGCTTCTTTTCTTTTTATTGTTCCAGAAGTTCTGGAGATTAACCTTGCTTACGAATCAGGTAGTCAAACGCGCCTAAGCTTGCTTTTGCACCTTCACCCATCGCAATGATGATCTGTTTGTAAGGAACCGTTGTTGCGTCACCCGCAGCAAATACACCTTCTAGGCTGGTTTCACCGTGACTGCCTACTTCAATTTCACCGCGTGGAGACAAGTTCACATCTGAATCTTTCAGCCACTCTGTGTTAGGAACAAGACCGATTTGAACGAAGATACCCGATAGCTCAAGTTCTTTGATTTCATCTGTGTTGCGGTCTTTGTATTTCAGGCCAGTCACGCGCTTGCCGTCACCTACAACTTCCGTTGTTTGTGCCATGGTAATGATGTCAACGTTTGGTAGCGAGTTCGCTTTGTTGATCAGTACTTGGTCAGCACGTAAAACATCAGCAAATTCAAGAACCGTTACATGCTCCACAATACCTGCAAGGTCGATTGCCGCTTCGATACCTGAGTTACCGCCACCGATAACAGCCGTCTTTTTACCTTTGAATAGCGGTCCATCACAGTGTGGGCAGTATGCAACGCCTTTATTACGGTACTCTTGCTCACCAGGAACATTCATTTCACGCCAGCGAGCACCTGGGCTCAAAATAACACTTTGACTCTTAAGCGTTGCGCCACTTTCTAACTGAATGTGGATAAGACCATCTTCAGTATGTGCTGCGCCCATTAGCTTTTTAGCTTGTTGCTCTGTCACAACGTCAACGTCGTACTCTTTCAAATGCTCGCCTAGATCAGCCGCCAGCTTAGGGCCTTCAGTGCGTTTCACCGAAACAAAGTTTTCGATCGCCATGGTGTCCATAACCTGACCACCAAAACGTTTAGCCACAACACCAGTGCGGATGCCTTTACGTGCTGCGTAAAGCGCTGCTGCACTACCACCAGGGCCGCCACCTACAACGAGTACGTCGTACGGTTCTTTTTCATCCAGTGCTTTGGCTGCTTTCTCGCTTGCGCTGTCGTCGACTTTGTTCAGAATTTCTGTAAGTGACATGCGGCCTTGGCCGAACAGCTCACCGTTAACGAATACACTTGGTACTGCCATGATATCGCGCTGTTTCACTTCGTCTTGGAACAAAGCACCGTCGATCATGGTTGCTTTCACTTTCGGGTTAATCGCTGCCATCATGTTAAACGCCTGAACAACATCAGGACAGTTCTGACAAGACAGAGAAATAAAGATTTCTACATCCAGTTCTCTATCTAGCGCAGCGATTTGTTCAATCACTTCTGGCTCTAGCTTGATTGGGTGACCGCCAGAGTGAAGCAGAGCAAGGACTAGTGACGTAAATTCATGGCCCATAGGCAGGCCAGCAAAGCTAAGTGCTGTTCCTTTAGTCGGGTTGGTTACCGCCATTACTGGTTTACGGTCACTGGCTGCGTCGTCACGAACAACAGAAATATGCTCGCTCATTTCTGCGATTTGATTAGCGAGAGACAAAATATCATTTGCCGCTTTGCTTTCATCTAGGCTAACCACTAGACGTACGTCTTCTTTTACATTAGCCAGATATTGTTTGAGTTGTTGTTGGATCGCTTGGTCTAACATAGTTGTTATTACCTTTTAATAAACAGAAGAGTGGTTACTCTGGATAAAAACATGAGGAGAGAGCAAACCGGGAAGAAGGTCGTCAAGGTATCTAACCCGGATTGCTCTCTTTAATTAGGTTTTGATTCTTAGATTGAACCAGCGTTGGCTAATCTAGAATTAGATTTTGCCTACTAGGTCTAGAGAAGGTGCTAGCGTTTCTTCGCCTTCTTTCCATTTAGCTGGGCAAACTTCGCCTGGGTGTGCAGCTACGTACTGAGCCGCTTTCACTTTGCGTAGTAGGTCTTCTGCGTCACGGCCGATGCCTTCTGCAGTGATTTCCATTGCCTGGATAGTACCTTCTGGGTCGATTAGGAACGTTGCACGGTCTGCAAGACCTTGACCTTCACGCATCACGCCGAAGTTGTTTGTGATGTTGCCAGTTTGGTCGCCAAGCATGTAGTAGTTGATTTTGCCGATAGTCTCAGAGCTGTCGTGCCATGCTTTGTGAGTGAAGTGAGTGTCAGTTGATACTGAGTAAACTTCAACGCCACGGCTTTGTAGCTCTGCGTAGTGGTCTGCTAAGTCACCTAGCTCGGTCGGACAAACGAACGTAAAGTCAGCTGGGTAGAAGAAGAATACCGCCCACTTACCTAGAACATCTTGTTCTGTTACTTGTACGAATTCGCCTTCTTTAAACGCTGTAGCTGTAAATGGTTTGATTTTAGTATTGATCATTACTTTACTTTCCTTTCGGTTATTTTGGATTAGCAAATCTTGCTGTCGGAAAGTATATTCGCATCTGAGTTAGGTTAAATAAAATTGCTTTTAACTATCTTATTGATAGCTGATTCCTATTTTCCTAAATAGAAAAAACCTATTACGCCTAATTTGTACTGACTATTAATAGGTTTTTGTTTTTCACTCTGCGATGACCATGTTGCGCCTGGATAGAAGCTTCACAAGCCAATAGTTTTAGGTTTATTTATTGTTATTATAGTGTTAAATAAATGTAAATTACGCAAGTGTATCCAACAGCTTGTTGCACAAATTCTTTAAAGTAATCAGTTCATCCAGTTCTAATGTTATTTTGCAGGCTATGGCATTAGGAACGGATTTAGCGCGTGTTTTTAACTGTTTTCCTTCGCTGGTCAGGTTCAAAACTCTCACACGCTCATCGCTTTCGCTTCTCGCCCTAGTAACGAACCCTTTTGCTTCTAGTCGTTTCAACAGAGGCGTCAGTGTGCCTGAGTCCAAGTGAAGACGTGAGCCTAATTCTTTGACACTTGCGCCGTCTTTTTCCCAAAGAACCATCATGACCAGATACTGAGAGTAGGTAAGTTCCAGTTCATCCAGTAGAGGACGATAAGCGCGAATGACGGCGTTAGCTGCACTATAGAGCGGGAAACACACTTGATTTTCCAGCAAAATTTTCTCATCGTCGTTCAACGGGTTTTCTGTGTAGCACTGACTCATGGGCTTGGCCTATCTGTTCACTATGGAGGTTATAAAAATAAATTGTGCACAATATAGTTGCAAGTGAAGTTTGTTTCGATATAAGATTGTAGGCAATTAAATTGTACGCAACTTAAATTGAAAGGGGATATTCGTATGACGACGTTATACAAAACTCAAGCAACTGCTCTTGCTGGTCGTAATGGCCAAGTGAAAATTGACGATGGTCTATTGTCTCTCGACTTAGCATACCCGAAAGAAATGGGTGGCACAGGTGCAGCAACAAACCCTGAGCAACTGTTTGCTGCGGGTTACTCGGCGTGTTTTTCTAATGCTATTTTACACGTAGCACGTGAAGCTAAAGTGAATCTCAAACATGCGCCAGTAACGGCAGAAGTCGGTATTGGTCAGAACGGCAACGGCGGTTTTGCTTTGACAGTGAGCCTGGCGGTTGAGCTGGATTTACCACAAGAACAGGCGCTTGAACTGACTCGTACTTCGCATCAGGTTTGCCCATACTCCACTGCGGTACGCGGTAATATCGACGTTGCAGTAACGGTGAATGGTGAAGCGATTTAATTGAGTTGGAATGCTTAATCAGATAAAAAAGCCTGCATAATCGCAGGCTTTTCGGCTATTTGATGGCAGTGCAGAAACTGACATCTGCATGGTGAGTTTGTGGGTCAAAGCTATGGTAAAGCTCGAAGCAAGGACGATCATCGCTTTCAATGCCAGACTCAATCACTTTACTCATCAAATCATCCCATGCTTTTGAGTATTGGCCGTTTTCCGTGATGCGTTGACGCATGACTGCGTATTGACCACCAGGAAAGTCTTGCAGCTCAATGCCACTTGGAACTTCGGTGTCTTCAGGCACCATCAAACAGATGTCAGTTCGACATTTCTCGTTCGGCGTGATTTCTGGGTTGTCGTGGTAAATAAAGATGCAGGTGTTGCCCGCCAGACCTTTCACGCCAGCCCATTGGTATATATGACCTGCTGGCTCTTCATAGCCTTCTCCGTAAGGGCCATTCACGCGAATGTACGCCAGTTTGGTTGCGTCAAAGTGTTGTGTTTCCATAATAATGCTCCATGTTGTGAGTTCAGAGCCAGTATATGAATCGCTGGGATTTTCTTCGTTTCCGTTCTTGCGCAATGTGTGTCCAATCTTGCTGTTTCGCGCTAATTCAGAAAACTGTTGGTAGTTTTCACAATCGCGAAAGGCCGTTGGCGTCACCCCATAATGTTGTTTGAACGCTTTGGCTAAGCTTTGTGAGCTAGAAAAACTGTACTCTAAAGCAATGTTGAGCACCGGTTGTTTGGATTTGAACAGGTCATCCGCTGCGGCTTCTAGTCTTAAACGTCGGATAAAATCGGCTAAGGTCTCGCCCTGCACGGCTTTGAAAGTACGATGAAAGTGATAGGGGGATAAGTTCGCTAACGCCGCCACTTCGAGTAGATTGAGTGGTTCGTTAAAGTGCTGTTCCAGATAGCGAATAACAGGAACGAGTCGTTTTTGATAATCGACGCGCATTATTGGTTCATCCTTGTTTGATTTGCTCAAAGCGTATCGTAACAAGGCAAGCTTTCAAGGCTGCTATTGGATAAATGCGTCGCGGTCGGTTGTTTTCAATAAAGATATTGTTGTTCAACAATAGGTTAAGCCTCACACTGGTAAGCGAAGCACACAATAAAGTGCTCAATACCCTGTCAGCTCCATATAGCCGGTGCCTGAATGAGACCCGTCGATGGTCACCGGACCCTCCCAATAGGTTACCGACAGGGGCATTTGTGCGTTAGGATTGAGTGCAGTAATCGTGATTTCAATTTGCTGATTGGGGATCGAAAGCTGCCACTCAGTTGGATAGTCACGACCTTGAATAGTCGTTTTTCGGGAAGCTTTTAAGCGGATCTCGTTTTGTTGAATCGCAGTTGCGGTACCATCTTGGTTCATCAGCTGCGCATGCGAGTAACTGGATTGTCCGGTCTTTGCATCGCGAAGCTGGAACACGACCAAACTCGTTTCATCACTCAGCCGTAGCGCAAACCAATCCCAACCTTGCTGTGACTCGTGTAAGTACTGTGAGCTCCACTCTCTGTCGATCCAACCTTTACCCGACACTTGATGAGTTTCACCATCAATGGTGACTTCTCCCTCTACATCAATAAACGGCTGACTGTAGTAATACGATGCGGCCTGACCATCGGCACTTTTTGTGCTGTAGCCTTGCTCACCTTGTTTTTGGTAAGGCGCATTACTGGTTAGTTTGAGTGAGTATCCAAATTGCCTAGCGTTGGTATTGAGCGCAGCGGGAAACAAATCATCAGTCGACGATGTCCACTGCCAGTCATCCAGATAAACACGAAATGGTGAGGTTTCCACTCCGGCAAGCTCGCTGTGATCCCGTGACCATTTTTCATCGGCGTAATGTTTGTCTTTGGTGGTGACGGCACTGTGCGCCATGTAAATTTGATGGCTTTGCCATACGGCCTTTGTTTCTTCTGGTGTGTCTTTCTGTGGTACCGCAGCGAAGCGAAATTGTGTCCATTGCACACCGAGAGGGTTGCCCTTTTCATCGGTTAAGTTTGCCGTTAAATACCACCATTCATGACGAAAATCGAGGTGCGCTTGATGATCGGCAGGGAAGGTGATCTCAACACCTTTCATCACTGGAGTGAACGACTCGGCCTCCGCTGGTACTTCACTTCCTCCTAATAGCATCCCTACATTTTGTAGCTTGGATTCTTCACAGCCGATAAGAGATAAACAACCAAGTACTAGTGCGACATGTTTTATGATTTGATTCATCACAGTACCTCACTTTGTAAGCTGGATACCACAGGTTTGCTCACCAAGCGCCACATTGGGAGCAGGGTAGCCATCACCGCGACTAAAATGGTAATGACGGAGATACTGAGTGCATCACTCCAGCTCCATAGGTAGTTCAGGCTCCAGCCGAAAGCGCGTAAGGTTACTACGTCAGTCAGTATATAGCCGACCATTGCGCCAAGTGGTATGGCAACAACCAACGTAAAGCTGACCAAAGCGACGATTTGCCCAACCACCATCGCCATCAATTTTCGACGACTCACGCCAAGCGCATACAACCTTGCAATGGCGGCTTTGCGCGCATCGAGTAACATAAAGCAAGCGCTGAACAAACCGATCACAGCCACCATTAAGGTGACGCCATTTAGTGTGCGTGTGATGGCAAAGGTTTGTGAAAAGATATCTAACGCGACTGATTTGACGTGAGCCTGATCGTAGAGCTGACTCGGATTCAGAGCCAACTGTTGTTGTAATTGGTCATACATGGATTTTTTGTCGCCAGAGATTTTTATCCCAAGGCTAATCGGCAAGTCTGTAAAACCGCGCTCTTGCCACAATTGAGGGGCAAGTAATACTTCGCCATTGGGTGCACCGTAGTCGTGAAAAATGGCTCCGACAGTCAGAGTCTCGTCTTTCAACGCATCGAGCTTCAGGTCACTACCAAGCGATAAGCCAAGTTTCACTGCGGTAGGTTCACTAATCGCAACGACCTCTCCTTGATAAAAGCGCGGCCAGAACTCATCAACACGGGACTTAAATACCATGGTTTGTTCTAAAGTATCTTTATCTTTGGTGCCAAGTCGGATAGGTAAGCCCTGCAAGTTCGCATCGACATAATACTGTTTATAGACCTTTTCTACGTTGTCGAAGTGTTCCAGAGCATGCTCAACATTCGCCATTTCACCCTGCGATGGACTGACGTAAATATCCGCATGTAGTCTTTGTTCAAGCCATTGCTTTAAGGTGGATTCAAAGCTTCCGACCAAATTGTTCATACCGATATTGGCAGTCACGGCAAGAAGCAGTGCCATCATCGCAAGAGAAAGTGGAGAAATCAGCTCACGCAGTTCAGCAAACAGATATTGCACCAAGCCAGGTGTGGTTCGCTGCTCGCTCCAATACGCTAATATGCTGAGCGTTTTCGGTAGATATAAAGGAATTGAAACCACTAACACACCAAGCCATGCCATGGTCAGGCGATGATGGTCACTCAACCATAAACCTGTCAGAGATAGCGTGGTGAGCACCAAGCCGATAAGGAACAGTTGATTCTGGTTGGATGTTTCTGGTGCTTGATAAAGACCACTATGTGAAGAAAGCGGCTGATGGACTCGCTGTTTAAAGTGCTGCCAACAAGCGAGCAAAGCCGCCGCTAACGTCAGAAACAGCGCCTGTGCCCACCATTGCCACCGCCAAGTGCCGGGAAGTAACGTAGCGCCGTACAGTTGTTCAAGCGTAAGGGCAACCGTTGGATGTAACCAATGACTTAATTGCATACCGAGGACAAAGCCAAGTGACGCGCCGAACGCCACCAAAATCATCAATTCAACTAATAGCGCAGAGAACACATTTATCGGTGCGATGCCAGCCTGCTGAATTTGTACCAACAGGCGATTACGTTTGAGTAAGCTGTACTTCACGCCGTTATAGGCGATAAACAGGCCGACTAAAAACGCCAACAAACTCATCGCAGTAAGATTAAGGTGGAAGCTGTCCGTTAGTGAGCCAAGATCGGTGCTTTGTGTGTTGGGTACCCATTGTCCTTGTTCTCCGACTAAGCTTTGCCATTTCTCGAGATTATTGCCTTCAGTATTGAAAACCGCGATATAGCTCAGTTGTCCGGGTTTATTGAGTAACTGCTGAGCGAAGCCAATATCCATCAACATCCGGCTTCCCAGTTGCCAGTCATCCGGCAGAACAACGACTTTCGTTTTGACCTCATCCAGAATCATGAAATCTGTGCCACCTAGATTGTGATGTTGGGATTGACTCATCATCACTATCGGTTCACCAGCCAATAGCTGAGTCAGGGGGAGTGCGCTGTCAAACAGGGAAATATCTTGTTCGTTACTAGAATCTGAGGCGTAGCGTGTTCCAGAGGTGATCGCCGCAATAAGGTCACTTCCCTGCACTGACCACCGACGACCTTGTTCATCCCTGACCCGACCTTCAATCACCGGCAGTGAGGCGCCCAACCCCTTTTGCCTAAGTGAAAAGTAGAGCGATTCGGGCAAATAGCGTTGACCAGCTGGTGGGATAATCAGGTTTTGTGCTTGAGCACTCAGCTGCTCTGTAGATTCTGCGTAGCTGCGTTTGGCGTTGAGATTGATGGCTTGCACGGCGACAAACAACGTAACGGCGAGTACGATACCAATTAGAATTGCTGCGGCTTGCAGCGGTGCTTGCCGATAATGAGCGGTAAACAGGTAAAGTGCGAGTTTGGTGTGCGCAAACCTGGATTTTTTCATAGCGCGGCTCGGAGGTTGTCCTGCTTACGGACAAGGTGACCGTTTTTCAAGCGCAGTTGAGTTTGCATGAATTCGGCACATTCAGTGCTATGCGTCACCAATATCACTGCGGTTTTACCTTGCGTGGTAATGTCACTCAGCAGCTTCATGACCTCTAAACCGGCTTTTTGGTCAAGGTTACCAGTAGGTTCGTCAGCGAGTAAGAGTTTGGGTTTGTGGGCTAAGGATCTGGCTATGGCGACACGTTGTTGCTGACCACCAGAAAGGGTAGAGACATGTCTGTTTAGTAAATCACTAATAGCCAGAGTCTCCACTAAATAGTCACACCATTCGTTCCAATTTAGCTGGTTCAAATTTAGTGGAAAGGCAATGTTTTGTTTAACGTTTAGTGGCGTTAACAGGTTGAATTGTTGAAAGATGACGCCAAGCTTTTGATGTCGAAAATGGCTCCATTGTGGGTCTTTCCAAGCTGTGGTGTTTTCTCCATCTAACCATAGTTCGCCACTTGATAGAGGTTCGAAACCCGCAATGATATTGAGTAGGGTACTTTTACCGCTACCACTTGCCCCTGTTAGTGCCACGCTTGCGCCGTTTGCCAGAGCGAAGTCGACATTTTCCAGCACACGGTGGTTCTCGTTGCCATCAACAAAGCTTTTGCTGGCACTTTTAAGTGTGACAAGCGGATTTCCCATTTTCTCTCCCTGTAATCCAACAACTTGAGCCGTTTCTTTCGGCGGTTGTATATCTATAAGATTTTAGACAACAAACTGAAAACGATAGCGATTAACGTCGACTTCCTGACAACTTGTACTCAAAAGAGAAGGGAATGGATGAGTGGTTCGGGGAGATGGTAGTTTGGGTTTACGATCTCAACCACCTACTTGAGTAGGCGGTTGTTATTTAGAGCGTTTCGTTTTTTCTCATTCTTCAGCAGGTTTTAATAGTAGGTGCCTTCACAATTTTGAAGTTGTCCCAAGCTTGGCTAGTTGGCATCACTTCTAAGCTGTTAATGTTGATGTGGCTTGGCTGCTCTGCTATCCACAGCATGATGTCAGCGATGTCTTCTGGCTGCAGTGGGTTAGTGCCATCGTATATTTGATTGTACTTGTCCTGATCCCCATTAAAGCGCACTAAACTGAACTCACTTTCAGACAAGCCCGGCTCTAAACTGGTGATACGGAGCCCCGTGCCTGCGAAATCCGAACGTAAATTACGTGAAAATTGAGCCACAAATGCTTTGCTGGCACCGTAGACGTGTGCGCCCGGATAACACCAGTTGGAGGCAATACTGGCTAAATTGATAATGGTCGCTTTTGGTTGCTCTAGCAGGATTGGCAACAGTGCGTGCGTGACGTTAACCAGGCCTGTGACATTGGTATCGATCATGGTGTGCCAATCATCGAGTGATGCTTCATTTGCGGGGCTTGCTCCTAATGCCAGGCCAGCGTTGTTAATCAAAATTTCGATGTTCTTGAATTGTTCTGGTAATTGTTCAATCACCGCTTTCACATCTTCAGCATCTCGTACATCTATTGTCGCAATATGGATGTCACAGTCTTGAGATAATTCATCCGCGAGCGCGTTCAAACGTTCTTTACGCCTGCCAGTTAACACTAATTGGTAGCCTTCGTGACCAAAACATCTTGCTGCCGCTTGGCCAAAGCCCGATGTTGCGCCAGTGATAAACACAGTAGGTAGATTCATAGCCAATGTCCTTTTTCCGTTAGAGCATCCAAATTGCTCGGAGCAGCGCCAGAGCTGATAGTATTAACATCAGATAGAATGCCGCTTGATGAATGATGTTTAAGTTCTTGTATTTAAAAGCCAGTTTTCCTGCCATCAATGCCGTCATTGAAATTAGTGCATAACCTAATGGGTGATCGGGCATGAAGTACCACTGTTTGGTCATCACATAGCTACTGCCGACAACAAAACAGGTAGTAAGAAAGAAGTAGCTGATTAAGCTATTGCGCTGCACGTCAATGGGCATCTTGCTATAGCGCATGTAAATCACAACGGGTGCGCCCCCTGCGGACACAGCACTGGTTGTCCAGCCTGACATAAACCCACACAACAACGGTGACCGTGATAGCTGTAATGTCAGGGCATGCTTGCTGTGACTGAGTGCAGCAAGGGCTAGTATCGCGCCCGGAACGATCACTTTAAGCAGACTATCTGGCAGGTAGAGCAAGAGTAGGTAACCAAAAGGTACACCAAGACCCGTAGCCCACAGCAGTGGGGTCAGTGTTTTGAAATCGGTTTTGTTCCACGCCGAAGCGACCAAAGGCAAGCAAACTAGCAAGTCTAATAGCAGTACCGCAGGCACCATTTCGGCAACAGGGTACATAGAAGAAAGGACTAGGATAACCAAGGCTGAGAAACCGAAGCCGGTATAGCCTCTGATGAAACCTGCAACAATCAAGGTAGAAATAATGATAAATTCTGACACGGCGACCTTCCTTTCTAATCAACCAACCGTAATGCTTAATGTTAATTTACTTGGATTAGGAAGGATTCCTTAGTACCAGTTGAGGTTATTTATGGGTACAGGTAAGGCTATGAAAAATAATAAAAAACCCATCACGAGTTAAGTTCGTAATGTATGGTTATTGGTTCGGTAAAACTCTTGCTTTCGGGCGGATTTACAATAGTGAGGCGAGTTTTTGGATCCCGGCGTCTATCTTGCCTTTGTCTATCGCGGAGAAGCCGAGTCTTATGTATCGACGGCTATCTAGATGGAAACGGGCGAAGTGAATGGTTCCAGGTTCTACCAACACTCCGGCATCCTGAGCTTTTTTGGCGAAAGCTTCACAGTCTATAGGTCGAGGCAATTTCAGCCAGAATGAGCTGCCCCCCATCGTTTCTGTTGTCACACATTGCGGCAGGTGCTTTTCTATTGAAGTGCGCATTTCAGTCCAGCGTTCTTGGTAGCAATTTTTAAGCTTACGCAGGTAGGCGTCGTAATGACCAAGCGAAATAAACAGTGCACAGGTGCGTTGGTTGTTCGCTGGTGGATGGCGGAACATCAAGCGTCGAAGTGAACGTGTTGCTTGAATCAAAGGTCTTTCAGTGACCATATAGCCTAATCTCAGCCCCGGGGATAGTGATTTGGATAAGCTACCGATGTAAATGACTCGGCCATGTGTATCCAAACTTTTGAGTGATGGGCTCGCCTGACTTAGCACATTGACTTCACTCTCATAATCATCTTCTATGATCACAAAGTCATATTTTTCAGCGGCATCCAGCAGTGCTTGTCGCCTTTGCATCGACATGGTGACATTGGTGGGCACTTGATGGCTCGGGGTGACGTAGACATAGTCACACTGCTTTAACTCGTCGCTGATTTCAATCCCTTGGCAATCTATGCCAATAGGTACGATATGCGCGCCACGAGAAGCAAAAATATTACGCACGTCTGGGTAGCCCGGCTCTTCAATACCAATGGCCGTTCCTTGATTTGCCAACAGCTCTGCCAATAGATACAACGAATTTTGTGTACCTATCGTGATAAGAATTTCTTCCTGATGGGCTTTTATACCGCGTTTGGTGAGCACGTTATTTTGTAGCTGTTTGATAAGTGCCGGGTCATCACTGTCGATTGAGTCTGATATCCAGTCTTTTACTACACCGGAACGCTGTGATAAGCGGCAGCATTCGCGCCAATGGTTTAGAGGGAATATCGAGTGGTCAGGTTGTCCGAACAAAAACGGATAAGGGTAATCTTGCCAGTTTTTGGCCTTGGATATATTGCGTTGATTACGCAGATCTTTCTTAATTCGGTTGGTCCAAAAATGGGCAGGTTTTGCACCAAGAATGACTTCATCACGCGATGTTGATGTGTCGTCGATATTTAAATCTTCGTGTAATGCTTCTGTATTTGGGTAGTAGCCACTGCGCTCCTGCGACTTCAAATACCCTTCATCAACCAGTTTGTCATAGACGAGAACAACGGTATTTCGAGAAACTCTGAGCATTGATGCCAGCTTGCGGCACGAAGGTAACGCTTTATCTTCAAAGACGCCATTACGCATTGCGTCGAGTAAGTGTTCCCTAATTTGTTCTTGCAAGCTTCTCTCTGGAGAGAATTGTATGTGCATCAAATATTCACTTTTCATAACTCGCCTATAACGGTGCTGTTTTATTCTACTAACAATCGCTAAGCATCAACCGTACCAACTTCCCTTTTACTTAATAGTTACTGCAATGTGTGTTGACCCCATAAAAAGCTACAACTGGATCTATATGCCAGACAGGGAGCTTGTCTAAGGTGAAAGAAAACCGAAGGAGAGCGTTTATGGATTACGGACAAACACATTTGGCACAGCAGCCAGCCCAGCGCGATGTTGAACAGGTCGAAGCGTGGGATAAAGCGCATGTTTGGCATCACTTAACACAACATGCCGCATTTGAAAGCCAGTCACCGCTTATCATGTCCCATGGTAAAGACGAGTATGTTTGGGATATTAAAGGCAATCGCTATTTGGACGCGAGCTCAGGTGGTGTGTGGTGTGTCAATGTCGGCTATGGACGCGAGCGAATTGCCGAGGTGATAAAAAACCAAGCGTTGCAATTGAACTACTTTGCAGGTTCCGCTGGATCTCCAGTGATGGCGGAGTTTGCCAGTAAACTCATCGAAAAAATGCCGGGTATGAGCCGTGTTTATTTTTCTAACTCGGGTTCTGAAGCGAATGAAAAAGCGTACAAAATCGTACGCCAGATTGCGCACAAAAAGTATGGTGGTAAAAAGCATAAGATCCTTTACCGAGAGCGAGACTATCACGGCACAACCATCACTTGCTTGAGTTCCACCGGGCAAGAAGAACGCAGAGCACAGTACGGCCCGTTTACCCCAGGCTTTGTTGAATTTCCACATTGCTGTGAGTATCGCTCTCAGTTTGGCAGTGTCGATGACTACGGCATCAAAGCAGCACAACAATTAGAAGAGGTGATTTTACGTGAAGGGCCAGAAACCGTAGGTGCGATTGTCGTTGAGCCGATCACTGCGGGTGGTGGCGTGATCACCCCGCCGAAAGGCTACTACGAAGAGATCCAACGTATCTGTAAAAAGTACGATATTTTAATTCACGTTGACGAAGTGGTGTGTGGTGTGGGTCGCACCGGCAAATGGTTCGGTTACCAACATTATGGTATCAAGCCAGACATCGTGACGATGGCGAAAGGGGTTGCATCGGCTTACGCTGCTATCTCTTGTACCGTGACAACAGAGGAAGTTTTCCAACAGTTCAAAGACGATCCTTCGGATAAATACAGCTACTTCCGAGACATCAGTACTTTCGGCGGCTGCACTATTGGCCCTGCCGCCGCATTAGAGAACTTAAAAATCATTGAAGAAGAAAACCTGATCAATAACGCCGCTCACGTTGGTGACTATTTGATGGCGCAGCTTCAGCGCTTGAAATCGAAATATGAAATGGTCGGTGATGTGCGAGGCAAAGGGTTATTTCTTGGTATTGAATTGGTAGAAGACAAAACAAGCAAAGAACCTGTCAAGGAAGCCGTTGCTGCCGATATTGTGGCTAAGTGTATGAAGCGAGGTGTGCTTATCGGGCGTACCAATCGATCATTTGAACGACTCAACAACACTTTGTGTCTAAGTCCACCATTGACTCTCACCCTAGAGCAAGCCGATGAAATCGTGAATGTTATTGACGTGGCCATTGCCGAAAAAGTCGCAGAACCTGTGGTTTAACGTCTATTTAAAACCAATAAAAATCAACAGCGCCTTGGTGATCCTTCGTGTATTGCCAAGGCGCTTTTTCTCGTTATTAAACCCGATAATAAATGCACTAAGATGGCGCACTGAATTGGTGCGTAACTGGACCAATAAAGAAATGCTCTGGTACTACCTAACCACAACAGCAACTCGTAATGTGAAGATGTCATACAGCACATAAGGACGTGGATATGAAGACACTGATGAATAAATCACTGAAAAACAAGTTGGCGAGCAAAACGGTACTACTGGGGACTTTGCTTTGTTCAATGAATACCTGGGCAGCGAAAGAAGTGACGATCGGCTACCAGGGAATGTTCAACCCGATGAAGTATGCCATTGATCAGAAGCTGGTTGAAAAAGAAACGGGTTACGACATCAAGTGGCGTAAGTTTGATTCTGGCGCAAAAGCAATTACAGCTATGGCGGCTGGTGCCGTCGATATGACCGTTGCTGGCTCCAGCCCAATTGCGAGCGCGGCAAGTAATGGCGTTGAGATGGAACTGGTATGGGTGATGGAAAACATCGCAGACGCAGAAGCCTTGGTAGTCAAAAACGGCAGTGGTATTAACTCGCCAGCCGATCTCAAAGGTAAACGTATCGCGGTTCCATTTGTTTCTACTACCCACTTTCACATGCTATTTGCTCTAGAACAATTTGGATTGAGCGAGAAAGACGTCAAGCTCATCAACATGCAGCCGAATGCGATCATGGCGGCTTGGCAGCGTGGTGATATTGACGGCGCATTTATCTGGGATCCTGCTTTGGGCAAGATCAAGCAAGACGGCAGCGTGCTTATTAGCTCAAAACAACTTAGCGCGTGGGGCAAGCCGACATTCGATGGAATGATTGCGAACAAGCAGTTTGCAGCTGAAAACGGTGAGTTCGTTTCGAAATTTATCACTGTAGTTGCGAGTGTTGATCAGCAATACCGTGCTGGAAAAGAAACCTTCAGCGCTAAAGACCCAATGGCGGTTTCAGTCGCGAAACTGGCTGGTGGTGAACCAGAAGGCGCAGTTGACGCGATGAGTCTATATGAATTTCTGGATGTGGATACTCAGTTGTCATGTCAATGGCTGGGTTGTGGTAAAGAGGGCGGCGCGAGCAAGGCGCTTGAAGCAACGTCTGCTTTTCTGTTGAAAGAGAAGAAGATATCGGCACTGATGCCGGATTACAGCGTATTTGTTAACCCAAGTTACGCCGAAGCAGCGAAAGCTCAGTAATCACATCTACAAATACAAGGAAGTATCGTATGTCTACAGAGAAAACACTGAAAATAGAAGACGTGTCGGTCGTGTATGAAGATCGTCAGGGAGGAGAACCCGTCCTTGCTCTATCAGGGGTTAATTTAGAGATAGAACAAGGGGATCTGGTCGTTGCACTCGGAGCTTCGGGTTGTGGCAAAACGACGCTATTGAACTTAATGGCAGGCTTTATCACTCCAACAGAAGGGTATTTAACCTTGGGCAACTCATCGGTGGAAGGCTTACCTCGTGTGGCCTTAGGGCGTGATATTGGCGACCAAATTGTGGGCCCGAGCGCTGACCGAGGCGTGGTGTTTCAAAAACATGCGTTATTTCCTTGGCTTAACGTCATCGAAAACACAGCATTTGGTTTAAAGCTTAGAGGCGTGAGCAAAGAAGAACGCCTGGAACGCGCAGCCAAATACCTGAAATTAGTTGGTTTGGAAGATTTTCATCAGCACAAGGTGTATCAACTTTCTGGCGGTATGCAGCAGCGTGTTGGGATAGCCCGAGCTCTGACGAACGACCCGAGCATTCTGTTACTGGATGAGCCGTTAGGTGCACTTGATGCGCTTACCCGCGAGACCTTACAAGAGCTGCTTCTCGATGCGTGGCAGACCACCAACAAAATGATGTTCTTTATCACTCATAGTGTCGAAGAAGCTCTGTTTATGGCATCTCGCCTCATCGTGATGTCGCCAAGACCGGGGCGTATTACCCATAGCTTTGACCTGGACTTCAACAAACGCTTTTTGGAATGTCGGGATGCACGAGCCGTTAAGTCGATGCCTGATTTTATCGAGATGCGAGAAAAGATCCTTTCTATCATTCACCAAGATGAAGTACCGGAGGTGGCGTAATGACTCAAGCAGCTATGGTTACAGGAACAGGTGCGGTTACAGAAACATCCGCAGAAACGGAAATGAAACAAGATCGCGTACAGGACAAAACCAAACAAGTGACGGTTGAAGAACGCAAGCAAGATAGTGTGATTCACAAAACGCCCCCTTTTTATGCGCTTATCAAAGCAATAAAGAAGAAGACTTTAGTGCCGGGCAACTATTATGGCGAGCCGGGGCAGGGCGACTCTCGATTAGTGTCGTTTATTGCGAGTATTTTCTTTATCGCACTATGGGCACTGGTCACCGAAATGGGCTGGGTAAAACCGCTATTTTTGCCCGCTCCGAGTGCAGTTATAGAGCGTTTTGGTGACTTGGTGGTCAATGGTTTTTCTGGCGTGTCACTCACGGAGCATCTGGCGGCAAGTTTAGGGCGCGTATTTGGGGCGTTTATCCTCGCCGTTGTTACCGCTGTGCCAATTGGTATTCTTATCGGCTCTAATGTGTGGATTCGCGGCATCTTCGACCCCTTGATTGAGTTTTACCGCCCTTTACCTCCACTTGCTTACCTGCCTTTGGTGATCATCTGGCTTGGCATCGATGAAACCAGTAAAGTGACGTTGATTTATTTGGCGATGTTCGCGCCAATCGCATTGAGTGCCCGAGCGGGTGTGAATTCAGCGCGTAGTGAACAGATTCAGGCGGCGTATTCCATGGGGGCTTCCAAAGCTCAGGTGCTTTATCACGTCATCATCAAAAGTGCGATGCCTGAAATTCTGACGGGTCTGCGTATCGGTATTGGCTTTGGCTGGACCACGCTGGTGGCGAGTGAAATGGTGGCAGCAGAAGCGGGGATTGGCTTTATGGTGCTCAATGCCGCAGAGTTCCTTGTCACAGACGTTGTGAT
Source organism: Vibrio natriegens NBRC 15636 = ATCC 14048 = DSM 759 (assembly GCF_035621455.1). Lineage (NCBI taxonomy): Bacteria > Pseudomonadati > Pseudomonadota > Gammaproteobacteria > Vibrionales > Vibrionaceae > Vibrio > Vibrio natriegens. Next base: position 947,083 of record NZ_CP141823.1, read on the forward strand.
CGCAGGCATTATTATTATCGGTGTGATTGCTTACGCATTTGATTTGTTTATGCGTTATCTGGAGAAAAAGCTGGTGCCTTGGAAGGGTTATTAAGCGCCGAGTGGATGAGTTTTGTCGAAGAGGTCAGCTATCAAAGCTGGCCTTTTTTATGTCCTAAACTTTTCTATTTCCCAAATAACATAGAAACACAGATAAGTGGTTCTAGAAACAATAAAGCCTGGATAAACCAGGCTTTATTAGCAGAAAGGAAGGCTTACACGTAGTACGCTTCAACTTCGCCTTTCAGTTTGATCAGCATTGGGTTACCGAAACGGTCTTTTGCTTTTGGAGACGCGATTTTTACCCAGCCTTCGCTCACGCAGTATTCTTCAACGTCAGTACGTTCTTTGCCGTTGAAACGAATACCGATTTGGTGGTCGAAGCACTCTTTCACGAAGAATGGGCTACGAGGGTTACCTGCAAGGCGATCTGGTAGAGCTGGTTTAGTAGTGTCGTTCATTTTATGACCTGGATTCCGTAAAGAAAGTGCGCCATTGTAGTCAGTGTCCGCGTCGTGTTCAAGATAACCTTACTCCAACCTGTGACTGATTGTCTTTTATAAGTTTGTACTGCCGTAGTTATCGTAATTTATTCGTCCTGACGTCTTGATTCGCATCCTGTCACATAAACAGATTGGCTGAAGGCATGCACAAAACCGCTATCACCATGTATCTATGAGATTCCTAACAGCCAGACCTCTGATTCCTAAGTAGTATCCCTGTCATCGTGAAAACAATGGATTCGTCCCTATGTATAAATATAAATTACCTGTCCTTGAGAAAATCGGTTTCGGAGCCGGTGACATGGCGGTCAACGTGGTGATTTCATCAATGATGTTAATCATTACCTTCTTCTATACGGATATTTTTGGTATTAAACCCGAAGACTTAGCGATGCTATTTATCGTAGTTCGATTAATCGACGCAGTGACCGACCCGGTGATGGGTATGATTACTGATAAGTTTACCTCTCGTTGGGGACGCTACCGCCAGTATCTGCTCTTTCTAGCCATTCCTTTCGGAATCTCGGTTTACCTAGCTTTCAGCACGCCAGATGGCGATTACAACACCAAGCTAGTTTACGCTTACGCGACGTACATCTTTGTCACTGTCATGTTTACCGCGGTGACCATTCCGTACATTTCCCTCATCAGTGTGATGACCGATGACCCGAAAGAGCGATTGTCTGCGAACGGTTATCGCTTATTCTTCGCTAAAATCGCGGCGTTTCTGGTCACCATTATCGTACCGCAGCTATCAGCAGCTTGGGGTCAAGACAACATTCAATTGGGTTACCAATACTCGATGGGGCTTATGGGACTGATGGGCACACTGCTGTTCTTGTTCTGTTTCGCGACCACCAAAGAACGTATTGAACACGTGGTCGACAAAAAGTCATTTAAAGACCAAGTTAAGTTGTTGATGCAAAACGACCAATGGCTGGTGCTTTGCGCGGTATGTGTCACGGGCACTATCGGCTACGTGATTCGTGGTTCGGTTGCAGCGTATTACGCTAAGTACTACCTCGGTGGTGATGCAGGCACAATTTCAGCCTTCCTTGCAACGGGTGTCGGCGCGGCGATTCTGGCGATGGTGGCATCAACTTGGATTACTAAAAAGTACTGTAAAATTAAACTGTTCCGTTACAGCCAGGTCGCGGTACTGTTACTGAGCGCGATGCTGTACGTTTTCGTTGGTCGTGATGACTTAGCACTGGCATTCGTGTTGTACTTCTTGGTTTCTTTCGTGGTGGATTTACACGCACCGGTGTTCTGGTCAGCCATTGCGGAAGCGGTCGACTACGGCGCTTACAAAACCGGTCAACGTGTGTCTGGCCTTGCGTTTGGCGGTATCTCATTTAGCCAAAAACTAGGTATGGGTATCGGCGGCGCAGTGGTTGGTTGGCTGCTGACATTCTTTAACTACGTACCAAATGAAGCGCAATCGGATTACGCACTGACTGGTATTGCACTGATGCTGACGGTGATCCCTGGTTTCTTCCACTTCTTAATGGGTTCGCTGATGTTCAAATACAAAGTGACCGATAAGTACTACCAGTCGATGACGGCAACGAACATCCTGGAAGAAGAGAAAAACCTAAGTGACGTTCAATCTTCAAAACCACAATCAAATTACGCAAATTAAGGTAAGCAGTATGACTGATTTCGTAAACCCTATTATCGAGCAGCGTGCCGATCCGCACATCTACAAACACACGGATGGCTACTATTATTTCACCGCTTCGGTACCGGAATACGATCGCATTGAGATTCGTCGAGCAAAGACCATCGCGGAGCTCGACACGACCAGCGAACTGATCAACGCATGGTACAAGCCTGATACAGGCCCATACAGTGATTTAATCTGGGCGCCAGAGCTGCACTTTATCGATAACGCTTGGTATGTCTACTTTGCTGCCGCACCGTCTAGAGAAATCATCGATGGCTTGTTCCAGCACCGTATGTACGCGATATCGAATTCGAACCCGAATCCGATCACACCGGAATGGACGTTCGAAGGGCAAATCGACACTGGTATGGATACCTTCTGCTTAGACGCGACCTCGTTCAGCCACAACGGCGTTAACTACTACGTGTGGGCGCAAAAGGACAACAACATCGGCGGTAACTCAAACTTGTACATTGCTGAGTTGGAAACGCCAACCAAGCTGCGTACCGCGCCACAGTGCCTGACAATTCCAGAGTTTGAGTGGGAGCAAATCGGCTTTTGGGTTAACGAAGGGCCATCGGTAATTCACCGCCATGGTAAATTCTGGATGACTTACTCCGCCAGTGCGACCGACGAAAACTATTGCATGGGATTGCTCTATGCAGATGAAAATAGTGACCTGCTAGACCCGAAAAGCTGGGTGAAAGCCAAACAACCAGTGTTTAAAACCAACTGGGAGAAAAAGATTTACGGGCCAGGTCACAACAGCTTTACCGTTGATGAAGAAGGCCACGACCTATTGGTTTATCATGCGCGTGATTACACCGAAATTGAAGGCGACCCACTTTGGGACCCTAACCGCCATACGCGTATCAAACGCCTCATTTGGAAAGATGGTTTCCCACTCTTCGGCGAAGCGATTTAATCCTGTTATATCAGTACCTGCGATTTGCAGGTACTGTGTTTTTGAAAGGAGCCTCTATGCCCAACAGCATTATCCCACCCGACTCGATCAAGGCTGCGATTGAGCACGATCTTTTCACCGATGGTAAGCCTGCGACGGTTCATATATTACGTAATCATCACGGCATGACAGCCACCTTTATGGACATTGGTGCCACATGGCTAAGTTGTCAGCTTCCGACTTCCTCTGGGCCAAGAGAAGTTCTGCTCGGCATGACCTCGCTGCACGATTATCAGTCTCATTCTGCTTTTTTAGGTGCGACCATTGGCCGGTTCGCCAACCGCATTGCTAAGGGGCAGTTCAACTTAAACGGACAAACCTATTCCATTACTCGCAACAATAATGGCAATAGCCTACATGGCGGTATTGAAGGTTTTGATAAACGCCGCTGGCTAGTGAAAGATAAAAGCGATTCACACATTACTTACTGTTTGATGTCTCCCGATGGTGACCAAGGCTTCCCGGGGAACCTTACTGCTGAAGTGGCTTATACGCTGACGGAAAACAATCAGCTATGCATCGAATACTCGGCGATTTGTGACCAAGACTGTCCAATAAACCTGACCAACCACGCCTACTTTAATTTAGACGGCGCGGAATCTGGCAAAACCATTCTTGATCATGATCTGCAACTACTGGCGAACGAGTATCTACCTACAGATGACCAGCTCATCCCGACTGGTGAGCTGAAAGCAGTACAAGGGAGCAGTTTTGACTTTGGTAGCTCTCAGGTAATCAGAGCGCGCTTGTTAGAGGATGAAGACCAGAAGCTAGCCAAAGGCTATGACCACGCTTTTACCTTACCCGAAGAGTTAACGGATGGCGTTAGCACTATCGCTCGCCTGACTAGCTCAGACAAGCTGGTGGAGATGTCAGTGTTTACCGATAAACCTGCGATTCAGTTTTACAGCGGTAACTTCTTGGCAGGTACGCCTTCTCGCAATGGTGAGTATCGCGATTATCAAGGCCTGGCGCTTGAGACCCAATTCTTACCGGATTGCCCAAACCATCCAGAATGGCCAGAGGCGAACAAACGCTTTATTACTCAAAAGTCGTTCTATCAGCATCAAACCAGTTACCAGTTCAACTTTCAATAATCATAAATAATTCGGGCAGGAGAGATTCCTGCCCGACATGTATACTCAGCGTCTTAAGGTTACTTACATCACTTTCTCACGATAGAGTTTCGGGCTTAGCCCGGCTTTGTTCTTAAACACGCGCGAAAAATAGAGTGGGTCCGAATAGCCAATCAAGCGAGAAATTTGGTTGATGGAATAGTTCGATGTCACCAGTAACTGTTTCGCTCGGCTAATTCGTTGGTCATCACGCCACTGGATGATAGTCATCCCAACTTCGTCGCGGAATAAATGCCCCAATCTGGAGGGCGACAAACACACAAGATCGGCTAATTTTTCGTTGCTGAAATCTTCATTGAGGTGTTTGGCCATGTAATTCAACACGTTGGTGATTCTTGGATCAACGAGTTTCTTGATCAGGTTCGGCTGGTTCATTTTACAGCGTATCAATAGCTGCTCTAGCAAATTGAGCGTCAACTCATCGCTGTAGGGCTCGTCCTTCTTACTCAGGTCTTCAATCTGCTTAAACAGCTGCTCGAGCTTTTCCTTAGCGTCAATGTGCACACCTTTAGTGATAAACACACCGTTGATGCAGCTTTCCCACTTGAGACGGTTTATCCAGTAGGCGCGAGGGCGAAAATAGATCCAGCGATGATGCCAGTCTTCTGCCTCTTCTGAGCGGTGGTAGTAGTGCGGTACACCCGTTGGAAAGAGTAGTAAATCGCCTTCATTAACCGTAAAGGATTCGTCACCGTGAAATACGGTGCCCTGACCTTTTACCGTCAAATTGATGATAAAGCCCTTCATCCCATGAGGACGGTCAATAACAAAGTCTAGATCGTTGCCTTTTGAGATTGGCGTTAAACCCGCAACTAAATGAGCATTGAAGTCATATCCAGGTTTCAAGGGATCGTTTTGCATTCTATTTTCCGTATAACAGCATTAAAACTTGCCGCAAAATCGCGCGGCAAAAAAGTAAACCAGAGTGGGAGGCGTTGTTTAAGTCGTTGTTTTAACGCTTCACCATAATTATCGGTTGCAGCCATTATGTTGTTGCGATGGCAGGCACCCAGTTCGCATATCACATCGCTACGCCACAACCTGTCATGCTAAGCATGGATTTATCAGTATAGTTGTCACAGACCGCACTGCTATCCTTGTTCGTTTGGCATACGCATAACCCACAAATTCTACTCGATTACTTTGCGCAGTAAAAAAATAGGTAACGAAAACGAGAGGTAGGGAATTGTTCAAGCTAATAGGGAGGGTGGCATGATGTGCGGGAAGTTGGAAGTTCAAAATATAGCGAAACACCTACTCGACTGACCCCCTCAGCCGAATAGGTGCATGCGTGTTTTTAGATACCGCTGCTAAAACGGTAGAACAGACTGTTGTGTTTCAGCTCTGTTTTGAAGTCACGGATGGTGGTGTTCTTGTCAATCACAACCAGCTCGATACCAGCAAACTCAGCGAAGTCTTCTAGCATATCTAAAGTGACGTTTTGCGTGTATACGCTGTGGTGCGCGCCACCCGCATGAATCCATGAAGCCGCAGATACTTCCAGGTTAGGCTGAGGTTCCCAAAGCGCGTGTGCCACTGGCAAGTTCGGTAGATCTGATGGTGGTGTTACGGTATCAATTTCATTCACCAACAAGCGGAAGCGGTTACCCAAATCAATCAGGGTTGCCACTAATGCAGGGCCAGATTTCGCGCTGAAGATCGCACGTGCGACATCGTCAGTTTTACCGATAGTATGGCGATGAATCTCAATTGATGGCTTGTCAGCGGCGATAGTCGGGCACACTTCCAACATGTGAGCGCCTAGTACCTGTCCTTCACCTGTTAGGTTGTAGGTGTAGTCTTCCATGAACGACGTGCCGCCAGGTAGACCTTGACCCATGGTTTTGATGATGCGTGTCAGCGCGGCCGTTTTCCAGTCGCCTTCGCCGCCGTAACCATAGCCTTTTTCCATTAGGCGCTGTGTTGCCAAACCAGGTAGGTTAGTCAAACCAGTCAGGTTTTCAAACGTGTTCACAAACGCCATACAGCCGCGCTCTTGCAGGAAGGTTTCCATGCCTAGTTCAAGGCGAGCTTCATTCTTAAGAATTTCCAACTGTTCTGGCGTTTCAAAAATTTCCGGAGCGATTCGGTACGTTGAGCGGTACTCTTCCAGCAGGGCATTGATTGCGCTGTCTTCGACTTTGTTCACGACTTCAGTCAGTTCACCCAAACCGTAGGCGTGTACTTCAAAGCCAAATTCGATTTGTGCGCTAACCTTGTTACCTTCAGTTACCGCTACCTGGCGCATGTTATCGCCAAAACGAGCGACACGCAGAGTGTGGCTCTCGTGCCAACCAATTGCCGCGCGACACCAGTGGTCGAGCTGCTTACGTACAGAAGGCTTCTGCCAGTGACCAACGATAACGCGGCGGTCCAAGCCAAGACGCGTACCAATGAAGCCAAATTCGCGGTCACCGTGCGCACTTTGGTTCAGGTTCATGTAGTTCATGTCGATGCTTTCCCAAGGCAGCGCTTCGCTGAACTGGGTGTGGAGATGAACAAACGGTTTATTCAGTTGCTTAAGACCTGAAATCCACATTTTTGCTGGGGAGAAAGTGTGCATCCATAGCACTACACCCAGACAGTTTTCATCGTTGTTTGCTTGCTGGCATACGTTGAGAATTTCTTCTGGCGACTTCACTGTTTCTTTACATACAACAGGCACGCACACATCGTCGCTCTGGTTGAAACCAGCCACGATCTCTTCGCTGTTCTTTGCCACTTGCTCCAATACTTTAGGACCGTATAGGTGCTGTGAACCGGTGATAAACCATACAGATTTGTTTGTTAAATCTTTCATAAGTGCCTCTGTTATTCTGTGTCGCATTGGTCGCCTCGCTACTTGCCAGGTGACAATTGTTAGTTATTTTTGTCCGTAGTACGCGTCTTTACCGTGCTTGCGTAAGTAGTGCTTATCCAGCAAGGTCTGTGGAATCGGTAACGTACTCGGGTTGATAGAGAGTGTGCGGAACGCCATTTTTGCCACTTCTTCCACCACCACGGCGTTATGTACGGCGTTATGTGGGTCGGTTCCCCAGGTAAATGGCGCGTGCTCGCGAACCAAAATTCCGGGAATCGCCATTGGATCAGTTGCGCCAATCGTTTCAACGATGACTTTGCCGGTATTCAACTCGTAGTCGCTTTCAATCTCTTGTTGAGTCAAAGCGCGGGCACAAGGAATATGACCGTAGAAGTAGTCCGCGTGCGTGGTGCCAAAGGCTGGAATCGCTGCGCCCGCTTGCGCCCATGACGTCGCATAAGACGAGTGGGTATGCACGATGCCGCCGATTGACGGGAACTGGCGGTATAGCTCTAGGTGCGTCGCGGTATCAGAAGAAGGTTTAAGATTGCCTTCAATGATTTCGCCTTGCAGATCCACAACCACCATGTTTTCCGCACTGAGTTCGCTGTATTCGACGCCACTTGGCTTAATCACCACTAAACCGGATTCGCGATCGATGCCTGAAACATTGCCCCAGGTGAAGGTCACGAGGTTATGTCGCTGAAGATCCATGTTCGCCTGCCACACCTGATGGCGAAGTGTTTTCATGCGTTCAGCGAATGAGTCGACGTCATTCCATGTTGTTTGTTCAGACATCTTCACGCTCCTGAGATTGATGGAACTCTGCCATTTGTTCCATGTGTTGACCGAGTTGACGGTAAGTTGCGTAGCGCTCTGCTCGCAGTGCTTGCACTTGCGGGTTTGGTGAGTATGTTTGACGAACAGGGCTTGCCATGACGTCTTGCGCTGCTTTGGTGTCTGGGTAAACGCCAGCCGCGACTGCCGCAAATATCGCTGCCCCTAAAGCACAGCATTGATCCGACTCAACCACGATGATTTCTCGACCAATCACATCCGCACACATCTGCATCACGAACGGGGATTTCTGCGCAATACCACCGATGGCAATCACGCGTTCAACCTTGACGTCTTGCTCGATGAAGCAATCCACAATCGCTTTGGCACCGTGAGCCGTTGATTCAACCAATGCAGAGAAGATGGCTGGTGAAGCACTGCCAAGGTTCAAATCACTGATAGCACCTTTTAGTCGTTGGTTGGCGTATGGTGTGCGTCGGCCATTGAGCCAGTCCATCGCGACAGGAGTGTATTTGTCGATACCCTGCTGCTCGGCGGCTTGCGAAAGCATTGGCAATAAATCAGACGCAATTTCGTCAGCGGTTTTTGCAAAGTCTGGATTGCGCTCAGCGTAAGCCTGCAATGGCCACATCAGAACGTTCTTAAACCAAGCGTACATATCACCAAATGCAGATTGTCCTGCTTCTAGCGCCAGTAACTCTGGCATCGCACTGCCTTCAACCTGGCCACAAATGCCGTGAATGGTGCGATCGCCAACCTGATCGGCTTCAACCATCAAAATGTCACAGGTTGAAGTACCAATCACTTTAACTAAATCATTGGCACCGGCACCGGCACCCACCGCGCCCATGTGACAGTCAAATTCGCCAATTGCAATCGCAATGCCTTCTCGCAAGCCCAGTTTTTCTGCCCATGCTTTTGACAAGTAACCAGCGGCTTGGTCCGAAGTGAATACTTCTGTGAACATACGATCGCGTATGCCATCCAGTGTTGGAGAAATCGCGCTCAAAAACGCTTGGTCAGGCAGGCCGCCCCAGCTGTCGTGCCACATGGCTTTATGTCCGGCAGCACAGATACCGCGACGCAGTTTTTGCGGATGTTGAGTGTCGGCGAGAATCGCTGGAATCCAGTCACAAAGTTCTACCCAGCTGTAGGCGCTTTTAGCAACTTGTTCGTCTTGTTCGCTGACCCAAGCGGCTTTAGCCCAGAACCATTCCGATGAATAAATACCACCGATGTAACGGGTGTAATCGGTGAAATCACCTGAGTGGGCAAGCTCGTTGATCAGATCCGCCTTGGTTACCGACGTGTGATCTTTCCAAAGGACAAACATTGCATTTGGGTTGTTCTCGAACTCTGGTAGCAATGCCAGGATGTTGCCGTTTTCATCAATTGGGGCTGGTGTTGATCCTGTGGTATCGACACCGATACCAACGATGGAAGAGGCGAGTTCAGGTGAAACCGTGGTCAATACTTCTTGGATCGCACTGGTCATTGCATCCAGATAGTCTTGAGGGTGATGTCTGAATTGAGATTGAGCAGGCTGACAATATAGCCCTTTCATCCATCGCGGGTAATAGACGACAGACGAAGATACTTCACTGCCAGTTTGTGCATTTACGATAAGGGCACGTACGGAGTCTGAACCGAAGTCCAAACCAATGACATGCTGTTGTTGTGTGTTTAATGTGTCCATGACTGCTCCAGCTTTTGGTCAGCAAACTAAATCTACTTGTTGTTATAGCTAGAGGAGGGATGTTATCCCATAAAGAGGTCTGCTAACTTTATGGACAAAAACGTCATGGACGATTTTTTGTGTTCTTTTTAACACCTTCTTCTGTCAGGTCGGAAAAGCAAGAAACCAGCGAATTCAACGTTTGCATTAGGCTGGTATTGGGTTGCTTACTGAGAATTTGGATCATTGGTCGCATAATTGAGATCTGTGTCATAGCCACACTGGCTAAATGAATGGACAAATTCGCTACATTTTTCCGCTGTGATTTTTGTCACTAACAAATGTCCCTAAATCCACAAATATGTATAGCGAACACTCACCTCTACCAGTGGATGGATAACAATGAAACTAAAAAAACTACTCACAATCGCTGCCCTATCTGGCGTAACTATGCTTAGTGCTTCGGCCAACGCATTTTTCGGTTCAAATGATGACACCCGACTAGGCTACCTAGTTAAGCAACCTGAAGAGCCATGGTTCCAAACGGAATGGTCATTTGCTGAAAAAGCCGGTAAAGATTTAGGCTTTGAAGTAGTAAAAATGGCGGTGCCAGATGGCGAAAAAACCCTGAATGCTATCGACACTCTAGCGGCGCAAGGCGCGAAAGGCTTCGTTATCTGTACTCCTGACCCTAAATTAGGTCCTGCAATCATGGCGAAAGCGAAAAGCTATGATCTAAAAGTGATCACTGTTGATGACCAGTTCCTAAACGCGAAAGGCGAGCCAATGACAGACGTACCATTGGTTATGATGGCAGCGACTGCTATCGGTGAACGTCAAGGTACAGAGCTGTACAAAGAAATGCAGAAGCGTAGCTGGGATGCTTCGACAACTGGCGTTATGGCAATCACTGCGGACGAACTTGATACGGCACGTCGCCGCGTAGACGGTGCTATCTCGGCTCTGGAGCAATCTGGATTCCCAGCTAATCAAATTTACCGCGTACCAACCAAAACCAATGATATTCCAGGAGCACTGGACGCTGCTAACTCTCTACTTGTTCAATACCCAACTGTTAAGCAATGGCTCATTGTTGGTATGAACGACAACACAGTATTAGGCGGCGTACGTGCAACGGAAGGTCAGGGCTTTGGTTCAGACAACGTAATCGGCATTGGTATCAACGGTGTGGATGCGGTTAACGAACTTGCGAAATCTCAACCAACCGGTTTCTACGGTTCACTACTACCTAGCCCGGACGTACACGGCTACAAGAGTATCGAGTCTCTATACAAGTGGGTAAAAGAAGACGTTCAACCTGAGAAGTTTGTTGAAGTTACGGACGTTGTTCTTATCACTCGTGACAACTTCAAAGACGAACTGGCGAAAAAAGGGCTGTAAGCTCACTTTCGGTGACGGCTGGCTTGGTCGTCACCAACTGATTTAACGGAGAGAATGTCATGGCGAAGTCCCCCTCTTACATAGAGTTTCGAAACATCTCGAAGCACTTCCCAGGTGTTAAGGCATTGAACAACGTGAGCTTCCGCGCCGATGCGGGCAGTGTTCATGCTTTGATGGGTGAAAATGGTGCTGGTAAATCAACGTTACTCAAAACCTTAAGTGGTTTTCATAAGCCTACGGAAGGTCACATCGCTATTGATGGTAAAGAAGTGGCGCTGAATTCAACCAATGATGCGCTTGAGCACGGTATTGCCATTATTTATCAAGAGCTCAACTTGGTCCCTGAGTTGACGGTTGCGGAAAATATTTATCTTGGTCAACTACCGACCAAGGGTGGCCGAGTGGATACAGAAACCCTCAACAAGAACGCACGAGTTCAGTTGGAGCGTTTAGGTGAAACATTCGACCCATCATGCCAGCTAAAAGAGTTGTCTATTGGCCAATGGCAGATGGTTGAAATCGCCAAAGCACTGAGCCGAAACGCACAAATTATCGCATTTGATGAGCCAACCAGTAGTTTGTCACAGCGCGAAATTCAAAACTTATTCAAGGTTATCCGAGAACTGCGTGATGCGGGCAAAATCATTATGTACGTATCGCACCGTATGGAAGAGATCTTCGACCTGTGTGATGCATTAACTATCTTCAAAGATGGCCAGCACGTGCAGTCATTTACTGACCTTTCTCAGCTGACTAACGATCGTCTAGTTGAACTGATGGTTGGCCGTGAAATTAGTGACATCTTCAACTACCGCCCGCGTGAACATGGTAAGAGTGGTTTACGCATTGAAAACTTCGAAGGCCCAGGGTTAACCGCACCGGTGTCACTGGATGTCAAACAAGGTGAAGTTCTTGGTTTGTTTGGATTGGTTGGCGCAGGTCGTACTGAGCTTACTCGCCTTATTTTCGGTGCAGACAAAAAGACAGGCGGCGATCTTTACTTACACGATGTCAAAATTGGCGTCAAAAACCCGCAAGATGCGATTCGTTACGGCATTACGCTTTGTTCGGAAGACCGCAAAGCAGACGGCATCGTTCCTATCATGTCGGTACAAGAGAACACCAACATCAGTGCTCGCCCTTGGCATTTAAAATTCAAGAGCTTGATTGATTTCGACTGGGAAAAGAAGAATGCCTCGAAGCAAAAAGAAGCGCTGAATGTCAAAGCTTCTTCTCTGGAGCAGCCAATTGGCAAGCTTTCAGGCGGTAACCAGCAGAAAGTGATTCTTGGTCGTTGGTTGTCAACGGCAATGAGCGTCATCTTACTGGATGAACCTACTCGTGGTATCGATGTGGGCGCAAAATCGGAAATTTACGAACTCATTTTTAAGCTGGCAGAAAACGGAGTAACGGTACTCGTTGTTTCCAGCGATTTACCAGAAGTGTTGGGTATCTCTGACCGTGTACTTGTTATGAAAGACGGCGCGGTAACCGGTGAACTACAACGCGACGAATTTAATGAACAAACCGCGCTTCGTCTAGCCATGCTAGATAAAGAAGAGTCGGCAGCCGCTTAAAATTAAGGAATATCATTATGTCTACTTCTAACCCTACAAAAGCGATAGAGTCAGCTCCAAAAACTGGCAGCTTTAGCTTCGGTAAAATCTGGGATAAATTCGGAATGCTAATGGTGTTTGCAGGTCTGTTTATACTCTGCTGCCTTTTCGTTCCCTACTTTGCAACCTTCATCAACATGAAAGGCTTAGGCCTGGCAATCTCAATGAGTGGTATGGTGGCATGTGCCATGCTGTTCTGTCTTGCTTGTGGTGACCTTGACCTTTCTGTTGCTTCAGTAATCGCATGTTCAGGTGTTGTCACCGCTGTGGCTATCAACGCGACCAGCAGCGTCGTTCTGGGTGTGGGTGCTGGCCTACTTTCTGGTGTGGCATTTGGCCTGTTAAACGGCTTTGTTATCGCCAAACTGCAAATCAACGCACTGATCACGACGCTCGCAACCATGCAGATCGCTCGTGGTCTAGGCTACATCATATCTGACGGTAAAGCGGTAGGTATCACAGAAGAGAGCTTCTTCGCGTTAGGTAATTCTTCTTTCATCGGTATTCCGACACCAATTTGGCTAACACTGATTACATTCGCTGTCTTCACATTCTTACTGAACCGTACCGTTTATGGCCGTAATACACTGGCGATTGGTGGCAACGAAGAAGCTGCACGTCTGGCAGGTGTAAACGTGGTTAAGACCAAGATGATGATCTACACCATCTCTGGTTTCATGGCTGCACTAGCGGGTGTTATTCTGGCTGCACGTATGACTTCTGGTCAGCCAATGACTTCGGTTGGTTTTGAACTGGTGGTTATCTCTGCTTGTGTTCTGGGTGGTGTTTCGCTTAAAGGTGGTATCGGTAAAGTCTCTTACGTTATCGCTGGTGTACTTATTCTGGGTACTGTAGAAAACGCGATGAACCTACTGAACATGTCTCCGTTTTCTCAATACGTTGTTCGTGGTTTAATTCTACTAGCAGCGGTTATCTTTGACCGCTACAAACAGACAGCAAAAGCATAAATGAATTGCTGACCTAAGAACGCTACAAATCACTAGAAAGAGTCCCTTCAGAAATGAGGGGACTTTTTTATTTTGTCTATCTTAAAACCCTTTGACCTACTGAGTATTGCGGGTTGGTTGAATCTGCAAAGCTTACGAACTCATCATAACATCCCACCCCTCAGAAACCTGGAACACAGCATTTATACGCGCAAGCACTCGAGCATCATGCTGGATATAGGGCTCTTGTCTGCTGTTTAGCCAGCGTCTCATTCATGTGAAAATCATAATCCTCAAAGATGCGAAATCAATTATCTTCAATGTTCAGAGATATATTTATATATCCAATCCCGCCCTTAGCATTTTTAAAATAATAAAGAATATATCTATAAATAGAATTGCGATTCATATCTAATTTTTATTTTTATTATTTCACAATTTTATCATCACTGTATTGTTTGTTTTTAAAACATATTTATATATCAAACCCCGCCACCTCAATAATGATTGATCTTGTGTTTGATCTTAATCAATAAAATACGCCGTAAACTAGTAATTTAAATGCATGAAACTGCATATCGTGACTTTGCAAATATGGGTTTAATTATGATCTTGATCTTGTTTATTAAAATTAAAATAATATTTCAATTTTAAATTTAATTTATTTCGATAATATTATCCCAGAAGCACATTCAGCATAAGAATGTAATCTCTTAGCCTATAAATACTTTTAATACAATTAGTTGCGATGAAATTATGCAACACATGGAGTACGATATGAACATCAAACCTTTAGCTATTGCAATTTCTGTTCTATTTACTGGTGCAGCAGCAGCTGGCGAAATTTACAAATCAGACGAAAATACAGTTGAAATGTCAGGTTGGGCAAAAGGTATCGCAATCTACGTTAATGCTGATGATAAAAAGAAAGAACCACACGTATTTACCGATGCACACCTAAAAGTTAAAGGTACGCATCAATTGAATGAAGATGCGAAACTAATCGGTTCTTTCGCAATTAATGCTGGCGACAGTGTGACAAAAGAAAACCGTAATGCAGAATTCGCTGATATTAAATTAGAATTTGACCACACTACTTACGGTAACTTCTCTTTCGGTGATACAGGTAACTCATTCGGTGCAGTTGAAAAAGCGAAACAAGGAGAAGGTTCTAACCTATACATCATCGGTCAAGGTGGTGTAGATGGCCAAGGTATCCGTTACAAGAAAACAATCAACGATCTTGAGTTTTCAGCAAACTACGAAACGGACAGTGACTCAGACAACGAAGCAAACTTTGCTACATCTCTAAACTACAAAGTAGACGATTTTTCTGCAGCGGTAGCTTATGGTTCTGACGGTGACAAAGCTAACTCTGTCGGTTTAGCAGGTGACGTAACGCTGGGTGATTTCAAATTTGGCGCGGCATTCATTTCTTTCGAAAACGCAGCGAGCTTGAAAGCAAGCGACAGTGTTGAGCTTACTCTTGAATCTCCAAACGACGGTGAAACTTACTCTGTAGCAGCAGCGTACACATTTGACTGTTTCAAAGTTTACGGTTCACTTCAATACGCAGACGGTGACCTACAAGGTACGGCTGTAGAAGCGCAAACTGCATACCTAGGTCTTGGCTACGATGTAACAGATTCATTCAAAACAGACTTTGTCGTTCAAACTGGTTCTGTAGAACAGGAAGGCGAAGAGAAGAAAGACGGTTACGGCCTTAAGTTTGTAGCGAAATACTCGTTCTAATTTCCAGTTCTATTAATAATCCACTGCTTTACCTTACTTAAAGCCACCCGCATTCCGGTTTGAATGCGGGTTTTTTGTTTTTGAAGAGAGGATGTTGCGTTAGTTTTTTGTTGTCGTCTGTGTTTTTAAGGTAAACAAAAAATGTTTTTCAAGTTAATGTTGAAAACATAATTAATATTTGTTCTCATTCGTATTTGTATGTCATATATAATGAAACGGAATGAACGAATGAACAAAATGTTGACCATGCATCCTTTGGCTATTGCGATAGTGTCCTCGCTAGCTTCAACAACGATGGTATCTCAGGCAAGTGCTTCACCTTCTGAAGTCAATACGACAGCAATGGAAACCGTTGTTGTTACGGGTAGCGTGATAGGTAATTCTGAAATTGAAGATGTTAAAGAATATCCAGGCGCACGAACCATCATCACCAGTGATCAAATCAAAAAAACGGCGGCAAGTTCGATTGATGGCGCGCTGCAAAGTGTTCCTGGTATCAAAGTTCAGGATGAAACCGGAACGGGAGTCCTACCCAACATTTCAGTGCGTGGTTTAAATGCGAGTCGCAGTGGTCATGCTCAAATGCTCATGGATGGTGTTCCCCTAACCCTCGCACCATATGGCCATACTGGTCAGTCTATTTTCCCAGCGACGTTGTCCATGGTTGAACGAATTGACATTGTTCGCGGCGGAGCGGCGGTTCAGTACGGACCAAACAACGTAGGTGGCGTGATCAACTTAGTCACCAAACCGATTCCCCACACTTGGCAGACGGAGATCAGTAATCGTCTGACAGTATTTGAAGGCGGAGATACACCGCTCAACGATTTCTACCTGAGAACTGGGGGGTGGTTAAGTGATACTTTCGCTTTGCAATTGGAAGGTAACTTTTTAAAAGGTGAGAGCTTCCGTGAACATTCAGATACGGATGTGAAAAATTTCCAAGCCAAAGTTCAGTGGTTACTTAGTGATACGCAAGAGCTTCAGGCATTTATTCAACGTTATGAAGCAGACACTCAAATGCCGGGTGCACTTTCTCCTGAAGATTATCAGCAAGACCGTGAGCAGTCGAAACGCCAATACGATGAGTATCAGGGTGAATCGACGCGTTGGAGCGTAAAATACATTCACGATTTAGCCTTTGCAGACAGTGCTGAACTTGAGTTACTCACCTTTGGTCATCAATCTGAGCGTTTTTTCCA